>CADBEA010000024.1 GCA_902793635.1 uncultured Erysipelotrichaceae bacterium | reverse complement strand
GATGAACTGGAACAGAATGAGATCCTCGGCTTCTCTGATGAAGTGTCAGTGAAGACATATTTCCTTGATGAAGGTGCCGAACGGTACTTCAATCCGATGCTGCTGTTTGCGACTTCACATCCCTGGAAATATGGTGATACATACGACCATCCTCACGGTGGCGGTGAAGAGGGACAGGATCCCGGAGATATCCAGCCGGGCGGAATCATGGAGATGGAAGGTGTTGTGATCGACTTCGACAGCAAGTATTACTGCTTCGATCCTGATGGGATCCATGGCAATCCATGTGTCTGTGACGCCAATAACCACATCGCCTGGCCGTATGACCGATGTCTGATCGCCTCGATCACAGGCAAGTGGAACAAGATGATCTGCTCCAGTTATGCCGCCGGGCGCTTCTGGGAAGTGAACAATCCGGACGGAAGATTCCCTTTGCCGAACAACTGGAACCAGCTCGTGGCCATCGATCATGTCTCTCCGGGCAGCGGCACTTACTCCAGAGACCCGAACAGTCCGATCCCGCAGTCGATCGCCTCGATTCGTTTTGGATCAGTGCGGCATGCTGTTTTTATTGAAGGCGTAGGGGCAGACGGCTCGGTTCTGATCAGCGAATGCAACGCGACGGCGGCCAATTCCTATGGCTTCAGAGTCAGAAAGTTCAGCAGTTTCCAGGCGTTTCTGAATTCTTATGGCGCTGTCCTGGAGGGAATGTACGGCCCGTAACTCCATGGATTATGCCATACCGGTTGCCATGTTCAACCGTTTTCTCCATGATTCATGGAGTTTATCCACAGCCTGTTTTCATTCTGGAATTCCTGATCTATGATCGGTGGAACGAAAGAGGAAAACAACAATGGATGAACTGCATCTTCTGCTTCAGCACTTTTATGCCTATCCTTCAAGGAAAACTTTTGCCAGAGTCTTCGTGCGTTTCATGGACATGAATGAGGACGAGGAGAAGATCCTGGCAGCGTTTGACACGGAAAAGGAGCGGATCCTTTGCGTGAATGATGAGCAGGGCAACAGATATTACGCGGTTTATTCGGATCCGGCGATGGTTCCTGATGGCATCCGGACCGTCCGCATTTCCGTGTTTGAGTTAAACAAAATGGTCTTTCAGGACGAAGAATGCTTCGGGATCGCGCTCAATCCGGAACAGAAACTGCCGGCGCTGATCCTGAAAAGTCAGATGAACACCTTCCTCACGCTTGCCCAGCTGCGAAGAAAGAGTCTGAACTGAAGCGGTCCGGGGCAGCTGATCCGCTGCCTCAAACAGGCGTGAAAAGGTAGATTTTATATATATAGCAGGATAAGGGATTTCGTTATACAAAATCCCCCGGTTTGAGAACAGCCCAACGGGCAGTTTGGTGATGGCAATGCGTTTTTTTCAGTATTACATCGGTTATACAAAGGTATTACGTTTCACCTGTATTACGTATGACACATGTAATACGGGTTTTCGGGGCAATTTGCCCCAAAGGAAAGGATGATGAAAGAATAGATATGGCAAGGGAAGTCATAGCCTTCAGGATCAATGAGGATGTCAGGAGCATGCTGAAGCATCTGCAGGAGATGGATACGGAAAAGGCGGAGAAGATGAACAGAAAAGCAAAAGGCAGATCCGAGATCATCAATGAGGCGATCGAGAGTTATTATCTGGCGATGCTGGCGGACCAGTGGAGCGATCCGTATATGCAGCGACTGGAAAAGGTGATTGAACATGTGTTCCGGAAATACATGTCGGCACTGATCCGTTCGAACAATACCATCAACATGCTGTCGAGGGAGTCCAGGGAATATATGAGACTGCTGTGCAAGGGATTGAACATTGACCGGGCAAGGGATGGTGTGGAGAATCTGCTGTACATGACGATGCCATGGGATCTGCTGATCCCGGAGAAGGTGGCACGGGAGTTGAAGGTGATCCAGCCGGAGAATGAATCGGAGACGATCATCGGATGACAGGCTTGGGGCAAATTGCCCCATATATCAGCGCGAAAGTACTTGAATCTGTTTATAGCTAAAAGCATTCATTTGATACATAACTCTTGCCAGTTCCTCTGCTGAAACAGAGATTTCGGGGTGTTCTAAAACATACAATATCATCTGCTCCATACCGGATACTGCGTAAGAGCTCATCAGCATAAAGGCTTCTTGGTCGGTGTTCTTTAGGGCTGCATTATTTTCAAAATCTATTTTTCCGTATTCTGAAAGAATATATCTGTGATAAAGTCCGGATTTCAATAGTGCTTTATAGGAAGCTTGATGATCTAAAATATATTTTAGTGTTTTCTGATAGTCTTTCTCACTCAGATTTATGGAATCACTTGTCCATACATTTTTCATCAGATCTTCTGTATACTCTGCCAACAGGTCATCCATTGTTTCGTAATGAAGATAAAAAGTGCTGCGGTTCAGATCTGCCAGTTCGCACAGCATGCGAACAGAGATGAATCGGAGTTCTTCTTTTTCCAGAAGCTCGGTCAGTGCGTCCTTGATCATTTTCTTTGTGATTTTTGATCGTCTGTTTTCCATAAATCGACATTTCCTTTCAAAGCGTTGATAAACAAGCCAAATAATCTTAACTGATGGTTATTATATCAACAATATGTTGATATTGTATTGGCAAAGAGGTAGAGAAAAATGGAAAACAATAGAGTTACAGTAGTTACAGGCGGATTAAGCGGTATCGGCAAAGGAACAGTAATGGAACTTGCCAAAAGAGGCTATACAACAGTCATCTTCGATATTCAGGATGAAAAAGCTGATGATGTTATTGCAGAAGCAAACTCCATCGGGGGAAAGACATATTACAGACACTGTAATCTGTTTGACTCAAAAGAGATTATCGAGAGTTTTCAGTATGTAAAGGATACATTTGGGAAACTGGATTGTGCGTTCAACAATGCCGGTTTTGGAATCCTGCCGAAGTCTTTCGAAGAAGTGACGGAAGATGAGATCGACAAAGAACTTGGTATCCTCGTGAAATGCCACATGATCTGCACGATCGAAGAGATCAAGATGATGAAAGAAAACGGGTTTGGCAGGATCGTGTATACGACTTCCGGAGCAGGCCTGTTAGGTTCGACCGGTATGGCACTGTATAACGCATGTAAGCACGCCATTGTTGGTCTGACAAAGGGTGTTGCCTTGGATATGGCAAAGCAGAATATCACTGTTAATGCTGTAGCTCCCGGTACGATTGAAACAGAGCTTGTGGCTCCGTATAAGGAGACAGCTCCGGAGATCTATGCACAATGGGCCGCTTCTAACCCCGCAGGAAGGCTTGGCATGCCATGGGAGATCGGCAGAGTTGTGGCGTTCCTGTTTGAAGAAGATTCTTCCTTCATCAATGGAACAGTTATTCCGGTTGACAGTGGATTCTGTGCGGGAAAATAAAATGACTTATGGGGCAATTTGCCCCAAAGAAGAAATGATGGCATGACTGCAGATTCCTGCCAGTGTTGGATGAAACCCACAGAGGCAGGAGTAATAATCTGCAGTGATGACCGAAAGGGAAGGGAATGTACTTCAGTGAAATGAATGTGCATTCCCTTTAATGGTGAAGATAATGACACAACTTGGAGAACAGTTATCGCTGTTTGATATCTTGAGTGATTCCCCAAAGGAGATGAACAAGCTTGGCAAATCCGTGCTGAAAGGTGTAGCGGATCCTGAATCAACGAATCCACCGGATGCATTGATGAATCTGATTAACAGCAGCACGCTTGAAGACTTCTTCACACATGCCGCAAGACTGAAGGGAATTACGGATCCGGAACCGCTGATCCGAATCCCAGCCGGATGGAGATCCAATGTGTGTGCAGTAGCTATAAAGAATCGATTGATGGTATCTGAAAGAAGAACAAGATCAGAGATGAACTGTCTTGAACTGCCTTCTTCGCAGAAGGATCTTTCGACCGTAATAATTTACGTGGATGAGAACGGTGTGCCGTGGTCAAACAAGATCACACTTCATTTCAATTCCATGCTGTATGTCTCTTATCAGGCAACCAGAGACTATGATGATGGAAAACTGATCGATTTTGATCAGCCGATCACCTTGCAGAAACTGGAGACCAGCAAATGGAAGGTGTATGCCAAGTATCCGGAACCGGGCTCGTACATGCTGCTGAACAGTCAGTTGAAGCTATGGGAGATCCTGGAGAAGACGAATCCCTATGCAAAGGAAACCGCAAAACAGTATGACTGTGTGAATCCGCTGTATTTCTTTACCTGTCCGCAGCTGGAGCAGCTGGTGAAAGCAGGTTATGACTTTGCGGAGAGCGGGATCCGCGGGTTCTGGAGACAGTCTAAGGAGATCGACGCGTTTAACCGTCTGACACAGCCCGGAACAAAGCTAAAGAATATCTTCAAGACTTCCAAGGATGTCTATACGACGCTTCGTGGTGAAACGGATCTGGATATATGGGATGTGTACCGGAAAATGGCCAAGACCGGAAAACTGTCAAAGGATACGATACAGCAGGCATACTGGGCACATTTCGATGCCGAAGACATGAAGACCGTAAATTCCATCCTGAACCGGAAATATGAGGGGAAACCTGTCTTTACGTGGAGTACACTGATGAACTATCTGCAGAGACTGGATACCTTTCAGGCAATCACTGCCAGAGAAGCGTTCCCGCTGCTGAATGATTACCTGACGATGTGTGAACAGCTTGAAATCAAACCACGCATTGATTCGGACAGCCTGAAACGGGAACACGATGTGACCGCAAGGACGATCCGTGAGAAGCGCGATGAGATCATGGAAAAGAAAATGGAACATGCCTGTGAATATCTTTCGGAGAATGATTATTCGGAAGATGTTTTCTTTATTCGCGGTATCCGGAATCACACAGATCTGATCGATGAGGCGAAGCAACAGCGCAACTGCGTTGGTTCCTATGGACAGAGGATCCTCAACCATCAGTCACTGATCTATGTCATGAGAGAAACAGCACATCCCGAAAAATCTCTGATCACGGTTGAAATCAATCCGGAGTGTGACGTGATCCGTCAGAAATACCTGGCATTCAATCAGCCGGTACACGATAAGGCGCAGTCGGACTTCTTGGACCGGTGGATGGGGCTGATCCAGGAGAAGAAAAAGAATCATTTCCATAGTATTCAGGAGATGCTTGGGGCAAATTGCCCCAAAGCTGAGAGATCTGTTGAGTTGCCGGATCATGGAGATAATCTTGTACCGCAGCTGCAGAAGATAGCGGAGGAACTGGAATACGATCATCTGCTGGAAGTCAGTGACTACGATCTGATTGAGGAATGGATGGAAGACTACCGGAAGGATCATCCAATGGTTCAGGATGCGATGCGACAGTGTATAGAAGATTATGTGGCAGGACAGAACGCATATGTCCTGGGTGGTGTATGAAGGAAACTGTAATTGGATATGTATATGACAGCAACGGTTATCACGGCGACGCTGTCTTTTTTGAAGGAACGATAGAGAATATCGCGTCTTTTATCATGACCAACCGGTGGAATGAGACCGTCGTGACGGATCTGATGGATAATCTGCTGGCAAAATCCTTTATCGGAGGCTTTTTGAACAAAGCCGATTCTGGAATTATAGATGAACTCCGCAGAGAACTGGTCCCGATGCAGAACGGTGAAAAAGAACCGGTCAGGATCGAATATCTGAATGATGATGAGCTTGTATATGAGGAGGGCTGGATCATATGAACAGCGAGGATATTGCCAGACGTCTGAAAAAGACAACGGCGCGGATCGAAGAACTGAATGCAGAGATGGCTTTAAATAAACAGGAACTTGAGGAACGCAGGAAAGAGAAGATCCTGCTGGAAAGGAGTCTTCGTCAGGCGGTTAGGATCGAAGAAGAGTTTCAGCGCAAGATGAGTCTTCTTGAGAATGAACTGAACGGCAGTGGGGAGAAAGAAGACGTGAATGCCGAAGATCATTGATACCATCCGTTTCTTTGAATGGGGAAAGCAGGCACCGAAGAATTCCAGATTCAAGGGAATCATGAATGACAAAATGATTTTTGGATACAACGGCTATATGGACTATACCGGCAGAAAGGATGCGGTCGAGGAGAATATCAAGGATCAGCTCACACTGTTTGAGGATGGCTTTATTGGCTATACCGCAAGAGAAGGAGCGGCATCCGGATCCACAGTCTCCTCGATCGGTGTACTGACTCCGGAAAAGAGAAAAGAACTGCGAAGGATAGGATCCGCTGCCTTCAACAAGCCCGGGGATCTGATCTGGGATATGGTAATTTCCATGGAATCCTATGAAGAAGCCCATAAGAATCACCTGTATCATCAGGCGGATTACGCAGCAGTGATTGAGAAGATCCTGCCGCAGTTTTTCAGAAAAGTGGGCTTTGATCCGCAGAACATGATCTGGTGGATGGATTACCACAACAATAAGAAACATCCGCATATGCATGTTGTCTTTATGGAGAAGATCCATACCCGGGATAAAGGATCATTTACTGAAAAACAGCTGAAGACACTGAAACAGATCATCGCCAAGGAGATGACGGTAAGAGAGACCATCAGGGAACTGACCGGGAATGATTATGAAACACAGTTCCGGCTGAAGGATCAGGAAAAGGAAGAGATGATGGAGGCGCTGCATACCGTTGATTTCAGCAAAATCGACAGTATCAAGGCGCTTGCGGCAGCTTTGCCAAGATCCGGCAGAATGCAGTACGGTTCCTACAATATACTTCCATACCGTGAAAGCATTGACAGGATCACGGATCAGCTGCTGCAGTCGGATCATCTGAAAAAAGCGTATGAAGATTATCTCCGCGCATTGGACCCGCTGGATCAGGCAATGAAAAATGATGCGGATGAAAGCACGATCCGAAAGACAGAACTGAAGAAGCTGCACTCTGAGATCGGCAATATCATCCTCAGAGAGATACGAAAGTTTCAGGACCGTCCGGTATACAGATCCTGGGTAAGCGGCAGGCAGCTGGTCAGCTGGATGGATGAAACAGAGGATAAGGAACGAAGCGGCAGGTCTGAAGTGATCCATAAAGAGTATGAGGATCTCAGAAAGGAACACCGCGAAGCTCTGGAGTCCTCTCAGAGGCCGAATAAGGCCATTTTTGACGGTATTTACTATCGGTATGAGGAAATACTCAACTCTGACTGTGATCCTCGTACTGCAGCCTGTATTCATCACAAACTGGCCCAAATGGAATTCTTCGGAGAAGGAACCAGCAGGAATCTGAATCTTGCGAAGATGCATTGCCTGAAAGCCATAGAAGAAGGATCAATACATTCCTATCCGCTGATGGCTAAGATATGTTTTGCCAGAAAGGAGATTACTGAAGGGATGAACGCTCTCTATGCCGGTATGGCGAACGGAGACGGTGTCTCCGAGTATATGCTGGGCATCGAAATGATTTACGGAAAGCGAACCGAACGGGATAAAGAAGGAGGGTATCGCTGTCTGATCTCATCCGCTGTTCATGGGTTTCAGCCGGCAGTTGATTATCTGGACAGCCATAATCCGAAAGCTTTCGATGAGGTGCAGAGAGCGAGGGTTGCCAGGTCAATGTGGGGACATTTTCAAAGCCGCTCTGTTGGAAATGAGATATCCGGATATCTGCATAACGATGAAAAGATCCATCATCTTCAGGGAAGGATCGAGAATGAGATCGAGGTATATCTGAACAATCAGAAGACACTCTCACGGAGGACAAGATAATATGGTGAAGAAGACAGTTACCTTTTTCCTGCTGTCATTATCTGTACTGGCTGTGGTTTACTGGCTGGGTATTGAGGTGGCATATGTTTACCTGTATCGGACACTGGCATTCAGTGCTGATGCAGGTCTTCTTTTTTTTACCGGCAACTGGGATTACTTCCTGTTGCTGAACGGGATCGCGCTGTATTTCATCCTGGATATCTTCTATAACCAGTTCATCCGAAAAAGCAGGAAGGGGAAGAACAGGAAGAGGTCATTGACCCTGGATGAGCACCGTAACTATAAACATCTTGCCCGTCTGCATGAAGCGAAGAAGGGACTGACCAGGCTGGAATTCGATTCCAGCGGGCACCTGTGCAATGTGGATTATGAGAAACCGGAGATACTGATCGGTCAGCTGCTTGCCATTTATGGGGTTCGGCAGATCATCTGTGTGCTGTTTTACGGAATCCGTTCATTGTGGGAACTCGGGTTTATGAGCATTCAGGGAACGAGTCCTGATCCGACTGCAGTCCAGGAGCTAATCGGATCACTGTACCATCTTTGTTTTACGGCAGTAATGTTTGTGATGGTCGGTTATGTGTTTAGCCTGATCCATCAGGACTGGTCCGGATGCAGTCCGTATATCATGCGAGAGCGGATGCTGCGGATGCATCTGAGGGATTACTGTGATGATGTGTTCGATCCGCCAAAGTGGTTCTGGAACAGACTGGTTACTAAACTGAAGCTTTCTGACGTTCATAAGATGAATACAAAGCAGAAGTATATGATCGGAGGACAGCCGGTGAAACGGCGAGGTGGCTTTCCTGTCATCACCTACAGGAATCGGGTGTATGTGAATGCCGCCGACTGCCACAGCATGATCGTAGCAACCACACGCGCCGGCAAATCCTACAGTATTATCAGCATCATGATCGATCTGCTGCGGATGACAGGCGAATCCATGGTAATTAATGATCCGAAGGGTGAACTGAAGGAGACACATGTTAAAAAGCTGATTGAAGATGGGTATGATGTCTATTTCCTTGACTTCATCAATCCGGAGAAGGGAGACTGCTGGAATCCTCTCGGGATTGCCATCAGCAAATACCGTGAAGCACAGAAGACACACAAAGATAGTCTGAATGCCTATTACAGGGAATATGACGAATACCTGAAGGAGCTGCATCACCGGCTGGAAACTGAACATGATGATGCAGAAAGAAACCGGATCATCAATGAGATCAACAGTATTATGGATGACGCTCCGCAGTTGGATACATCTGCCGCACAGGAAGCTTTGCAGGATATCGCCAACATCATGACGTTTGATGAGAAAGACGCGAACGGAAGGTTCTGGAATTCGCAGGCAGGGGAGCTGATCGTCGGATACGCGAATCTTCTTCTAGAAGAGACGGTAACAGATCCGGACACCGGTGATCAGATGCCGCTTAAGGAGGATCTGATCCACTTCAAGTCCATCAAACAGGTCGCGATGGCCGGTGCGGAAGCAGTCGACAAGCGCGGGAATACGCTGCTAGCCGAGTATCTGAAGAAATACCGGAATACGACAGATAAATCCGTTACCAGCCTGGCACAGTATGCGGCAGCACCGGGGCCGACCAAAGGATCCATTGACTCTGTCTTTTCGGATAAGAGCCGGATGATGACGATGAGTGAATCTGTCATGCGGATGACTTCCCGATCCACCTTTGATCTGAAGGATATTGCCAGAAAGAAAACAGCGGTATTCATCATAGTCCACGGTGACAAATCAACGTATTATCCGTTTGTGTCAATGTTCATTGAACAGATGTATGAGGAAGCAATGTCTGTGGCGAGAGAATGCGGAGGCAGGATGCCATATCCTGTGAACTGCATCTTCGATGAAGCAGGTATCATGCCATCCCTCAAAAGCATTGATAATATGGTCAGCTTTGGTGCGTCTGCCGGCTTCCGGCTGACCCTGGCAGTCCAGGATACATCACAGCTGGAACGAAGATATGGCAAGGAAGTTGCGCATACACTGATGAATAATATGCAGAACTTTGCCTATCTGATGGGCGGAGATCCGGATACACTCAAAACAGTGTCTGAAAAAGCAGGGAAGAGACTGATCTGGAACGAAGAACAGGGCAGATATGACGAACGGGCAGTCATATCGACTGAGCGGCTGTCGAAACTGTCCATGGGTGAAGCACTGATTATTCAGCTGCGTAAGAATCCGGTTCTGACAAGGCTACTGGGATACCGGGACTACTGTTTCTATCCGGATATGCCAAAGGGGGATATTGCGGTAAGCCGGCAAATGAAACATGTACCGTATTTCGACCTGAGGCACTCAGCAAAGGTGAAAGAGCAGAGTACTGCTGCATTTTATGTGAAGGAAGAAAAGATCGAGCCGAAAACAGACGTTGCAAAAGAACCTGATTGCTCAGAAAAGCAGAAGTCTGCATACTATGATCTGCAAAATACTTCATTGAAGGAACAGAAATAACAGAAACAAGTATTCGGGGCAATTTGCCCCGTAAGTGTTTAGAAACAGTACAAGTTTCAACAGATGAATAAAGGGAATGAGGTGTAAAAGTATGGATGCTTCAACAAACTTGTGAAAGAAAAGAATGAGATCATAATCGATCTTATAGAATCATCAAAGGGAGCTATATTCCATACGGACATTAATGCAGAATTAGCAGAAAACCGTAAAAAACAAAAAGATATTACTGACAGAAATCTGCGCATGATTGACCTATTGATGGAAGAAAAAATCAATAATGATGAGTATGAAGCGAAACGGCAGGAAAACATCCTGAAACTGGAGAGACTAAAAGAAGAGGAAGAAAATCTCAAAAATGCCTATAAACGTCAAGAAGACAGTTTCAGAAGCATAGATGATTTCAAAAAAGTATTAAGTGGTTCAGAATGTCTAGAATCATTTAGTCCGGAAATATTTGACCTTCTTGTGGAAACGATACTTGTGGGTGGTTATACGAACGGAGAACCAGATCCTTACTTAATTACCTTTGTTTTCAAAGGGGGATCTCAAAGAAGTATTGACGGAAGTGGGTTTAAAGAGGATCGCCGACGCAAAAAAGCATTGCACCCAGTATGGAACAGTGAGGGTGTTGAATTGCATATAGATAATAAAGAAGAGGCATCAGCTCTACCGCTATTACCGGACGTTCGATCTTTTGATTCTGGACGAGCCGGACGCGTTTCCCTTCCGCGGCAATGAGGTGCTGCACGGCATTGCCGAAACCTGCCGGAAAGGGCATATGATCTGTCTGAGTGCCACACCGGATCAGGAATTGCTGAAAAAGGAAAAAGAGGGAACTTTGATCCGTCTCGTTCTGAACCGAAGACCGCACGGGCACCCATTACCGGTTCCGGAAATTAAAGTCGTTCCGGATAAGATCATGTTTTTCTCACTGATCCAGTGGCTGCGGAAGCACCGCCGACAGTCCTGCATGGTGTTTGTGCCGTCGATCAGAAAAGCCCAATATCTGTATTATTTCCTGTCGGTATTCTTTTCGTGCTGTCTGTGCACCAGTCACACCGAAAACAGGGATGAAGTAATCAGGAAATTCAAAGAGAAGAAAAACGGCGTGATGCTGTGCACGACTGTGATGGAGCGGGGTTTGACGATTGAAAATGTTCAGGTCTGTGTCTTTCAGGCGGACAGCCGGATCTTTGATGAAGCGGGACTGGTTCAGATGGCCGGCCGGGTGGGACGGGTCTTCGCGTATCCGGAAGGGGACGTGCTGTTTCTCTGCCGGCGGCGCAGTGAAAAGGCGGAACGCTGTGCCGCTTCCCTCAGGGAGGCGAACGCATGCGCTGTCTGATGTGCGGCAAAAGCCGTGATGAAGGAACCTTCCGTGACCTGTTCGATCCGCAGGATCCGCTCTGTGAGAACTGCCGCAGCCAGTGGCGGAAGAAACACATCCGTTTCCGGCTTGACGGTGTGCCGGTGGAAAGTTCCTATGTATACAACGACGCTTTTTCCCGCTGCCTGATTCAGTTCAAGGAACTGAATGATGAAGCTCTGCAGGACGTTTTTCTGTATGAGGTCGTCAGCCGGCTGCGCTTTCGCTACCGTGGCTATACACTGTGTCTGCTGCCCAGCAGCGAAGAGAAAACAAACCGCCGCGGTTTCAGCCATCTGCGTCTGATGTTTGCCTGTCTGAAGATGCCAATGATTGAACCATTTGTCAAAGTGGCTGATCAGGATCAGAAACATCTGGGCCGTGAGGAACGTCTTGCCATGCGGGATTACATTGCCCTGAAGGACGGTGTTCAGCTGCCGGAAAAGATCCTGCTGTGTGATGATACCATCACGACCGGAGCGACGACGCTGGGAGCTCTTGCGGCACTTGGCAGGAAGGCCGGAAAAGTGTGTATTTATGCGGTTTCCGCAAATGTCAGATGGTTATAGGATTCATTGCCTTTTATACCTGATATCTGTATAATATTAGGGCTTGAGGCTAAAAAAATGGAGGTTTTATGGCAAATTTGATATCCAAATTGTTCAATGAAGATGGCCGTAGACTGAAACAGGTAGAAAAGAAGATCCAGAAAGTTCTTGAACTGGAAGAAAAATACAAAAACATGTCAGATGAAGACCTGAAGGCAATGACTCCTTATCTGAAGGAAAAACTTGCCAACGGGGCAACGCTGGACGATATTTTCACAGAAGCTTTCGCGACAGCCCGTGAAGCCTGCCGCCGTGTGATCGGGGAATTCCCGTATCCGGTGCAGCTGATGGGTGCTGCTGTCCTGCAGGGCGGCGATATTGCGGAAATGAAGACCGGTGAAGGTAAGACACTGACTTCTGTCATGGCTGTTTACCTGAATGCTCTGGAAGGAAAGGGCGTGCATGTCGTTACCGTCAATGAATATCTTTCCAAGCGTGACTCGGAATGGATGGGTCAGATTCACAGATGGCTGGGTCTTACAGTCGGTCTGAATCTGCGTCAGCTTTCCAAACCACAGAAACGGGCAGCTTACGCGTGTGATATTACCTATACGACAAACTCGGAACTGGGTTTCGACTATCTGCGTGACAACATGGTCACAAGAGTGCAGGACAGAGTTCTGCGCGGTCTGAATTTCGCGCTCGTCGATGAAGTCGACTCGATCCTGATCGATGAATCCCGGACACCGCTGATTATTTCCGGCGGCCAGAAACAGACAGCAAATCTTTATCTGCAGACTGACCGGTTTGTCAAACGTCTGAAGGAAGAAGAGGACTATGAGGTCGACGTCAAGAGCCGTTCCGTACAGCTTACGGAACAGGGTGTTTCCAAGGCTGAGCGTGTCTTCCGGGTCGAAAATCTGTACGATCTGACACACACCCAGCTGCTTCACCATATCAACCAGGCGCTGAAGGCAAACTATGTCATGATGCGTGACGTTGAATATGTCGTGGATGAGGAAGAAGACGAAATCGTCATCGTCGATCCGAACACCGGCCGTCTGATGAAGGGACGTCAGTGGTCTGACGGTCTGCATCAGGCTGTGGAAGCCAAGGAAGGCATTTCCATCAAACAGGAAACAACAACCCTGGCGACGATCACTTATCAGAATTTCTTCCGTCTGTACAACAAGCTGGCCGGTATGACAGGTACCGCCAAGACAGAGGAAGAAGAATTCCTGGAAATCTATAACATGTTTGTTGTCGAGATTCCGACCAACAAACCGATCAAGCGTATTGACTATCCGGATGCTGTCTATGGCACCAAGAAGGCGAAATTCAAGGCGCTTGTCGACGAAGTCGTCGAACGGCATGCCAAAGGCCAGCCGATCCTGGTCGGCACGATCGCTGTTGAAACATCTGAACTGATTTCCAAGTACCTGAAGGAACGGAAGATTCCCCACCAGGTGCTGAACGCGAAGAACCATGCCCGTGAAGCGGACATCATTGCCCATGCCGGACGTATCGGTGCGGTTACGATTGCCACCAACATGGCCGGCCGTGGTACCGACATCAAGCTCGGCGAAGGTGTCAAGGAACTCGGCGGTCTGTGTGTCCTTGGTTCGGAACGTCATGAATCCAGACGTATCGACAATCAGCTGCGCGGCCGTTCCGGACGTCAGGGAGACCCGGGTATGTCCCGTTTCTTTGTCTCCGTACAGGATGACCTGATGATCCGTTTCGGATCCGAACGTATGGAAGGCCTGTTCGCCTCACTGGGTGACGAAGTCATTGAATCCAAGACGGTCACCAAGGCAATTTCCAGTGCCCAAAGACGTGTGGAAGGCGTTAACTACGATGCCCGTAAACAGCTGCTTCAGTATGACGACGTCATGCGTCAGCAGCGTGAGACCATGTATGAACAGAGAGACTTCATTCTCGAAAATGACGATGTTCATTCCGTCATTCATGATATGTTCCGCCGGGTCATTTCCGACATGGTCGCTTCCCACGTTGATCCGGAATCCCGTCAGATGGAAGTTGACTGCGTAAGCCTGGTCAAAGGTCTGAACGATATCGGCTTCAAGGATCTTGTGTCGGTTGCGGAAATCGAAGGCAAAAACAATAACGATATCATCCAGATCTGCCTTGATAAGGCATGGCAGGATTATGAAACGAAGATCGAACCGATCAGAGGACGTATGCTGGGAATCGAAAAGGAAGTCGCTCTCAGAATGTTTGACCGTGCCTGGTCCAACCATATCGATACAATGGACAAGCTGCGCAACGGTATCGGTCTGAGAGGCTATGCTTCGAAGAACCCGCTGCAGGCATATGTCCAGGAAGGTTATGAATTATTCCAGGGAATGATGCAGACGATTTCACAGGACATCGTGACTTACTGCATGAACGTCCGTGTCGTCCCTGCTCAGCAGAAACAGGAGGCTTAATATGGAATTATTTGAAATGAAACAGAGCGTAGCTCGCAGCCAGGCCAAATTGGAGTCGCTTGGCTCCTCTCTTTGACCTCGCGTCTAAGCAGGAGAAAATTAACGAAAATAACGAATTGATGAATGCGGCTGATTTCTGGAACGACCAGAAGAGAGCTCAGAAGATCATCCGCGAAACAAACCAGCTGAAGGGACTGCTGGACACTTATGAAAGTCTCAGTGCCGGACTTTCCGATCTTGCCGAAGGAATCAGTGAACTGTCGGTATCTTTTGATCCGGATATGAACGAGATCATCGAAGAAGAATACACTGATGTCATGAAGAAGTTTGACGCCTTCGAGATTCAGGTTCTTCTGTCCGGTGAATATGACAACCACAATGCCATTCTCGAAATTCACCCGGGCGCGGGCGGAACCGAGGCCATGGACTGGGCTTCCATGCTGTACCGTATGTACATGCGATGGGCGGAACGGCACGGCTACAAGATCACCCTGATGGATTATCAGGAAGGTGAAGAAGCCGGCATGAAGTCATGTTCGGTGCTGATCGAAGGTCCGATGGCATACGGCTATCTGAAAGCGGAAAACGGTGTTCACCGTCTGGTCAGAATTTCACCGTTTGACTCGAACGCCAGAAGACATACGAGTTTTGCCTCGGTGGAAGTCATGCCTCAGTTCGAGGATGATGTGGATATTGAAATCGACGACAAGGATCTCGATGTCATTACCATGCGTTCTTCCGGTGCCGGCGGTCAGCATATCAACAAGACCGACAGTGCCGTGCGTATGACCCATAAGCCGACCGGTATTGTCGTCTTCTGTCAGACCCAGAGATCACAGCTGCAGAACCGTGAAGCGTGCCTGAACATGCTGAAATCGAAACTGCTGCAGTTAAAGATCCGTGAGAACGAAGAACGTGCGGCTGCGGTCCGCGGTGAAGTGAAGGCGAATGAATGGGGATCCCAGATCCGCTCCTATGTCTTCCATCCGTATTCCATGGTCAAGGATCTGCGCACCGCTCATGAAACCGGCAATATCCAGGCCGTCATGGACGGTGATCTGGACGGTTTCATCGACAGCTATCTGCGCAGCCAGATCCAGGGCTGAGGATATGCGTAAAACGATCGTCATACCGATTACTGAAGATTTAAACGGCCTTAAGATCAAGGCCGTTTTGTCTCAGTCCGTCGGTCTTTCCAGACGTGAGATCTCGCGTCTGAAGTTTGCTGAAAACGGGATCCTGCTCAACGGCAGTTCCGCCTATATCACCGCTGTTGTGCAGACCGGTGACAGACTGGAAATCAGTTTTCCCGACTATGATCTGGCTCACTACACACGGATCAGCGGCAGACCGCAGATCCTTTACGAAGACGAGGACCTTGTTGTCGTCAACAAACCGGCCGGCATGCCGTGTCATCCCAGCCATGAACATCTCGATGACGATATGGGCACGCTGCTGCAGAACTATTACGGCCCATCCTTCACGATCCGGGCAGTAGGCCGGCTTGACAAGGATGTTTCCGGCATAATGCTGTATGCGAAAAATCAGCCGGCGGCCGCAAGACTTTCCCGTCAGCGGACAGAAGGTCTTTTGAAAAAGACTTATACAGCCATCGCGGAAGGACTTTTTGAAGAAAAAAAGGGTATCCTGCGCTACCGGCTGGCGAAGAAGGAAGGTCATCGTGACCGCCGCATTGCCAGAGACGGCCAGGAATGTGTGACAGAATATGAAGTGACTGCCGAATATGGCAGCCTGTCTGTCCTGCATGTGTCCATTATTACCGGCCGCACCCATCAGATCCGGGCCGGTATGGCATACGCGGGCCATCCGTTATGCGGTGACAGACTGTATGGCGGACATACGGAACAAATACCGCGGCCGGCTCTGCATTGTTCAAAACTGGTTTTTGAACAGCCGTTTACCAGGGAACCTGTTCAGATCGAATGTGAACCTGCTGATGATATGAAAAGACTTCTGGGATAGATATATCTCAGAAGCCTTTTTTT
The DNA here is from genome assembly GCA_902793635.1 of uncultured Erysipelotrichaceae bacterium. Classification (GTDB taxonomy): domain Bacteria; phylum Bacillota_I; class Bacilli_A; order Erysipelotrichales; family Erysipelotrichaceae; genus Bulleidia. Next base: position 16,453 of record CADBEA010000024.1, on the reverse strand, counting down.
CAGATTCAGATCCAGTCGGTATACCAGAAATAAGCCGTTTTCGCTTCCAGGCGGATCGGTGAAGAGAAGTGAATCTTTTTCTTCTGGAACAGGTCGATGCCGTCCTGCACTTCCGGATCGAAGTGGGCATCCACCGGCTGATCGCTGATGTTGACAGCGAAGGTCAGCTGGCCTTTTGCGTTGCGACGGCGGAAGACATACTGCTGGTTCTGCAGCCAGACCTGTTTGTAGTCACCGTCGGTGAAAACGGAATATGACCGGCGCATTTCACAAAGACGGGCAATATAGTCACTCAGATCATTCCACTCCGGCGTTTTGAATTCCGGCCGCAGCTGATGGTCGGTGAACTTTGTCCTGGCCCCTTTGACACCCCATTCGCTGCCGTAATAGATACATGGCATGCCCGGCATGGCGAACATCAGGGCATAGGTCAGCGGCAGATCTCTTGCATCGCTCAGAACACTGGCCAGCCGGTCAACGTCGTGGTTGTCCACGAAGGAAAGCAGATGCCGGCCGCGGTAAAGTGTCCAGGGATCACTGCCGAACTGTCTGTTCAGGGAATGACCGATTTCAAACAGGTTTTTTGAATTCATCGAGGAGTATAGGCCTTTGCGGCATTCATAGTTGGTGACACTGTCGAGCAGGCCGTCCTGCATCAGAACGTTGTAGTCACCGCCGATCATTTCACCGATAAAAAGGAAATCGGGATCATAGGAGCGGATATGGCCGCACAGTTCCCGCATGAAGTTCCGATCAACCATGTAGGCAACATCGAGACGCAGGCCGTCAATGCCGAATTCAGCGATCCACTGATCAGCCCGTTCGATCAGATAACGGCGCACTGTTTCGTTATTCATGTTCAGTTTGACCAGTTCGTTATGACCTTCCCAGCCTTCATACCAGAAGCCGTCCTGATGATTGTGGTCGTCAAAGTTGATATGGAACCAGTCTTTGTACGGGGAATCCCATTTTCTCTGTATAACGTCCTGGAAATAACCGAAGCCGCGGCCGACGTGATTGAATACACCGTCCAGGATCACTTTGATGCCGGCATCATGCAGGGCATTGCATACGGCGACAAAGTCATCATTGGAACCAAGACGGCAGTCGATCCTGCTGAAGTCGCGGGTGTCATAGCCGTGTCTGTCACTTTCGAAAACAGGGTTGAACAGGATCGCGGTAATACCGAGTTTTTTGAAATGGGGAATCCAGTCTATCACCCGCAGGATCCTGCTGACCTGAACACCGTCATTGTGCTTCGGCGCGCCGCAGAAACCCAGCGGATAGATCTGATAGAGCACCTGATTAAAGTCCATCAAAACTTACCTGACCTTTCTTGTAGAGCCGGATCATTTCGGACGTCAGTGATACGGTATCGGGACTGTCGATATCTTCATCACGGCCAGCCCACCTGGCGACTTTCAGTTCACTTTCATCCATGGTAATGGTATCTTTGCCTTTGACACGGCAGAAGAAGCCAAACAGCAGGGTGGAAGAGAAAGACCAGGGCTGGCATTTGTAATAGTGAAGATGTTCCACATCGATGCCGGCTTCCTCTCTGACTTCCCGGATCACGGTTTCCTCAATTGTTTCACCGATCTCGGTAAAACCGGAAATCAGTGCGTAGTTGTTATAAGTGCTGTGTGCGAACTTCGTCACGAGAATCTGATTCTTTTCATTGATGACCGCGACGATCACAGCCGGTGAGATCTTCGGATAAACGATGTTTCCGCATCTTTCACAGCGCATGGCCCGTTCTTTTCTGTCGCGGATCATCGGATAGGAACAGCGGCCGCAGTACTGGTTGTCATTCATCCACTGGTACAGCTGCCAGGCGGTAACGGCCGCGAAGGCAAGATACTGCGGCTGATAGCTGCGCAACGAGCGGACGGGTATCGTGACGTGGGATGCTTCCGGTTCATCGATCAGAAAAAATCCGGTGCTGTTGATTTCAAACAGAAACGTATAGCTGCTGTAATATGCCAGATCTTCAAAACGGAAAAAAGTCTCATCCGTCTTGACAACAGCCTGAGAGCCGGCAAAGGCAAACAGGTAATCACCGGTGCGGGGTGAGCGCGGAAGATATTCATTGTGCAGCTTATAAGGGTATATATCCTGTATCATATAAAGAAAATGCCCATTCGGGCTCCCAACAAATTTATTATATACAAAATAAATTTGAAATAAAAGACTGTCATTCAGCCATGGCATTGATATATTAAAAGTGAAGATAGAAGTACCAATCATCAAGGAGGTACGGATCATGAAAGAGGTATTGCTCAATTACAATTAAAAGTCTTCTGAAAAGAAGACGTAAAAAAAGAAATTGAGTAAAAAAAGAATCAGTACTGACAAAGGAGGTATTGATCATGAAGGAGATTTTACTCGAAATTCACTAACCGTCCACTTGGATAAATGCAGAAATGTCCAGGGGGACGTAGAAAAAACAAAGCTTCACTAAAAAGAAAGTGAAAGTCTGCATGAGGGCAGACCAATGGCAAATTTCGGTTAACAACTGAATATTGAAATCATGCAGCGAAAGCTGTAAACATAGAAATAAATATTTCATGGCGATGGTGAAAGCATCGCATGAGAAGAAAAAAAAGAAAGTGACATTTCACCGAAAACAGCAAATCGGAAATTTAAAAAAAAACTATAATTAAGAAAAGATCCCTGTAAAGAAAGGGATCTTTTTTTGGGGTTAATCAAACAGGTCAATGTCCGTTTCCGTAAAACCGCTGTCCGTCAGGACACTCATTGAGCGGAACCCGGCTTTTCTGATCATGGCAAGGGCCTGCGGATAACAGCAGTCTAGATCGTTCCGGTTGTGACAGTCACTGTTCAGCATGATCCGCGCGCCTTTTTCCTTCAGATAGCACAGCAGGTTGTAAGCCGGATAAGGTGTCCGGCGGGTGCCTCTGGCAATCGCACCGGTATTGACTTCGAAGATCCTGTCCGTGCCGAGAGCGTCAATGGCGTCCGTCATGATCCGGACATAGGCGGGATCGTCAAACCGGATATAGGATTCGTCTTCGTTGTATTTGGTGATCAGATCGAGATGACCGATGATATCGATTTCCGGCCATTCTTTCAGAACGCGGTAATAGGAACAGTAATCTTTTGCCAGGCTGAGGAAATCATTGCTGTACCATTCCTGAAGATATTTTTCAAAGACCTCTCTCGAATAATCGACCGGAAAGACATTGCCGTCTTTTTCGATGCAGTGCACACTGCCGATCATATAGTCATACGGCGTTTTGTCTTCGATCCTGAAGAGCACATCGGTTTCCGTGCCGAGATAGATGCGGATCTGATCTTTGTATTTCTCTTTGAGGATATTAACGTCACGGATGTAATTCACTGTATCGGTAAGACTCATGGCATAGTCGTCATATTCGACATGGCCATGACCGCTGAAACCGAGGATATCAAAGTGTTTTTCAATGGCAGTAAGCACCATTTCTTCCGGTGTGTCATTGCCGTCACAGTAGACGGTATGGGTGTGCAGGTTCTGTTTCATGATTGCCTCATTTCTTATTGTCAATGGAAACGGGATGCCGCAAAGACAGCTGCAGCCGAGCAGGTCAGCGGAATCAGAAGCGGCATCTGATAAGGAATAAACTGCGGCAGGATAAAGCCGAAGAGAGAAACCGCGGCGGCGTGATAAATGATTACGGCCAGTTCGGCATACTGGATACGGCTGTTGAGATCACGGGAAATACGGATGGCTTTGATGAAATCCGAGAGCCGTTTTCTTGTCAGCTGCAGACCGACATTCTCATAGGAAGTTTCCGCACCGGAACCGATAATGACAGACACGTCGGCCGGCACGGCATTGATGTGATGCGGGTCACCGGACAGATACGCACTGACTTTATTGGCTTCCGAGGCATTCTGCAGAAGACGTTCAATTTCATAGCGGGCCGGCTGGTGGATGACATTTTCCAGCTGCAGTTCATTCTGCAGCAGCAGAGACTCATCAATACTGCCGTCACTCAGCAGACAGATGTCGATACCCATTTTCTGCAGTTCGCCGACAGCCTCAGGTACACCAGGCAGGATCGGCCTGATCGCTGCGATGACGCCGATGATCCGTTCGTCTTCGGTAAACAGCAGAACCCGTTTGCCTTCCTGGCGCAGCCGGCTGATCAGCGGATCCCAGGCATCAGTGTCGATACCGCGGCTGAGGATCTCATCCATGAAACCGGCGGAATAGCGGCTCATGGACTGAATTGCCTGCCGGCCGCGGGAACTGAGCCGGGCAAACTCCTGTTTGTCGATGCCGGCGATCCGGCGGGTTTTCAGATAGCGGATAACCGCTCTTGCGAACGGCTGATCAGAACGGCTTTCCAAAGCATAGACGATATATTCGAACTCGCTTTCCGATAAATCGGAAGCGGGAATAAAGTCGGTTACGGTCAGCTGGTTGTCAGTGATGGAATGATTCTGTTCCATCACAGCAAGATCCACCTGCCCGGTCATTTCCAAAGCATCCACCGTGCGGAACAGAATATGTTCAGCAGCCGCACCGCGGGCGGAATGCATGACCGCGTTGGCGGAAGTCAGGGAGAGCGCCGGCAGTGCAGCACAGGCCAGAACTGACATGGCAGCCGCGAAAGCGAAGACAGGATCATGACGCAGGGTAAACCAGCCAAGGCCGGACAGGAGAACCGCCAGCAATGTATACAGGAACAGGTTGGCGGTAAAACTCTTGAAAGGTGAACGGAAGGATCCGTCGGAAGCTGTTTTTTCAGCCATTTCCGCAAGCTTCATCATCGCTGTCGTGTTGCCGACCCTCTCGGCTTTCAGGGCAATGGATCCTTTCAGACATTTTGAGTTCGCATATACATAGGATCCTTTTGTCTTTTCGACCGGTTTCTCCCAGCCGGTCAGAGCTGACTCATCCATGACCGCGAAGCCTTTGTACACCCGGCCGTCCGCCGGAACGATCTCACCGGGACGGATGACGATGATCTGATCGACTTTCAGGTCGCTGACAGCTTCCATGGTTTCATGATGATCTTTATAAACGGCAGCCGTCCGCGGCAGCGGTGTGTGATGCGGCTGGATATAGGCGTTGCGGCGGAACCGCAGCCAATCCCTGATCAGCATGGCATAGAAAAGAGCGCAGGAATTGTCCGCGAAAAACAATATGGCACGGACATCTTTCCTTATCAGCAGGACAATGCCAAAGACAAAGGTCAGACAGGCCATCAGGACAGCGAAGAATATGTTTATGTTTTTGGGGTTTTTCAATTCCCGCACGGCATCCGGGAAAATGCCGCGGGCCAGAAAGAACGCTGCCAGACTGAAACAGGGAGCGATCCAGAGGCCGAAAGGAAGCCACCGGCAGATGATGACGATAACGCCAAGCAGGCCGCAGAGAACTAACGGCAGGGAAAAAACATGACGGTCAGCCGGGACGGATGTCTCTTCCGTCTCTTCTTTCAGATAAGCCTGGTAGCCGGCTTCCCGGACAGCCTGTATGATACGGTTCGGACTGATCAGCTCATCGTCGAATTCCACGGAAAGGGTATGGTTTTCAATACTGATGGATGCTGTTCTGACACCGCTCAGCGATCGAACCTTTCTTTCAATGGAATCGGCACTGACCTGAATGGAAATGTCGGAAACCGAAAATGTTTTCTGTGTGATAGCCATAATACCTCATTAATTCTAATGAAAAATCATTTCCCGTCAAATTTGCGGCCGGCAAAAAGAAAGACCTGCTTCAGACAGAAACAGATCCCTGTGAAATCAGAACCGTGTCTGTGGTACGGGTCAGAAGTGAGACAGAAATGGAAACAACGGTGTTCTTCATACTTTGATTATACATGCAGGAAGGGTATTTGCGAGACCGGGATATCCGGCTGAAAAACTTACAGTGTTTGTGTTTTTGGTTCATCAGAAGACAAGAAGGAAGAAAAAAAGGTATGATAGAGTACAGAAGTCGAAAGAGAGGCATAGTATGACACCAAAAGAACGGGTCGCTTTATTGAGACAATACATGAAAGAGGAAGGAATCGATATCTATTACATTCCGAATGAGGACGATCATCTTTCCGAAGAATACACCGCTGATTATTTTAAGTGCAAATCATTCATCTCCGGATTCTCCGGTGAAGCGGGATGCACGATCGTTTCGCAGGATTTCGCCGGTCTGTGGACTGACGGCCGCTATTTCACCCAGGCCGAACAGGAACTGGCGGGAACCGGTGTGGAACTGATGCGCATGGGACAGGAAGGCGTTATGGATCCTTTGTCCTTCCTGGCTGCCAATACACCGGAAAACGGTGTCCTCGGCTATGACGGCCGGGTCGTTTCGGCAGCTTCTTCCCGGTATCTGAAGGAAGTCCTGAAAAAGAAGAATGCCAGTCTGGCTGTGCATCATGATCTGGCCGGCAAAGTGTGGGGTGAAGAACGTCCGGCCATGCCGCAGGAAAAGATCTACACGCTGGCGCAGAAGTATACCGGTGAAAGCGTGCCGGACAAAATCAGCCGCACCCGTGCGAAGATGCAGGAAAAGGGTGCTGATGTCCTGATCCTGACCGCACTGGAAGATCCCTGCTGGCTGCTGAATATCCGCGGCAATGACATTGCCTGCACACCGGTTTCCTATGCTTTCGCAATGGTGACCATGGATGGTGTCTGCTATTATATCGATTCCGCCAAACTGACGAAACGGACGGAAAAATATCTGCAGGACAACGGTGTTACCGTCCGGGCTTATGAAGCACTGGCGGAAGATCTTGCCGTTCTGCACAACAAAACCGTCTGGGCGTCACTGCGCAGTCTGAATACGGAACTGTATGCCGCACTTCCGGAAGACAACCGTATTCTGAATGAACCTTCACCATTACTGCTGTTCAGGGCTGTCAAGAATGAGACGGAGATCCGCAACATCCGCAATGCCCACATCAAAGACGGCATTGCCATGGTGCGCTTCATCAAATGGGTCAAGGAAACAGTCGGTGAAAAAAAGATGACGGAAGTGACCGCCCAGAATTATCTCTATGATCTGCGGGCTGCCCAGAAAGACTATATCGAGCCGTCTTTCCCGACCATCTCCGCTTATCAGGCCAATGGCGCGATGATGCATTATTCGGCAACGGAAGAGAATTATGCCAAAGTGGAACCGCGCGGCTTCCTGCTGGTGGACTCGGGCGGAACATATAAAGACGGCACGACGGATATCACAAGAACGATTTCCCTCGGCCGCCTGACGAAAGAAGAGAAGATGCTGTATACCAAGGTGCTGAAAGGACACATGGCACTCGGTCATGCCCGTTTCCTTTACGGCACTTGCGGCAATAACCTGGATATTCTGGCCCGCGGTCCGTTATGGGATATCAATATCGATTATCAGTGCGGCACCGGCCACGGTGTCGGACATGTGCTCAGTGTTCATGAAGGCCCGCACGGCATCCGCTGGGGTATGGGCACGGCTGCCCGTCCGGCTGTCCGGCTTGAACCGGGCATGATCGTCACCAACGAACCAGGCGTTTATATGCCGCACAAGCTCGGCATCCGCATTGAGAATGAACTGCTGGTAACCAAAGGCGAAAAGAACTTCTACGGACAGTTCCTGTATTTCGAAGATGTCACCTACTGCCCGTATGATCTGGAAGCTGTCGATCTGAAGTATCTGAACGACGAGGAAATCGGCTGGCTGAACGATTACCATCAGAATGTATACCGGATCCTCTCTCCGTATCTGAACAAAGAAGAGAAGAAATGGCTGCGTGAGGCGACCAGGAAAGTGAAAAGATGAAACTTGTATCATGGAATGTGAACGGGCTGCGGGCCTGTATGAAAAAGGGATTTGCGGATTTCTTCCGGAATGCTGACGCGGATATTTTCGCGGTGCAGGAAACAAAGATGCAGCCGGAACAGCTGGAAGACGACATGCGCTTCGCCGGCTATCATATGTATATGAACAGCGCCGAAAGAAAAGGCTATTCTGGCACGCTGGTCTATACCCGCAGCGAGCCGCTGTCCGTGCAGTATGAAATTGAAGGCGACACGACAAAAGAAGGACGTGTGATCACCCTCGAATACCCGGATTTCTATTTTGTCTGCGCTTATGTGCCCAATTCCAAGGATGGTCTTGCCCGTCTGCCTTACCGCATGGAATGGGAAGAACTTCTGAAGGCGCATCTCAGAAAGCTTGACACCGTCAAACCGGTCATCTACACCGGTGATCTGAATGTCGCCCATAACGAAATCGACATTAAAAATCCGGAAACGAATCATAAGAACGCCGGCTTCTCAGATGAGGAAAGAGAGAAGATGACCCAGCTGCTGGCTGCCGGATTCTGCGATACTTTCCGTACTCTTTACCCGGAAGAAGTGAAGTATTCCTGGTGGAGCTACCGCTTCAAGGCAAGGGAAAGAAACACCGGCTGGCGCATTGACTATTTCCTTGTTTCGGAAAGAATCATGGACAAAGTTACGGAAGCCGGAATTCATAATGACATCCTCGGATCGGACCACTGTCCGGTTTCACTGATTATTTCTTTATAAGTATGAATCCTGTATAATTAAGAATGTTTTTCAGGGGGTAAACTGCTATGGATGTAAAATCTATGGTTAACGGATATCGCGGCGAACTGCTTGCCAGACTTGGCAGACTGGTTGCCATTAACAGTGAAATGGGTGAGGCAAAGGAAGACGCGCCGTTTGGTGAAGCACCGAAAGAAGCGCTTCTGACTGCTTTGGACATGATGGCCAAAGACGGATTCCGCACAAAGGACGTGGATCATTACGCCGGCTATGCCGAAATGGGTGAAGGCGAAAAGATGATCGGCATCGTCGGACATCTGGACATCGTTCCGGCCCGTAAAGATGACGGCTGGGATACCGATCCGTTTGTCATGACGGAAAAGGACGGCATCCTGTACGGCCGCGGTGTCAGTGATGACAAAGGTGCTGTTGTTGCCGCAATGATTGCCATGAAGGTGATCCGTGATATGAATGTTCCGCTGCATAAACGGATCCGTCTGATCATGGGAACCAATGAAGAGAACGGTTCGAAATGCCTTGAGCATTACGTTGAAAAGGAAGGCTCCTGTGATTATGGCTTCACACCGGACGGCGAATTCCCGGGTGTGCATGGTGAAAAGGGCATGGTCGCGGCTGTCTACCGTTCCAAGCTGACCGGCATTCGGGCCATTGAAGGCGGCACAGCCAGAAATGTCGTCTGTCCGAAGTGCACGGTGACTGTCGACAAAGCCAGCTTCTCCCGAAAGAAACTGGAAGATTATTTCAATAACAACGACCTGGAATTCTCCATCGAGGAAAGTGAAAAGGGAATCGATATCACGGTCGTCGGTGTGGCGGCACATGCCAGCACACCGGAACTTGGTGTCAATGCCATTTCCTGGCTCTTCATGGGCCTGAAGGAAGCCGGCTATCAGGATCCGTTTGTGAATTTCTACTGCTCACATATCGGTCTGAACACTGACGGTGAAGGACTTGGCTGCAAATGCGAGGATGAATACGGAGCCCTGACCCTGAATGCCGGCGTGATCGGCATGAAGGACGGCATCGTGGAAGGATCGATCGACATCCGCTTCCCGGTAACACTCTGTTCCCGCAAGGTCATCGGCATGATGAAGGACCGTCTTTCCGATGAAGGCGGTGAAGTGGAAGTCCTGCACGGTGTCGAACCGCTGTTCTTCCCGCCGGATTCACCCCTGGTTTCTTCCCTGCTGAGTGCCTATCAGGAAGTCACCGGTGATTTTGAAACAATGCCGATGACGATCGGCGGCGGTACATATGCCAAGGAAATCGAGAACACGATTGCCTTCGGCTGTGCCTTCCCCGGCAAGGACTATAGGATCCACAATACCAACGAATGGGTGCCGGTTAACGAACTGCTTCTGCAGGCGGAAATCTACGTCAGCGCCATTCTGAAGCTGCTGAGTCTTTAAAGAATCTGAAGATCCTGTCATCTGACAGGATTTTTAGTTGCCCCGCTGACGGCCGGCAAATAATGCTATAATATAAAAGTTATGAAGAAAGCCGCTCTGATATATGATTTTGACAAAACCCTCTGCACCAAGGATATGCAGGAATACAGTCTGATTCCGGCTCTTGGCTATGACAATCCGGGAGAATTCTGGAACGAGGTAACGGAACTGACTGTCCGCAATTATATGGACAGCATCAGTGCCTATCTGTATGTGCTTCAGCATAAATTCGCCGAGCAGAACAATCCGCTGCGCAAAGATATGTTTTTCGACCTCGGCAAGGAAATCGTTCTTTATCCCGGTGTGCAGACATGGTTTAAAAGAATCAACGAGTACGGCCGCAAAGCCGGCTTTCTGATCGAACATTACATTATTTCTTCCGGCATGAAGGAAATCATTGAAGCGGTTCCGATTGCGGATGAATTTACCAGGATCTATGCCTGCCGTTATTTCTATGAAAACGGGATTGCCGTATGGCCGGCTCAGATCGTCAACTATACAACCAAGACACAGTATATCTTCCGTATCAACAAACAGGTACTTGACGAAAATGACGACAAGGATCTGAATGAATATGTCGATCCGAAGAAGCGGCCTCTGCCGTTTACCAGAATGGTTTATATCGCCGACGGCATCACGGATATTCCCTGTATGCGGCTGGTAAAGGAATACGGCGGCCGGTCCATCGCGGTGTATAACAGCGAATCTGCCAGAGCTGAGAAGACAGCCCGGAAACTGATCGATGACGGTCGGGCGAATTACATGGCCGCGGCTGACTACCGCGAAGGCAGTGACATGGAAGTGCTGATGAAGAAAATCATTGATCATATGAAAGCTGATGCGCAGCTGGAAGAACTTGAAGGACAATACAGATGACGGATAACGGAAAAACTAAAAATACTGCGAAAAAGAAAAAAATCAGGAATCCGCTGGCTGTGGTCCTGACAGTTCTGCTCGTCTTTCTGGGCATCGGTGTGACATTTGCCGGCTGCCTGCATCTCAGTCATGACAAGATCGTCATCGCTGTGGATGCCGCATACGGCGGTGAACAGACCGGCTATACCGGACTGATCAATGAAGCGGATTTCAATGAAGGCGTGGTCAACGCCTTATGTACAAGACTGGCGGACGACGACCGTTTCATCGTGCTGCGCACGCATAGTGCCGGCACTTCACGGGCGATCCTGAATATTGTCAGGGAAGTCAATGAGTCCAAGGCGGACCTGGTGCTGAGCATTCATGCCGGCTACGATCCCGATCCGCAGAAGACCGGCATGCATATTTATGCCGAACAGCCGGCTTCGGATGGTCATGAGCGCAGTCTGGAACTGGCCCATGCGATTCAGGAAACCTTTGCGGACGATCTGAGTCCGGAAGTGAATTATATGTACTATGAGCCAATCGGTGAAGACAAGTACCAGCTGAAAGTTGTTCCTGAAGACGATCAGAATAACTATGAGCTCGCCACCTGGACGATCATGGAAAAGACACTTATACCGGCTGTTGTCACGGAACAGATCTATGTCAGCAACGAGACAGATGTCTCAGCCTGGGCGAATGAAGAAGGCTATCGTAAGACAGCCGAGCTGTATTACAATGCGCTCTGCCGTTACTACGGCATTGACGCAAGAGCCGCAAAGCCGAAGAACTGAAGAGGGGATTGCCCTCTTTTTGCATACCGGAAGGAGAACAAAATGGAATACTTTAAAACCGCGCCGCTGGCCAACGGCGTAACACTGATCACTGATCTGAGCGGCGTCTTCTTTTATCTCGTCGAGGGAAAGGAAAAAGCAGCTCTGATTGATACCGGAACAGGCATCGGCAATCTGGCGGAATTTGTCAGAACCTTGACCGACAAGCCTGTCACGGTTCTCATCACGCACGTGCATCCCGATCATGCCGGCAATATCTATACCTTTGCGGACGAACAGGTATACATACCGGAAAAGGATATTCCCGATCTGCATGCGGATACCAACAGCTATGAATCAAGAAAAGGGTATTATATGATGATGCATCATATCATGAATCCGCAGGGCAGTCCGTGTCCGGATGAAATGATCGTCCGCTGCCGCAAAATCAATCCGCAGCCGGTTCACGATCATGATGTTTTCGATCTTGGCGGCAGGTGTCTGGAAGCGGTGGCCATGCCGGGGCATACTTTCGGCTCGACGGCTTATCTTGATCGGACCAACCGGATGATCTTCATGGGCGATGCGGCCAATCAGAATACGCTGCTCTGCTGTGAGACGTCGGACACTCTGGAGAACTATTATCATGCCCTGCAGCGGCTGAAAAGCATGGAAGACGCCTATGACACATTTATTATCTGTCATGGCGCGCCGGTCGCTTTGAAGCGTACTGTCGACGATCTGATCGCCCTGTGTGAAGAAGTCATGGCGGAAGAAAAAAAAGGAAATCATGTCGGAACAATTGCCGGCGGTCTGAATCCTTACGGAGACGGACGGCGGGTCAGGGAAACGGACCGTTTCATGAACCGTCTGGACGGCGGTGCCGGCAACCTGGTCTACCGGCCGGCCAATATCTGGAATCACTGAACGAAAAAAGAGCAGCCTGCGCTGCTCTATTTCTGTTTATATATGTAATGTTTATGCGGGTTTGTTCTGGAAGTCGACCGTGGCATTGCCGTCGGCGTCATAGACGACCGCGTCCTTGTCCAGCACCATCATATCAATGGCTTCCAGATAGGCTTTGACGGAAGGATATTCCGGTTTGTATGCCGCGACGATTTTCTTCGCGGCACTGCCTTCATCACACAGCAGCGCGTCGATGACGAACAGCTGGGCTTTGATGGAGTTCATACATAATCTGTCCGGATCAGCCGGATTGAAGTCGATACCGTGGAAGGTGCCTGTCGCACCAGCGGCATTGAACTGCACACCCGGCATGACGCAGGTGATGTCACCGAAATCAGATGAGCCGGTTCCCCAGTCATCGTAATCAAAACTGACTCGATCGGCACCGACGAGATCCTTGCAGCAGGCTTCCACCAGTTCCATGAATTCTCTGTCGTGATGTTCCGGTGCGTATCCCGGCCGGTCTCTCAGTTCCACGCCGGCTCCGATCGCCAGGGCGGCTCCGGCCATCGCCCGGTTGACTTTTGTATTCTCACGCTTGATCGCAGTCAGAGTCTTACCGCGGACATAGCTTTCGATTTTCATTTCATCAGGAATGATATTGACCGCGCAGTTGACACCCATCATGATCGGATGGAAACGGATCGTATCCTGATCGGGGAAGGTTTCTCTAAGGTCGTTGACAGCCTGCAGGCCAAGCATGGCCGCGTACTGAGCGTTGATGCCGAGATGCGGAGCACCGCCGGCATGTGCTGATTTGCCTTTGAAGCGGATCGTTTTGGCCATACAGCCGTTACTGCCGTAACCGCACTCGAAATCATACGGCTCTCCTTCACCGGCCGCTGTGCCGTGCACCATCATGGCCAGATCGACGCCGTCAAGAATGCCTCTGTGCATGAATTCGGTTTTGCCGCCAAGATATTTTATGACGCCTTTCTGCCGCAGTTCTTCCCGGAAATTCAGCTGGATCATTTCCTCGGCCGGCACGGCAATCAGCCGGATGGTTCCGCAAAGCCCGTCCAGTGCGTTTTCCTCTTTCAGAGCCGCCGCCAGGCCAAGCAGGGCAGCTGACTGGGCATGGTGTCCGCAACAATGTGTCATGCCGTTGACGGATTCCGGATGGTTGGCGATATCCAGCGCGTCCAGTTCGCCGAAAACAGCCAGCACAGGACCTTCCCTGCCGGTATTGACATCCACGTAGAAACCGGGAATGTCGCCAAATCCTTCGATCTTTCCGGCCAGCACCGGCTCATAGCCGAGTTCCTGATACTTTTCAACCAGATAATTGTGAGCTTCCCATTCGGTGTAACCGGTCTGTGGATGTTTCCAGAGCCATCTTTCCGCTTCCAGAACCATCGGCCGGTATTTGTCGGCGTTGTTTACAAGCGTTGTCTGTCTTTCGTTCATGATCTCACCTCATCAATTACAGACAGTATAGTATATTACATGCATGCGCGGCTATTCGCATGCTGTCAGAAAAACAATTTGCCGTAAAAATACATTTGAAATAATCTTTCGGAAACACTTCGCTATATGATGGAAGTATCAGAATGGGAGAAGATGAAAATGAACGCGAAAGAAAAGACAGCCATGCCGGAGGATCTGCTGCGGAATGCGGCCGGCGGTGTGGATCCAACCAACGAAGACCTGCAGGGTTATATCAAAGTTTTACAGGAACGTCCGGGTATTCTGGAACGGCTGAATGCTTCCACGGCAGATGAGGAAGATATTGACTGTATCCTGAAATACTTTCCGACCATAGACCGGTTTATTTACATGGCGAGAAAGTTCTATGGCCGCAGCCTGGAAGAAATCATTGCGATGATCGGATAATCGATTCTGACAGGAAAGAAAAAACGCTGAAGCTGTCTTATGACATTTCAGCGTTTTTTACAGTGGAGCTTACGAGGATCGAACTCGCGACCTCATGATTGCGAACCATGCGCTCTCCCAGCTGAGCTAAAGCCCCAAATGGACGTGCGCATATATCATATCCCTATTTGAGTAAGAATGTAAGGGCTGATTTATGATTTTTATACTCCAGATCAAGGATTGCGCCGTTGATCATTGTCATGGACGGTATTGTATGACCGATATCAGCCTGATAGAGAACAGGAATATCCGGGAAAGCCAGACGGATGGCATCTTCGTAGCTCATACCGGTGTCACTCGATTCGAAAAGAACCCGGCCGACAATGACCGCTTTGGCATTTTCAAACCAGCCGGCATAGCGCATCTGCAGAAGGGTGCGGTAGAATACTTCGGCACCCAGTGAGAAGTCATCAAAATACCAGATGATACCGTCATCTTTATAGCGTCTTACAAAATCCTTCGCACCGTCAAATTTCGTGCCGATCACATCTTTCAGCACGTCAATGCAGCCGCCGATGCAGCGGCCCTGCACATGCAGTGAATCGACTGTTCCCTGCCATCTGACCGGTGTGTCATATTCGATCTTTTCCGCCAGGAAGCCGGGTGTTTTCATATACTTCCGGAAGCTTTTCTGGACCGGCAGATCACCGCTGATGATCTTCAGATTGTTTTTCAGAAAGGTCGGAAGCGGCGAAATATCATAGCTGCCGGCATTGCAGCCGTAAATGGTGGCGACGTCATATTTTGTCGTATAGGGGAAAAGCAGTCCGGTCGGATCGGAGGCCCCCATCAGCCATTTGGGATTTTTCTTCATCGTCCGGAAGTCGACATACGGCAGAATTTCAAACAGGAAATCACCGCCGGCTGCCGCCATGACGAAATCAACTTCATCGTCTTTGAACAGCGAAACTAGTTCTGCCGCCCGTGTTTCTGCATTACCGCCGCGCATATCATTGATACGGACAGACGCTGTTTCTTTGATCCGCCAGCCTTTCTTCTTCAGGGTCTGAAGCGAACGGTCAAAGTCTTCCAGTTTGCGGCCGACGCCAGCACTTGGCGCGCAGATACCGATGGTATCGTTTTTCTTCAAAAATGCAGGATAGATCATAAGTCACCTCAAGTCTGCTATCAGTATAACATCATCGGCTGATACAATAAGGGAAGAAAAGGAAGCGCAGATGACACTTGCATTGATAACGGGCGGTTCGGAAGGTATCGGTCTGGAACTGGCAAAATGCTTTGCCAGGGACGGAACTGATCTGATCCTGACAGCCCGCGATATGGAAAAACTGCAGAAGGCGAAACAATTGCTGGAAGATACATTTGCTGTTGATGTGACGGTGATCGGCAAAGACCTCAGTCTGCCGCATTCCGCCGCGGAACTGTATGAGGAACTGAAGCACAGAAAGATCGATTATGTGATCAACAATGCCGGCTTGGGCACAGCGGATGCCGCCTGGCGCATCCCGCCGGAACAGGATGAGGCGATGATCAATGTCAATATTACCGCCGTGACGGTTCTGACCAGTCTGTTCCTCAGAGACATGCTGGAAAGAAACAGCGGCACGATCATGAATGTGGCTTCCACCGGCGCTTTTCTGCCCGGTCCCTATATTGCCTCGTATTACGCATCCAAAGCCTATGTACTGCGTTATACGGAAGCTGTGGCGGAAGAGGTCAGAGGCAGCGGTGTGCATGTGTGCTGTCTGTGTCCGGGGCCTGCCGCAACGTCCTTCTACCGCAAATCACGTCAGAGTATTCCTGCCTTTGCCATGAAGGCGGAAGACTGCGCGGTGTATGCCTATGAGAAGATGAAAAGCGGACAGACGGTGATCATCCCCGGCATGATCAACCGGCTTTCCCGTCTGGTGCCGAAGAAACCGGCCATGTATTTTGTCAAAAAGATGAAAAAGAAAAAAGGGGCTGTAACGAATAGGTAAATGATGATCGCTCATCAGGCACCTTGAGGTTACACCTCTTTTTCTTATCTGCCGAAATAGGCATTATCAGATC
>CADBEA010000023.1 GCA_902793635.1 uncultured Erysipelotrichaceae bacterium | reverse complement strand
TTCGACAAAAATGATCATCGATTCATATCCGCATCGCTTCGAAATGAAAAAAGCGGTGCTTTCTTTTTGAAAAACACCACTTTGTCAACAAACTGAAATGCAGGATGTCCTGCATTTTTTTATTCATGGATATCAAACATTTCGTGTTTCGGATCAGTCTCCGGATGTTCCGCATACCAGTCCCGGATCAATTCATAGACTGCTTCACCAAGCCGGCGATGATTCTCAGCGTCAAGATGAAGACCGTCTCTGGGTGATGTTGCCGCAAATTCAGCCGCATCCAGAAACAGAGCGTCATATTCTTCGGTGAGAGTTTTGTACTGGCTGGCGAGAAGACGGGACATCTGCTGTGATGTCTGATCAAACTCATCACCGAACGGACCTCTGGATGTGTCATTGATATACGCCGGTGCGATCAGAAGGATTTTCGGAAGGTATTCCTGTTTGAGCATCAGGAAGGAATTTGTCTGCTCAAGAATGGTTTTCATGCCGGCCGCAATGGTCTCCGCGGTGCGGTGGAAAGATGCTTTCAGATCGTTGGTTCCCAGCATGAATACCGCCATGTCAATGGGACGGTGTGTGCTCAGAGCGGCACAGAGGTAGCTTTCTCCGTTCTTCCATGGCTCATCGACAGGTTCAGCATCCGTGGTGCGGCCGCACAATCCTTCTTCGATAACGGTATATTCTTCACCCAGCAGTTTCTGAAGAACGGAAGGCCAGCGGACACCTTCGCTGTAACGTCTGCCGTTTCCGGCCGGTAAGTATCCATAGGTATTGGAGTCTCCGTAACAAAGTATTCTCTTTTTCATAGTTCATATTGTAAACGTATTTATCCATGCTGAAAACAGCGGAGAGATGAATCGGCTGTGGTTTTCCGGAAAATGCATACATGTTATAGTGGGTAAAAGAGATGAAATCCATGAAGCCGAATCTGTCCAAAAAAGAACTGCAGGAATTCAATGACATTCTTTCCCCGTATCTTTCCCATCCGAAAGTCAGGGGAATGAAAGACTATTGCGCCCATGGCAGGATCAGTGTGCTGCAGCACAGTCTGAATGTGGCCCTGACGGCATATCGTCTGGACCGCATGCTTGGTAAAAAAGCGGATCTGCATGTATTACTGCCAGGTGCGATCCTGCATGATTTCTATCTCTACGACTGGCATGACAAACCTTTGAGCATTCATATTTTTCAGATGCATGGCTATACGCATCCCTTCGAAGCTTGCAAAAACGCCGTGGAAGAATTCCATGCGGATGATAAAACCCAGGAGGTGATCCGCTGCCATATGTGGCCGCTCACCCTCCGCAGTATCCCCAGACACCGGGAAGCCGTTCTGGTGTGTATCGCCGATAAACTATGCGCACTCAGGGAGACATTTCAGCGATGATAGCAAAATACATGATCTATTTTACTGTGATGGCTTTTGTCGGTTATATCTATGAATGCACGGCCATGACGCTCTGGCTGGGAAGGTGGGATAACCGCGGCTCTCTCTATGGTCCCATTATTCCGATCTACGGTGTGGGAGCTCTGATCGGATCCATTCTGTTCAGGAATATCCTGCCCGATCATACGCCGCTGATGGTATTTCTGACCGGCGTGATCGGTTCAGCCTTTCTGGAATACCCGATCCATTATCTGATTGAAGAATATCTGCATACATCCTACTGGGATTATTCACGTTCACCGCTGAACCTGCATGGCCGGATCTGTCTGCCGGCTGCCATCGGCTTCGGCATCGCGGCACTGGTAATTGTCTATGTGTTCGATCCGGTACTGATTCCCTGGATCGACAGACTGCCCATCCAACTGGTCAATGCGGCGGCTTCCATATTCGCGATGCTGCTGATCCTGGATATCATCTTTTCCTATAAAGGTCTGCAGTCGGAGAATCCCCGGCTGGATGCCGTGGAAAACCGGATCAACAAAACCATGACAAGCTTTGCCGGCCGCTATCTGCGGGAACATGAAGGTCTGGACAACGTCTTCTTCGCGGCGGTGGACTGGATCAGCGGTCTGTTCGGCAAAAATCCTCAGACATAACAAAAGGCAGTCCTGTTTGATGCAGGACTGCCTTGATACATTACTCAGATATCCAGAGCGGCGTGGTAGCCCCAGTAGACGGCGTTGGTAATGGTGGAAACACGTTCAGCATCACCGATGACACGGACAAACGGAGCCGTGCCTCTCAGTTGATCGACGACATCGCTTCTTGATCTCTGACCAAGCGCGCAGATGACTGTTTTACCGGGGACGAGGACTTCTTCCCCGTTTTCATTTTCACACCAGATGCCTTCCGCAGTCACACGGAGACCTTTGTGATTTGTATAGACTTCGGCATACTTACTGATCTCAGCCATCAGCAGGGGACGGTGGCGGACATTGGCATCCGGTGCCAGGCGGTCACGCATTTCCACAATGCGAACCTTTTTGCCTTCCATGCCAAGATGTACAGCACACTCACAGCCGGCCAGGCCGCCGCCGAAGACGACGACTTCATCGCCGACTTTTTCTTTTTCCAGATAATAGTTGTTGACGATGACGACATTGTCACCATCAAGACCTGGAAGCGGCGGAACCAGCGGCGCGGAGCCGCAGGCGATGATCAGTGCGTCCGGTGCTTCCTTTTCGACATATTCTTTCGTGACTTCCGTACTGGTGCGGATCTCGACACCGGCATCACGGGCGAATTTTTCATAAGTGCCGGCCAGCTGATACATTTCATATTTGAAAGGAAGAGCCTGTTCACTCTTGAGAATGCCGCCGCACAGATTCTCTTTCTCGCAGAGAATGACCTGATGACCGCGTCTTGCGGCAGTGTATGCTGCATACAGACCGCCGGGGCCGCCGCCGGCTACCAGCACTTTCTTTTTCACCGGAGCAGGCTGGATCTCCCAGCCTTCGTCTTCTCTGCCGATCAGCGGATTGACTGTGCATCTGCGGGTGGAAGTGGAGGCACGTTCTGCCATGCAGGTAAAGCAGCGCAGGCAGCGGACGATATCCTCGTCCTTGTTCGCCATAACTTTGTTCGGCAAAAACGGATCCGCCAGCAGGGCTCTTGCCATATAGACGACATCGGCTTTGCCTTCGGCGATGATGGCTTCCATCTGCGCCGGATCATTGAGGCCGCCGATCGTCGCGACCGGTTTGGAAACATGTTTTTTGATTTCCGCGGCCAGGAAGACATTCCGGCCATGCTCGGTAAACATGGACGGATGCGTGATGCCGAAGGTTTTCTGATATGTGCCGCTGGAAACATGGATCAGATCCACATACGGTTCGATCATCTGGGCGATACGCACACCTTCATCAAGACCGTAGCCGCCTTCCACAAACTCAGAACCGCTCATGCGGAATTCAATCGGGAAGAACGGTCCGACGGCTTCTCTGACTGCCTTCAGCACTTCAATGGCGAAACGGCAGCGGTTTTCCAGTGATCCGCCGTATTCATCGTTGCGGTGATTGAACAAAGGTGAGAGAAACTGGTTGATCAGCCAGCCATGGCCGCCGTGGATCATCAGCAGTTCAAAACCGGCCCGTTTGGCCAGACCTGCGACATGGGCATATGCCTCGGTGATCTCGGCAATCATTTCCTTTGTCAGTGCCTGTACCGGCACGCCGTCAGCCCGGACAGTATCAGACGGACCCCATTGTTTCAGGGCATGCTGTTTGGATTTGTCGGTCATGTATGTTCCGGCGAACATACCGGAGTGTGACAGTTCCAGAGAAGGGATGGCCCCATGCCGGCGGATGGCGTCCGCGGCGTAGGTCGCATTGGCAAGTGAATTCAGAATGCTTTCATCCAGATGATAAGCATGGGATCCGTCGGTGGCGGGATGAACCATGCATTCGGAAACGGTGACCGCGGCCGCCCCGCCCCGGGCGCGCAGTTCGTAAAAAGCACGTGATTTGGGTCCGATACAGCCGTCATTGGTGATGTCCGTGCCGCCCATTGGAGCGGAGAACATGCGGTTGCGGAAGACGGTGCGGCCCAGTGTGATTGGACTGGAAAGATGCGGATATTTGTATTGCATAAAGCCTCCTGGTCAATGATGTAATGTGATCCGGATAATGGATGCTTACCGGATGGACTGAAAAAACTGTACTTCTATTATTAATATTAATGCATCGCCTGCTTTTCAGACCAACAATTTTAGAAATAAAACATATCCCGCAGGTTTCCGGCTGGCGGAATCGTCCGCGGCCGATTCATTCTCAGCCAATAAGAAAAGACGGTAAGCAATCAGATGACGGATGCGTCCGCACCGGTGTCCCTGAGGGTTACCGTCTTTTTTTATATCTGTCTGCCAGACGCTTTCTTCAGACAGAAAGCAGACGGCAGGAATCATCATACGGTGAAAGGAAGCTGAAAGATCAGTTTGCATTCAGCATACTCATCTTATCTCGCCGTTTCCTTCCAGATAGTATGCATACGTGGTCAGTTCCTTCAGACCCATCGGACCTCTGGCATGGAGTTTCTGCGTGCTGATGCCGATTTCCGCACCCATACCGAATTCACCACCGTCTGTAAACCGTGTAGAAGCATTATGGTACACACAGGCACTGTCCACGCCGTTGAAGAAAGCGAGAACATTTTCCGCGTTTTCGGTCACGATGCAGTCGCTGTGATGGGTGCCGAAAGTTTCGATATGAGCGATGGCTTCATGGACGTCCTTTACGATTCTGACGTTCATCTCAAAATCATTGTATTCCGTCGCGTAATTCGTATCGTCTGCCGGCAGGATATCTTTCAGGATCGTTCTGCTTTGTCCGTCACCATGCATAATGACGTTCTTTTCCTTTAAGGAAGCCGCGCACATTGGCAAAAACTGTTCGGCGATTTTCTCGTGTACGAGCAGTGTTTCCATCGCGTTGCACACGCTTGGCCGGGAACACTTTGCGTTGTATACGATTCTTTCCGCCATAGCCAGATCGGCACTTTCATCCACAAACGTATGACAGATACCGGCGCCGGTCTCAATGACAGGAACTTTTGCCTGCCGTACGACGGCATTGATCAGACGGCTGCTTCCTCTGGGAATCAGAAGGTCCACATATTCCCGGCATTCCATCAGGGCGTTTGTCTCTTCCCGGTCCGGATTTTCCAGAAGGACAAGGGCATTCTCGTCGAGGTGATATTCGCGCATGGCGTGATGCATCGCTTCGGTGATGGCAAGACAGGAATGCAGTGATTCCTTTCCGCCTTTGAGAAGGCAGGCACTGCCTGCTTTCAGACAGAGTGCCGCACAGTCAGCGGTAACATTGGGCCGCGATTCAAATATGATGCCGATCACACCCATAGGCACGGTTTTCTTTTTCAGCCTGATGCCGGCTTTGAGAACTTTTTCTTCAAGAACGCGGCCAAGCGGATCTTCCATGGCGGCAATCTCACGCACACCCTGCGCCATGCCGGCAATTCTTTCCGGTGACAGCCTGAGCCGGTCCAGGAATGCGTCAGTTTTTCCGTCAGCCTGCGCTGCTTCGATATCCTTTTCGTTGGCAGCCAGTATGGTTTCCTGTCTGTTCAGGAGATTGTCCGCGAATGTATTCAGAATGGCATTCCGCACATCGTTGTCCAGCAATCGGACAGAGCGGGACGCTTTTTTCGCCAGGGCGGCGAGTTCAATCGTTTTCATGGTTTCCTCCGGCAAGGAACAGCGTGCCTTTTGCGCTGTTGTCCATAATGCTGTAAAGGATCGCGGGATTTTTGCCTGATGCGAGAAATGTGTTGATGCCATTGGCTCCGGCGATTTCCGCGGCATGCAGTTTGGTGATCATTCCGCCTGTCCCGTGCTCTGATTTGGATTCGGTCGCGGTGATATTCAGTTTGGAAATATCCTTTACCAGGGAAATCAGCTGCGCGTTGGGATCAGCGGAAGGATCTTTGTCATATAATCCGTCGATGTCGGAAAGGATGATCAGCAGGTCGGCTTTGACGAAGCATGCGACGACGGCGGAAAGGGTATCATTGTCGCCGTATACGATTTCTTCCGTTGCGACGGAGTCATTTTCGTTCACGATGGGAATCGCATGTCTTTTCAGCAATGCTTCGAATGTTGCGATAACGTTCTTCCGGCCTTTTGCGTCTTCTGTGATATCTTTTGTCAGGAGAATCTGACCGCTCAGACATCCGTAGCTGAGCAGAAAGCGGTCATAGATCGACATGAGTTCACACTGGCCGATCGCTGCAGCAGCCTGGCGGCCGGCCATGCTTTTCGGCCGTTTTCTGAGACCCATTTTATTGGTCCCGACACCGATGGCACCGGATGTGACCAGTACGATCTCATAGTTCTCGTTTTTCAGATCCGCTATGACCCGGCACAGGGCGTCAATGCGGCGCAGATCAGGGGCTCCGTTTTTATGACATACAGTTGATGTGCCTACTTTGATTACGATCCGTTCCATGTTATTTACCTTCGTGTGGCTATTATGCCATAAAAAAATGAAAACTGTATCATTTTTGGTGAAAACATTTTCAGAACAGGATTATATGACTGCTGTTATGATGCAGGAAAAATCAAAGCAGGTGATTTTACAAAAAAGGTTTTGGAACAGGTTCCGTAATAGTGTGTTTATGTAAGTTACACATTTCGTGTTTCCGGCAGAATGGCAGAATGATGCGGAAAAAAGAAAAAGCTCTATTTCTAGAGCTTTTCGAATGGTGAGCGCTAAGGGACGCGTCATCATATCTTCTATAAAGCCTTTATTTAAGCCTATTTTACAGCATCATAACAAAATTACCAACATTTTTTACCAACATATCAAACCTTTTGAACATATTTTGTTTTCCTATAAATATTATAAAAAATCTTTTTTATAAAACCAAATAGGTGAAATGAACATGCCTTGTAAATAGATTGAGGAAATCGGAGTTAGTGCTTGATTATCGTGATAAATTAACAAATTTATTGGTCAAAAGTTATTATTCTACATATTTCAATTCTTATGAATAGTGAAAGCAAAGGAGGAGAAACATGCAGAATAATGCTTTTTTTATGGATCTCAGTAGAGGAAGTCAGGCTGAGATTCTTGTGACTAATTATTTTCGTGGGAATGGATATGATGTCATGGATGTAACGAAAAACCCAATATTCTGAAAAAAGGATATAGATCTTTTTGTTTATGATCATGACGGCACACAATACAAATTTGAAGTGAAAGCGGATTGAACGATCCACAGAACAGGAAATGTGGTCTTGGAACTGACGAGTAAAACAGGAACAGAAACAGGTTGATTCAATACAACAGAATCAACACACATCGTTTTCACGGACATGGAGAACAGAATTGGTTATGTTGCAAGAACACATGAACTCAGGGAATTTGTGCAGCGACATCCAGATCTGCAACGTGTCAGATTGAATGGCTGTGAATGTGTGCTGGTGAATATCAATGACTGTAATTTGTTTCAGGTCATTAGGTTGTAGGAGGGGATATGACAAAAGAAGAGAATATTACCCTTGCGGAAAATTTGAGAAGAGAAATTTACAAACTCCGTAAAAAAGGTTACACGTTTAGATTTTTTTACAGTGCAATCAATTGTAGTTCCACCACGTTTTATAATTTCATGCGTGGATATAACAATATCAGAAATGAAAAACTGTTATTGTTGCGGAACTGTGTTATGGCAGTGGATACAGAATGGAAGGAAGGAGGCGGGCTTCAGGATTCCTAATTTGTGCTTACAAAAATATTTTGTAAAAATAATTACAGGAATAATGCGAAGCGAATAATGTGAATACTTATAAAAATAATCCAAATCAAAAAACAATAAAAATCACAAAAGAAAACTGTGATAAACATAATAAATACACAATGATCAATCTTGATGCACTTCAGATGGCGATGCGAGATCTAACTAATGCTCAGTTTAAAGTATGGTTGTTTTTGGCTAAAAATGCAGATGGTTATGATTTGGAACTGTCACCAGCTGAGGCTGCGTATTATTGAGGAATCAAAAAGAATACAATGCAAGAAACAATCAGGCTATTTACAAAAAGAGGCTATCTAATACCTGTTAATGGCAGCCATACCCATTTTGAATTTCACGAAATACCAATCACTGTGGATAAAGAATTGTAAATGTTGATAAGTAGGGCATCTGTGTGGAAAGCATGCAGAAAATATTGAGAAAGATGAGAGTTTATAACGGCGAATAGTTAATACAATAAACATGTAAAAAGGGCGCCCGATTTATTAGAAAGGAATCGACATGAATTTAACAAAAATAGAAGATATGATTCTGAAGAGTGATATGGGCGAGTTATACAAGAATGCCTTGAACTATTCCGCAGAAGTTTTAGATGAATTGAATGTATCGGAAAAACAGAAAATCAAAATTCTCTTTGCGTTTTTGTTTCTCCAAGAAATACAGCTCGACTTTATATCAAATCATAAGACCCTATTCGACTGAAAAAGATAGAGGTCTATTCTCTGCCATAAGAGAATACATTACATAAAAATATAAATATTATATAAAAACTCTTTCATCCCATTCGGGCTGAAAGAGTTTTTAGCCAAGAGAGAAAGCCAAAAGGAGGAAAGAAGATGGATATCAATACA
Organism: uncultured Erysipelotrichaceae bacterium; assembly: GCA_902793635.1. Classification (GTDB taxonomy): domain Bacteria; phylum Bacillota_I; class Bacilli_A; order Erysipelotrichales; family Erysipelotrichaceae; genus Bulleidia. Next base: position 24,915 of record CADBEA010000023.1, on the reverse strand, counting down.
ACGTATTCAATCCAAAAAGGATGATTACCTGAAAGATTATATAATCAGCTAGATAAATCGCAATCAATTGAAGAAGTTTATATGACAGAAAAACAGCGTGCTTATGAGGAAATAATAGGAGATCCTGAATCTGAAGAAACTGTTGTTAGCATAGAAACAACATACAAGGAGATTTAGCGTGGCAAAGAAGAAAAGAAGCCAGGATTCCAAAAGAAAAACTAAAAAGAATAGCAGTATTCTTGAATACGAGATTATGAAAATGATGGAAAACTGTTTGAAAACAGCTATTAATTCAGCACTGGATAGTATAATTAGAACATGAAAATAATAAGACAGTATGGAGTTTGATATGGCAGAACTAAGCAAAGAACAGCGTGAGACCGCAAGAATCGCACATAAAGATATTTTCGACCGTTGCCAGTCGGCTATTAATAGTGGATTCTACCTTGAGGCAATATTGATGGAGTATGCAGCAATGGAAGCGCGAATGAAGGTGATAATGACACTGTTTCATAAACCATGTGCTTTATGTGAAGATATTTCTATCACTCATGACATTGGCTTACAAGGGAAAGTTGATTGCTTTAAACATATTATTGAAAATAATCCATCTTTATTTGAAAAAGCAAAATTCACTAGATCTAAAGCTGCAAGGATGGGGGAATTTTGTAAAAAAAGAAATATAAGAATACATGGTCTTCTTGAAGATACGGATTCCTATAACAAATTAATGAAAGATAATCAAAAAATAGCAACTAGAGGATATGAATTACTTAAGTTACTTTATAACGAAACTAATCGTTTGAAACGTATTGCAAAAAACCATCCTGAATTAATAACACAAGCAAATGTCGCATGCTTCTATCCAGATTCTCGTGGATGTGTAAAAGCTAAACAATGGCTGGATGATATGTGCAATCAATAAAGGATATAATACATGTAATTATTGTATGCTAAACGTTTGAATATATAATTGGAGCTCAGCCTACATCGCTGGCAATATGAACAAAGCAGAACTCGCGAGGATCTGCGGGATTAGTAGAAAATCAGTTTATAAATATTTGAAAGTTTTGAGGTAGATCGAAGGGCTACGTTTTCCTGAACGCGCATGAAAAGTGCAGCTGGGAAGCGCAGCCCTTTTTTTCTGGTGCAAAAGTCAAGAAGATCTTCCTGAAATACACCCGCCGTATCCAAAAGGGTAGAAAGAATTTCATACACAGAATTTGCGGTTTTGGGCTGCGAAAATGCAGAGATTATAGCAGCGAAAAAGTGTGACCTATAACAAGTGTTTTCTTACACGCCCTGTATAACCGTAAATTATCGTAACTGCCGTGGCAGTCCGAAATTTGTGAAAATATGCACAAGGTAATAAAAACGTGGTCAATCGATAGTCGACCACATTTTGTGCTTTTCCTGAAATTATGTTAGTGCTGTTCAGTCTTTGTCAGGGACATACTCCATGAGATCAGCAGGCTGACAATCGAGAAGGGCACACAGTTTATTGATGGTTTGATCAGAAACACCTTTTGGTATACCGTTGCCTTTCTTGCCTTTCATGGCTGACAGCTGTGACTGACCAAGAATGTTCTCTTTCCTGATGCGATAACTTGTATAACCTCTTTCTCCAAGAAGCTTGAATGCTTTGTCATAAATTATCATGTTCAACAACAAGGGGACACCTTTTTTAGGGTTCCTCTCCTCCCACTATAGCATACCAAATATGGTGCATATTGTCAAGCCCTTGCCGCACAAAAAGTTCTAGAAAAATAGTGTAATAAATACCAGATATGGTGTTGACATACATACACCAGATGTGGTATATTATAGGTGAAGATAGAGAGGTAAAAAACATGATGACTACTAATCAGATTATCGAACAGATCAACAGACTCAACGAATGGGAAGCACTGCTTGAAGATGTCAAGGCTCAGGCAGAAGCAATCAGAGACACGCTCAAAGCAGAGTGCGAAGAAAGAGACACAGAAGAACTCGTCGCTGGTGGCTACGTGATCAGATGGACGAGCGTCCTGTCCAACAGATTCGACAGCACTTCATTCAAGCGTGAATACAAAGAAGTGTATAACCACTACGTGAAACAGGTCTATAGTCGGAGGTTCAGCATCAGCTGCTGAGCCTCTTAGTTAGGAGGTTAGCATGACAGTGTTTGGCTACTGTAGATGCTCAACGAACGAGAACAAACAAGACATAAATCGTCAGGTGCGAGAACTCAAAGCCGCAGGCTGCGAAGAAATTGTTGTGGAATACGAGCATGGAGATGCAGTTATCAAGCATGAATTAGCTGCACTCCTTGCACAAGCACAAGAAGGGGACGTCATAATGACGTTAGAGATCAGCAGACTTGCAAGGAGCACGAAACAGTTGTGTGACATTATCGATACAGTCAAAGAAAAGAAACTGTGTCTCAAGGTTGTTGGATCTATTACAGTGGATTGCACGACAGGTGTTCTTGATCCTATGTCAGCGGCGTTTTGTCAGATCTCGGCTGTGTTTGCGGAATTAGAACTGCAGCTTATCAGGGCGAGAGTCCGCAGCGGAATGGCGAATGCCAAAGCAAAAGGTGCAGCAATCGGAAGACCGCACACAACAAAAGACGACATTCCTGCCGTCTTCTATAAACATTATCCAGCCTACATCGCTGGCAATATGAACAAAGCAGAACTCGCGAGGATCTGCGGGATTAGTAGAAAATCAGTTTATAAATATTTGAAAGTTTTGAGAGGTGAGCTAATCATATTGATTATTAATTATAAAGGAGAAAGGTGTGTATCACCGCCGTGTTTTTTTGTTGTTTGTTCTTTCGAGAATATAATCCACCGATACATCATAGTAATCAGCTAATTTAATCAGGATTTCGGTAGGAATATCTAAATCGCCACGCTCATAATTACTGTATACTCGTTGGCTACACGAAAGAATTTCCCCCATCTGTTTTTGTGTTAAATCATTATCTTCTCTTAAATTCCTGATTCTACGATAAATCATGATATCCCCTAAAATGAGAATAGCTTAGCGGGTTATCCGCTATTGATATTTAGCGGATAATCCGCTATTGATATTTAGCGGATAATCCGCTAGAATTTATTCATAAAGGGAGTGTCAGCTAAACATGAAAAAGATACTGTTAGTATTTATGGTGGTGTTACAGTTGGTACTTTGCGGCTGCAGTGGGCATGCTCCAGGCTATGGTGATACGGCACACTGTACTATCTGCGGAAAACCAGCAACGCACAAAACTTCTCATTATGGTTATTGTGATAAACATTGGAAAGATGCAACAAAATAGGATAGGAGGTAAGATCAATGACGAGTAATAATGGAAACAGCGGCGGAAGCGGCTTAGGAACAATTATTATAGGAGTTTTCCTTGGCTTATGTCTCTTTATGATAATTGGGTGATGGTGTTATATATGTCATTATTTTACATACTGTTGCGATGAACTGTTGTTGAAGGAAAGCATATAATTGAAAAAACACTTAACTTGGGGGCTACTATGCCTCCTCATTTATATCTTGAACAGGTTTTGCTTAAAACCACTATTATTGGACAGCAATGATATATTATCCGTTGTTATTAAAAATCATTTCAACGATTTTTTGGGAGGATTTCTGTTCTGCGCATATTTGAATGTACTACTGTTAGCAAATGGAAGAGCGGAACTGAATAAACTATACCACTATATATTTGTCGCAATAATATGCGCGATGGTTTGGGAAGGAATCGGGCCGTTGTTTTTAGGGTATAGTACATCGGACATGTGGGATTGTATTGCGTATCTGATAGGGACGATTTGTTATTACTGTGTGGTTTGTTAAGCAATTACAAGCAAAGAGAGATAAAGTTATATGAATAATGTTACTAAGATTCTAATTTATACTGTTTTGGGCATTTCCGGTTTTACTTTACTGATCATTGCTATCGTTTTTTTAATTGTCAATTTATGTTGAAAAATGGAGAAGGTTTATGAATCGGTTGAAAATCGATAATAAGTATTTAGAGATTGCTGCTTGGGTCTTGTCGTATCTTAATGTTGTAATGTGTATATATTTTACTGTATTAAATCGTAGTATTACTAATATAGTTTATCTCGTAGTTGATCTTGCATTATTGGCGTCGTTAGTTCGAAAGATTCCTCATAGAACATGGCTCGCTTGTATTTACTTCGCAACACGTTTAGCGTTTGCGATAAATAGTGTATTTATCCATGGTTATCTAATGTCCAGCGCTCAAGAAGTCATTAATTATGTTTCTGTTGGCAATTTCTCTTATAACGCATTTCTGATTTCGCTTGGTGAAGTTGTTCAGATGGTTGTTCTTGTTGTTGTGCTTGCGTTTGCTGTGTATCTATTCATTCCAAAAGAAAAAATCATATCTTATCGAGTTCTTTACATAACAGTTATTGTTTGGACTTTTGCATTTGCATTAAGATATGTTCCTGCTATTGTATTACTAATTGGCTGGACTCCAGCGATGATAATGAACGTTATACTTAGTGCTTTGGTTCCTATACCTTTTATTTTGTTATCGCCTCAGATAAATACATGTATTAAAAGTAAATAAATAATTGTGTGTATATGACGGTAATTAGAGGATAATATGAACAAAAATACATTTAAACGCATTCTCCCAATAATAATAGTTCTACTAGTTATTGCGATAGGAAGCTATTTATTCATTTCGTCACAAAAGCAGTCCAAAGATATCCAATCCGCTGATTCTTATTGGGCTCAAGGTGAGTATGTGATTGCCGCAAATATTTATAATGAGTACTGTTCAGTAAACGAGCACTGTAATGAACGCTTGAACGAATATTTTACTATGCTTTCAAAAATTATTTTTAATCATGAGTTCACAAAAATAGATAAATACGGGTTCACGTCTATTACTTTCCAAAAAGATAAAGAAATATATAGATATACATTTGATTCTAAAATCAATGAAAGCGTAGAAGATATTGTTCCAATTATAAGGTGGGATAATGAGGTAAATGCTCCTATAATAGTGGGCTCTGGTGCTGACACATATCTAATTGATGCCTGTATTGAAAACAAGAAACTATATGTAAAATCTTTGATTTTCTTTGATCATAATCAATATGATACTGAACTTGATTGGTATTATCAGAATGGGAAACTAAAATATAACACTATTTATGAGTATTAGTTTCATTTTATCTCGTTATTTAGGGAAACTAAAATATTAAAGAGGCGTTGAATTGACTTCGAATGCCTCTTTTAAAACAAAAAATGTGTACAGAAAGCCTACTTGATCTTTAATAGATTAATCTGAGTCTCTATTTCGGGGTGCTCAGCTTTTATGATTGCAATAATTTCGGCGTTCATATCCTTGTAATAATATGAATCCTGATTCTTTTCGATTGCGCGCAGTATCTGATTGTAAATACGAGTGATTCTGTTTTTGCTGATATGCGCAGTCTGTGTTTCACCAACTTTCAGTCGTTCAAGTCTCAGCTTGTGATTTTCACTCACAGCAGGATCAGCAAAGTCCTCATTGGTGATAAGTCCTTTCAGGGACTGATTGGTTTTCTTGAGGTTCTGATCTACATTCAGTTTGGCGTAGATGTTTTTCAGCATTTCAGAATCCTTATGACCAAAGTATCTGTAAACATCTTCCTCTGAAAGTTTTTGGTCAAGTATAAGGAAATACGCACAAGCGTGTCGGAACATCTGATTATCATATTTTGGGAGTCCTAGTGCTTTAGAGACTCTATCGGTTTCTCTCAACAGATTATTATGATGCTGATAACCAGTACGATTTTCGCGTTCACGTGCAGTGATATTTGGGAATACATAAGCCTTTTCAATCTCTTCAGGGGTGTAATGGAATTCGTAAATTGAATCTTCTTTGAAATCCATCAAAAGCTGTCTGTATGCAGCCCAAATTGTGATTTTACGAATAGATGATTGATTCTTGGTAAACTGAATATTCCTTGACACACGTTTATTGACAGTGTCTCTGTTTTCATGAGCATCAATAGCGTTTTGGATAGTGATTACACCCAAACCGTTTTCAGCATCGAAATCGACATCTTCCCAACGAAGCGCAATTGCTTCAGATACACGAACTCCTGAATAGAAAAGAAATGTGTAAAAGGTATACCAATACATGTTGGAGAAAAGCCCAAGATTCTTTGATTTGTAATAATCAGTAATCTTCTTGAATTCGTCAAAAGTAGGGTAGTTGCGGTCAGTCCTGGCTCCGACTGATTTTTTCTTTATCTTGACTCTTGAAAGTTTTAATTCTGTCAGAACAACCATTTCTGAATCTTTGTAGAATCCTTGCTGGTCAAGCCAATTATTGAAACGTAGCAGGATCCCGCGATATTTTCTGACAGTCGTGCCACTTAGACGTGAATCAGTCCCTCTGATTGCTTTCTTTTGTGTATTCAAAAGCGTGAGCCATCTTGAAAAGTCAGAAGAAGAAAGCTTGTTAAGAGTGATCCTTCCAATTTCATCAGGAATGTAATAATTCAACAGGGTATTAGCATCACGATGCAGAGACATTTTTCCTGTGATCTGTTCCTGATAATTTGTGGTATCTGCCTCACGTTCAAGGTCTTTGACAAATTCCTCGAATGCCTGCCGAACAGTTCCTTTTTTGGAGGACTCTTTCCTTTTTGCTTTAGATTTGAGTTCCTCTTCTTTCATGCGTAAACCATCGGCTTTTGCTTTTAATGCTTCTTCAGGTGTGGCACACCAAGGGGTTTCCGTTTGATGGATTTTTCCATCAACGCCCATATAACGATAACTGCATTTATACTCTTTTTGCTTCGTTTTAGGGCTGATGTGCACTCGATTTATGCCTTTTGGCTTGGTTGTGTCTTTTAATTTTGGCATCTCCATACCTCCTTTATACCATGGGAGGCTTTTTATAACCAATATGCTTGCCAACAAAATTTACCAACATTGTTGGTAAAAAAGACACTTTTATTGTTGGCAAAAGTTAAAAAAAGCCTTTAAATAAAGGCTTTTTTTAATCAAGTGAGCGCTAAGGGACTCGAACCCATGACCCCTTCCACGTCAAGGAAGTGCTCTCCCAGCTGAGCTAAGCACTCATCGTTCAGATGCTTAATTAGAATACCACGCCGTGAAATAAAAATAAAGGGAAAAATGAAAAACATATAAGGTTTCATGCAAACACAAAGAAATACATTTCTGAAAAATAGCAGGCAAAGCCTTTGTTTTTAACGTACAATTATATAAATGAAAGTACTGGCAATCATTATGGATTCCGGACAGAATCCTCTTCTGAAAGAATCTATGCAGTGGCTGAAACAGCTGTTTGCGGATAAGGGGATCGAAGTATCCGAAATCTGTATTGAAAATGATTCACTGAAAGGATGTGTCGCCTGTGGAAAATGCTACAGAGCGGGAAAATGCATTTTTGATGATGAAGTAAATACAGTCATCCGACAGATGGCAGACTGCGACGGTATCGTTGTCGGCGGTGAGATCCTGTATGGAAAACTGAATGAAAAGTGCAGCAGTTTTCTGGAAAGACTGTTCCATGCCGGAACAGCCGCCCTGGCAAGAAAACCGGCCAGTACAGTATTGTACAGCCGCCGCCGGACAGATGCGTCCGCGACAGCAGCTGTAATGGCATATTTCAGTATGGCGAATATGCCGGCCGCTTATGTACAGCAGGGACATGTGATCTATGACGAAGCTGGCAGTTACGAAGTGCTGTCCGTTGTCGTTTCCCAGATGACCTGGCTGCTGAAATGCATGGAAGCAGGCAAAAAAGAAGATGTTGATTTTACTGACGGTGCGCCGAAACGGATGCTTGATTATGTCCGCTGAATAAGAGTTATACAAGGAGTGATGACTATGAAACGCAGTGCAGGTATTTTATTGCCGATTACATCTCTGCCATCTCCGTATGGTATCGGAACGATGGGAAAGAGCGCAAGAGACTTCGTCGATTTCCTGGTGGAAGCGAAACAGACCTACTGGCAGATTCTGCCGATCGGTCCGACCGGTTACGGAGACTCACCGTATTCTTCGTTTTCTTCGTATGCCGGCAATCCGTATATGATCGATCTGGACGATCTTGCCGAGCAGGGACTGCTGAAAAAGAGCGAGTATCGCAAACTGCCGTGGGGCGACAATCCTGAATATGTGGATTATGAAGCGGTCTACAACAGCCGTTTTACAGTCCTGCGCAAAGCTGCCAAACGGCTGATCAAAACCAGATTCAGCGAACTGCAGACATTCATTGAAAAAGAAGAGAAGTGGCTGCAGGATTATGCTTTGTATATGGCAATCAAAGACAGTCTCGGCGGCATTGCCCTGGAAAAATGGCCGGAACCGCTCCGCAGGCGGGAAGAGACGGAAGTCTGGTTTGAAAAAGAAAGACTGCATGACGACGTTCTGTTCTATGAAGCGGTGCAGTTCATGTTCTTCGATCAGTGGCACAGAATGAAACAGTATGCCAATGAAAAGGGGATTAAGATCATTGGTGATCTGCCGATCTATGCCGCGAAGGACAGTGCTGATGTCTGGGCGTCTGCCGATCAGTTCCAGCTGAACCGCTACGGAAGACCGAAAGAGGTTGCCGGTGTACCGCCGGATGCGTTCTCTGAGGACGGACAGTTATGGGGCAATCCTCTGTATGACTGGAAGAAGATGAAGAAGGACAATTACAGCTGGTGGTTCAGCCGTATTGCCCAGCAGCTTCGTTTCTATGATGTGCTGCGTATTGACCACTTCCGCGGCTTTGAATCCTACTTTGCGATTCCGGCCGGCGATACGACAGCCAAAAACGGCAAATGGAAAAAAGGACCGGGTGCCGGCATGTTCAAGGCAATCGAAAACATTCTCGGCAAGCAGGAAATCATCGCCGAAGATCTCGGTGTGCTGACTCCGGCTGTTTACAAAATGCTGGCGGAGACCGGCTATCCCGGCATGAAGGTTCTGCAGTTTGCCTTTGACGGCCGGACGGACAATGAGTATCTGCCGCATAACCATGTGAAGAACAGTATCGTCTATGTCGGAACCCATGATAACGATACCGTTCTGGGCTGGCTGAACAGCTCGGATCCGGAAGTTGTCAGTCAGGCGAAAGAGTATTTGCATCTGGATCAGAAGGAAGGATACAACTGGGGCTTTATCAGAGCTGCCTATATGAGCTGCGCGGATGTCGCGATCATTACCATGCAGGATCTTCTGGGTATCGGCAGTGAAGGCCGTATCAATACACCGTCCACGCTGGGCTTCAACTGGCAGTGGCGCTACAGTAAGAAGACCTTCGACAAACGGCTTGCCAGCAAAATCGCTGCCATGACAGTGTGCTATGACCGGGCACCGAAAGAAGACTGATCAGGAGAATTTATGAACCGTCAGAATAACAGAAATCCGAAAATCATGTTTTACTTCAATCTGCTGATTACGATTTTATGGGTATATCTGACGTATCGGGATTTTCAGCGGGGAACATCACCCGCGATCCATGCTCTGTGCACGGTTCTGTTTGCTTATATGACTTATGACTGGTACAGAAAGACAGGAGAAAACGGAAATGAATGAACCGAAACCATTCAACAGCTGGACACAGATTTCCCTGGCTATGGGCGTCGTATTCACATGTGCCGGGCTCTGGTGGCTTGTTTCAGGCGGCATGAATGCGGCTGCGGTCGCGATGTTTGTTCTCGGTCTGCATTCCTTTGCGGCGGCGTTCATGTATTACCGCTGGCCGCAGTTTGCCAGCAACGCTTCCAATCTGACACAGTTTGTCAACAACAGCAGACTGACACTGATCTGGATCGGTTTCTTCTTCATGGACGCCTTCCGGCTAAGTGATTCCCCTTATATGAATCTGCTCGTTATTGCGGCTGCGCTTGCCTTCGGTTATATGAGTGTGCGGGCACTGCTGGGGTTCCTGAAAGAAATACGCTGACCGTCTGGTTATACTGAATAAAAAGGGTCCGCAGATAATGCGGCCCTTTTTGCATGACAGAAAAAGAGGAAGAATCTATTCTTCTTCCTCCATGTAATTGATATATTCGGTGCCGATAATACTCCGGATCTTTTCGGCCAGCGGATACAGCATGGCCAGGGCAGCTTTGCGATCCGCTGCCAGTGCGGTCAGGCGGATCAGACAGCCGTCTTCCTTGGCATAGGTCGCGACGGTCGGATTCTGTGTGTCCAGAAGATCACCGAGGGCATCGGCAACCGGAGCCTCACCGACTTTGATCACCGGCGCGTGGTCGAAGTCGAGCAGTTTGATATTCAGGGAAACGAGCACCTGATGACTCTTTTCCACCAGATAGGGGAAACAGTATTCTTCGAACATCGTTTCCATCTCTTTCGGCGGACCGGGTAGAAGAATACAGATTTTATCTTCGTCTTCCATGATAATGCCCGGGGCAAGGCCGTGAAGGTTATACAGAACCTTCGCGTTTTCCGGAACGAGGGCCTGTTTTTTCAGACTTTGCAAAAGAGACTCCTTCCGGGTGCGCTGCAGTGTCTCTTCCATCATGGAAATGGCAGTTTCGTCATAAACGAGGCTGCTGTGGAAGTACTCTGCGAGCATTTCTTTTGTAATGTCATCTTTTGTTGGACCGAGGCCGCCGGTCATGATGACCATATCGGCTCTTGTGTAAGCGATCTTCACCGCATCCATGATACGGGAAGGATTGTCGCCGACAACCGTCTGGAAATGCACTTCAATCCCCGCTGACGCGAGTTTTCTGGCAAGATACCTTGCATTGGTATTCAGGATATTGCCGAGCAGGATCTCGGTTCCCACACTGATTATTTCCGCAATCATTATTCTGTCTCCTCTTTCAGCAGTTTTTCGTGATCAGACCGATTGCTTCAAGCAGTTTGAGATAATTCAGTACGTCATATCTCATGTCCTGGCGATATTCCAGTGACAGTTCCCTGATCAGCTGGCCGACCGTGCGGCTGCCGTCAATATAATTCAGTGTCAGACCTTCAAATTCATATCCTTTGACGGTTTTGTTCTGTTCATAATGACGGATCGCTTCATCGTATCCGAGTGCTTTGTAATCGCTGAGCGTCTGGAACGGACCGACCGCCGTGCGCCGGTAAACATCCATCAATTCTTCATCGAGTGGATAGCAATCGCTCAGGTCATACTGTTCCATCCAGGCGTCGAAGAGCCGGTTCACATGTTTTATTTCCGCGGAAATATCCACATCTTTGACCAGTGTTTCAGCAGACTGCACCGCTGCGAGGAAATACTGCCGGTATTTGGTAAGCAGGGAGCCGAACATTTCCTTGTTGATGTCTTTGCGAAGGTATTCATTGGCCAGAGCTGTTTTCATTTCGGTCATACTGCTGTCCAGTTCCTCAAAGAGAACAGGCAGATCGTCAGCCGTGAGACAGGCAAGGTCATAGGCGAAATTCGCCGCGGTCAGACAGGAGAATTTCAGCACGGCGGGATCGATCACGTCCAGTGTGTCGGTCGCCGTGTGATAGTTCAGATCCGGCCACTGGCCCAGCATACAGCAGGGAATGCCGATGGACGGGTCACTGTAAACTGTATGATCGGATCCGCCGGTATACGGAGAGACGCAGTGATTGGTCAGACTGACATCGCCGCCATTCAGGGAAGAGGCTTCTTTCGCAGCCTGCTTCATACTGTAAACACTCAGTTCGCTGATCAGGGACGGGGTGGAAAGCGGTGTTCTTGTCAGGGTGATCGGCCCATAATAACGGGTCTGTCTGCCGCCGACCATATCCAGGTTCATGGCACCGAGACAGTCCGCATAGTTGTTGTGATCCGAAAGGTAGGCAAATGTGCCGGTATATTCGGGAACCAGCGTCAGCCGGATCGTATGTTTCGGTTTCGCGATCTTTCCTTCTTTCACCAGCATGTCGATCACATGCATGGCTTCCAGGGTGGCTGATACACCGGAGGCATTGTCATTGCAGGAACTGCGGGGATGGCACAGATGGGCACAGAGAGTGACTGTCCTCTCATCTTCGCCGGGGATCGTCACTTCGACAACTTCGATATGACCGTTGTACAAAGCGGAATCGATATACGGTTTCACCTGCAGGTATTTCTTTTCTTCGTTCCATTTCTTCCGGCACATTTCCGCGAGAATATCTCCTTCTCTGGGAGAGAGAACAAAACCGCGGCGTTCCGGTTCATCTTTCAGATGGGTATGCAAGTAGGAGGTATACGTCAGTGAATGGTACAGTTCTGAACGTTTCCGGTTCGGCGTTTCCATGATGAAATCCGTTATCAGTCCGAGTGCGCCTCGTTCATAAACCCAGTTGTACTGATTGATGTTTCCCCTGATAAACACCCATTTGTCTTTCAGATCGATATCCGGATAGGAAGCTTCATCACAGCCGCTGTCCAGCAGCACGAGATCGACAGGTGTGTTCCGCATGTCGATCGGATAACTTTTCTGAATGACGGAAATCGGTTCCGCGGAATAATCACACAGTCTTCTGCCTGTATCGGCAAGATCCAGATATGCCTCGCGGACAGACCATTCCTGAAACATCTTGCTCTGCAGATACCAGACATCCGGGTCCGCGTCATAACTCAGGATCTCCGCCTGCAGTCCGTATTTGTCACAGATGTTTTTGACATGCCGAGCGGCTTCGCGGAACATCGGGGAAGCCTGGATGCGGTGGAAACTGGATACCTCCTTCACGACGTTCAACAGCCGTTTTTCAGATACTGTCTGTTTGAAGATTTCACTGTTCTGCATATCACTGCCTCCTGTTATATCAGCATTGTAACATGCCCTGATAAGAGAAGTATCAAAAGGGCATTTTGGCCGAAAAAACGGCTTAACAAAGGGCTATTTCGCGATGTAAGCGCTTCATTTTCAAAAACGAAAAAAAAGATTGAAAAAAAGTAAAAAAAGGTCTTGCAAGTCCCATTTTACGGTGCTATATTCATACACGCGTAAGGAAAACAACGCCGGATGAAAAACGAAAACATCCGACTGAAATACAAACGCAAATTGATTGCTGCACGGCGATCAAGTGACATACAAAGACAAATCGATGGGCGACCATCGAGTGATATACAAACACAAATCGGTGAGAAATCACCGAGTGATATACAACAACAAATTGATTGCTGCACGGCAATCAAGTGATATATAAAGACAAATCGGTGAGGAATCACCGAGCGAAATACAACTGTTCCGGAACTGTGGTTCCGTATTTTTTTTATCAGTATGTAGTTATCGTATGATAAGACGGAGGTGTCATTTATGTTCATTGCCGATCAGAATGTGCTGATGGCTGTCAATGTTGCGGCAGCCCTGCTTGCTTTATTCAATATTTATACAGGATTCAGAAGGGGATTCATTGCTGCACTGCTGGGATTTCTTGTATCTGTCGTGATTCTTGGGGCAGCCTGCTTCGGCGGCTGGTTTGTCTCCCAGACCTTCCCGTTCATTCCGGCTTCCTGGGCGGAGGCGGCTCTCCATTCAGCATATGGCGCAGCTGCTGAAATCGATCCGCAGACACTTCTGTATGCCCGCCGGGTCCTGACTTTTCTGGCGGTATTCGCGGCCGCTGAACTGGTGCTTCATCTGATTACCCATCCGATGTTTTCCGTATCAAAGAAAAAGCGTGACAGTATCGGTATGATCAGTCAGCTGCTTGGCTTTCTGATTGGCTGTGCATCCGCTGTTTTCTGGTCACTGGCTCTTTCGGTGTTTCTGATTACTTCCCAGTCAACGGGAATCGTTAAAAACGGCGCTGATCTTGTCGGTCAGAGTGTTCTGCAGTATCCGGTGCAGTATATCGGCAAACCGCTGACAGCCAGTCTGAAGACGGACAGCCCGATGGTGCAGAATCTCTGGGAAAAAGGTCTGATACTGGATGAAAAGGATCAGGAAATGTTCGATCAGTGGCTGCAGGAAAACGGTTTCGGACAGACTGTTCCGCAGGATAAATGAAAAAAGACAGCTGATTCCATTCCAGCTGTCTTTTAGTATCCGATTGATTTGTCGACGATATTATTGAGCGGTTTTCCTTCCACATAACGCTGCAGATTGTCATGGAAGATCTGCAGGACCTTATCGAAGGTGACAGATGCATTGAAGCGGCCGGAGATGTGCGGTGTCAGATAGACATGTTCCATATTCCAGAGCGGATGATTTCTCGGCAGCGGTTCGGGATCCGTGACATCCAGGCATACGCCCGAGAAGTGTCCGTCTTTGACGACCCGCAGGAGGTCCTCCGTGACAATTGCCGTGCCGCGGCCGACATTGACCAGGATAGCGCCTTTTTTGATTTTTCTAAGACGTGCCTCGTCAAACAGATGTACGGTTTCCACTGTTTCCGGCAGAGAGAGGGCAACGACGTCGCATTCCGGCAGGATCTCATCCATGTTTTCCATGGTATACATTCCTTCGACATAATCCGGTACATCATGAACGGAACGTCTGACACCGTATACTTTAGCACCCAGGGCATGCATTTTCTTCGCGAAGGAAGAACCGATATCTCCCATGCCGACGGAAAGAACCGTTGATGCTGTCAGTGTGTTGACGGATCCCAGATTGGTGGAATCATGGTTTCTCTGAACTTCGATATAATTGGCCAGGTTTTTCATGACCATCAGAACACAGCCGATCATGTGTTCGGAAATGGCAGTTCCGTAGGCACCGCTGGCATTGGTCAGTACGATCTGTTCCGGCAGATCCTTATGGGTGTTGGCACCGGCCCAGTCCAGCTGGAGCCATCTCAGTTTTTCGCAGTTCTGCAGACGGGACATCGGCATGCCGCCGAGGATGACTTCGGCATTCTGGATATCTTCATCAGTGACATCATTGCGGTCGATAAAGCGGATGTTGACATTTTCGATGTCGGAAAACAGTTTTTTGTGTTCCTCGTCGATCGGTGTGACAAACAGTACATTGATCATATTCTTAACCTCTGTTCCCATTGTACCGCAAAGAATATGTATCGCAGAGTGATTTGCCACGAGAGCATTTCCTTTCAAAATATAACAAAATGAAATAGAATGAAGGTCACGGAGGCGAAAACATGTACAATGACTGGTTTACGATCGGCGGTATCACGATTCACGGTTACGGAGTCATGATCGCCATCGGTATCTTAATGGCATATTTCACCGGTGATAAACTGGGTAAGAAACACAATCTGGATACAGACCAGATTGAAACGATTATCTTTCTTGTACTGATTGGCGGCTTTGCCTGTTCGAAACTGGTATACTGTCTGACTGTCTTTGATCAGTTTGTGAAAGATCCTCTTTCGGTGCTGGGCAGCGGCGGTTGGGTCGTTTACGGCGGTATTGTCGGCGGTCTTCTGACCGGCTGGCTGTACTGTAAGAAGATGAATCTGGACTTCATGGCATACTTCAATGTTCTGGCGCCCTGTATCGCACTGGCACAGGGATTCGGCCGCATCGGCTGTTTCTTTGCGGGCTGCTGCTATGGCATTGAAACACATACGATATTCGATGTGCATTTCCCGGACGGTTCCCTGGGACCGGGATCGGCTGTCGGAGCATTGCCGACCCAGCTGATCATGTCAGCCGGTGACTTCCTGATCTTCCTGATCCTGCTGAAGAATCTTGCGAATGAAAAGACGAAGGACATAACGGCAGCCCTGTATCTGGTGCTGTATTCACTGGGACGGTTCCTGATCGAATTTGTCCGTGGTGATACAGCCCGCGGCTTTATCGGTCCGCTGTCCACATCGCAGTTCATCGCAGTGTTTACCTTCCTGCTGGGTATGTATATGATATGGCGGCACCAGCAGAAAACTGCTGTTTTATAAAAGTACGGAAAAAATCCGTATTTTTTTTGTAAGATAATAGTAATTCCGTACACTGTTATGGATGAAGGGGAAACATGGAAGACAGGGAAATACTGGATCTCTATTTTGCCAGAAACGAAGACGCGATCCGGGAGACCGATCATAAGTACGGTCACTATTGTTTTACTGTCGCCTGGAACATCCTCTTCGACAACGAGGATTCTCAGGAATGTGTGAATGACACGTGGAATCAGACATGGCAGCTGATTCCGCCGCAAAGACCCAGTAAGCTGCAGTATTTTCTGGCTAAGATCACCCGCGGCTTCGCTCTGAACTGTCTGCGTACGAAGACACGTGAAAAGCGCGGCGGCGGTGAATATGAGGCAGCCCTCGGCGAACTGGAAGCGGTTCTTTCATCCGGTGATGATCCGGCTGCTTCGTTTGCCGCGAAGGATCTGGCGGAGACGATCAACCGCTTTCTGAAAAAGGTGAAGGACAGAGACAGAAATGTCTTTGTCAGACGCTACTTCTATATGGAAAGCGCAGCGAAGATCGCCAAGCGATATGGTCTTTCGGAAAGCAACGTCAACGTCATACTCAACCGTGTCAGAACACAACTGAAAGAGTATCTTCAGAAGGAGGGATATTTATGAAACTGAGTGAAGCAGTTCTCGAATCTCTGAATGATATCGATCCAGTTTATCTTGAGAAGAGTGAAAAGGAATATGGATGGGTACACAGATACCGTAAGGCTGGTGCCATACTGTTCAGCGCAGCTGCCGCCTTCCTGCTGTATGTGGCGGTGACACCGAAACCGACCACTTATGATACCGGCGGCGCAGTCAACGAAGCGGCTTCCCAGGAAATGAAAGAAGGCGCTGCGTATGACTCCTACAGCAGTATCGAGGCAGACAGCGGGGAAGCACCGATGGAAGAAGCAAGGGAAGCAGAGCGTCAAGTTTACGTGATCACGCTGCAGGACAGAAACGGCGAAACATTGAGCGCGGAAAGTCTGCAGAATGTCTGTGACATGCTGAAGGAAGCCGGCTATGAAGTGATGGTCGATGAGGAAGGCCGGCTGGAAGGCACCCTCAGTGAAGCGGAACTGCAGGCATGTCTGGAAATGATTCCGTATCCATATCAGGTTGAAAAGCAGTAACGGGAGGAAAAGAAAATGAAACAAAGATGGTTTATGACAGCGGCTCTGGCAGCGGCACTGCTCTGCGGCTGCAGCAGCTCACATTCGACGGGTTCGGCATATTATGAAACGGATCAGACAGCCAGCGGCGGCACTGGCAATTATTACAGTTCCTACAATGCCAAGGAAGAAGCCGCGGATGCCGGCTATGCTCCGGCCGAAGCGAATTCCTATGATGAAGAAAAAAGACCGGCGCCGGAAGTCGATCCGGTGCTCAGCCAGGAGAAACTGGTATATACCGGCAGCCTGACGATTCAGTCACTTGAATATGAAAGCAGCCTGCAGAATATCCGCAATAAAGTAAAGGAACTCGGCGGCATCATTGAATACGAAAGTGAATCCGACAGTAACCATTACTGGTACAACAACGATTCCTCCGGCCGCCGCTACATGAATATGACGGTACGGATCCCGACGGAAAACTTTGAGACATTCATGACTTCGGCAGACGGCATCGGCAAAGTCATTTCCCATTCCACCAATGTCATGAATATCTCCCGTCAGTACAGCGACACGACCGTGCAGATCGAAGCGCTTGAAAAACAGCAGGAGAGACTGCTGGCCATGATGGATCAGGCGCAGACGATCGAAGACATGATCGTCGTCGAGACCCGTCTGACCAACGTGCAGACCGAACTGAATCAGCTGAAGACATACCAGCAGTCCATGGATACCGATGTCAGATACTCCACGGTAACCGTATCTCTGGAAGAAGTGAAGGAATATGTCCATGTCAATGAATCGTTCCTGGAAAGAGCCTGGAATTCTGTCGTTGACGGCTGGAAGAACTTCAGCTGGGCAGTGGAAGACTTCGTCATCTGGGCACTGTATGTCATGCCGTATATCGTTATCCTTGTCGTTCTGTTCTTCCTGAACAAAAAGTTCGGATTCCTCCGGATGCCGAAATTCAGACTGCCGGGCTTCCTGCGCAGAAACAAGAAAGACACCGATCAGAGCGAAGAATCATAATCTTTGGACAATTCGGCAAACAGTGATATGATTCCTGCATGCTGATTATTGGAATTCTGGCAACTGTCGCACTGGCGTTTTTCGGAGTCTTTTACAGCCTGCTTGGCTATAATATGAACTTCCGGAACCGGCTGATCGAACGGATCACGAAGACCGCGACAGACGCCAACATGAAAAAAGAAAATCTTCTCAAAGGCAGAAGGCTCTATATCGAACGGGAAAACCTGCGGCCGGTGCGGGTCAATCTGTACCAGCCGCAGAGTGATCAGAAACTGCCGGTTGTCTTCATGGCTCATGGCGGCAGCTTCATTGATCACGATGCCGATGATATCGACGACTTCTGTCAGATGCTCAGTGAAGAATGGCAGGTGAATGTTGTCAGCGTCAGCTACAGCAAGATCAAGGCGCATGTCACTTCCTATCCGCAGGATGAGA
Organism: uncultured Erysipelotrichaceae bacterium; assembly: GCA_902793635.1. Taxonomy (GTDB): domain Bacteria; phylum Bacillota_I; class Bacilli_A; order Erysipelotrichales; family Erysipelotrichaceae; genus Bulleidia. Next base: position 6,545 of record CADBEA010000023.1, on the reverse strand, counting down.
TCCGTGACGCGGTGCTGTATTTCCGTAAACACGCCGCGGAATACAACATGGATATGAAGCATTTCGTGCTGATGGGGTTTGAAGCAGGTGCGTATCTTTCCCTGATTGCCGACCGTTCCCTGATTCATGTTGCCATCGTACCAAGCGGTATCATCATGATCGATCCGTTTATCGATTATGTCGCTGTCAGTTTCGCCCAGGCCGGTCTGCATCCCAATCCGGCGGCGCTGGTACTGAGCGGCACCGATACGGAAGCGGCTGATGAGTATGAATTTGAACTGCGTCAGGCAGATATCTATATACTGACCAGACGGATGCCGCACAGTCAGAAAGGCCTGCTGCTGCAGAAAGAGTTCGCAAACGAAACAGACCGCATGAACTACGAAAACACGATGAAGTGGCTGAAGGAAACAACAGATCTGTTTCTTGGAAGGTAATTGAAAAGGACAGCTCATTATTATGGGCTGTCCTTTCATGTTTTAGAGATCGTTGATGACCCGGATGCCGGCTGCTTCCAGACTGTCTTTCACAGCGGCAGGAAGCAGGGGGTCGGTGATGACGGCTTTCGGCTGGTTTTTGATATTCATGGGAATTGTCCCGGCATTGCTGAACTTGGTGCTTTCCGTCAGGATGATGATTTCTTCAGCGGAGTGTGCCATATCCCTGACTGCCTGAGTGCGCATCTGATCCTTGTTGGTAAATCCGGTCCGTTCACTCCATCCGTCAGTGCCGATAAAGAAATGGGTGACATGATAATTGGCGGCTGTTTCGTGGATCATCGGTCCGACAAGACATTGTGAATCACGCTGATAAATACCGCCGAGCAGAACGATTTCGATATTGGCCGCATCTTTGATATAGTCAGCGATAAAAGCGCTGTTGGTAACGATGGTCAGGGTTTTGCCGGAGTCAGCCAGTTCTCTGGCCAGCAGGGCACAGCAGCTGCCGCTTTCGATCATGAGGGTATCACCGTCATTGACCAGCTCAGCTGCCCGACGGGCAATCTTCAGTTTTTCGTCATAATGAAAAGCCAGACGGCCGCCGATATTGTCCATGTTGTTGAGGTGGGCAAAGCCATGTTCACGTTTGATGAAGCCTTTCCGTTCCAGTTCATCCAGGTCTTTGCGGATGGTGACCTGTGAGACATCCAGAAGCTGCGAAAGTGCTGTTACTTCGATTTTTCCTTTTTCGGCAATGATATTCAGTATGCGGGCTGAGCGCTCTGTTTTCTTCGCTGTCATAATTGATACTCCTTATCAGAAGAAGGCTTCCACACCGTGTGAGATGAACGCCTGCAGGTATTCCTGCAGGTCTTCACGGTGCAGTGCTTCTTTATCTTCGTATTGATACTCCTGATCCAAAAGATGATATTTGTTTTCGCCGAACTGATGGAAGGGGAGCAGCTGGCATCTGTTCAGGCCGGCTGTTTTCAGCTGTTCAGCCATTTCCACGGCATCCTTCAGACTGTCGTTGAAGCCGGGGATGACCGGAATACGAGGCAGAACACTTTTGCCGAGTTTTACAGCCAGGGCCATATTGGCAAGAATCCGTTCGTTAGTGACGCCGGTTCCTGCTTTGTGCTGCAAAGGATCCCAGTGTTTCATATCAAAGAGGATCTCGTCGATGTTTTCAATGACTTTTGTGAACACTTCTTCATTGGCGAAGCCGGTCGTTTCACAGCAGGTATGCAGACCTTCCTCTTTGGCGGCTTTCAGCAGCTGGCAGGCGAACTCTGGCTGCATCAGCATTTCACCGCCGGACAATGTGATACCACCGCCGCTTTCCTCATAGAAGACTTCATCCTGCATGACGACGTCAAGGACTTCCTGGACGGTTTTTGTTTCGCCTTCCTTCTGCAGGGCATGCGCAGGACACTCCGCGGCGCATTTCAGACAGGATGAACATTTGTGATGATCGATATGAATGCGTCCGTTCTGCAGGGAAATGGCATGTTCGGGACATATATTGAGACAGTGATGGCAGCCGATGCATTTTTTCTGATCCCACAGGACCTGCACCTTTGTCAGCTGGCTTTCCGGATTGGCACACCAGGCGCAGCGCAGCGGGCAGCCTTTGAAAAAGACGACCGTACGGATACCCGGTCCGTCATTGACACTGAATTTCTGGATGTTGAAAATCACGCCTTTTACACTTCTGTCTGCTTTCATATTTCTTTTCCTCACCGGAATAATAACACGATTGTTACGAAATAGGAAGCGAAAAGTTACGAATGAAATATAAAATGATTTTTAACAAAATATTATTGACAGATTTAGTGGCTGGATGTATATTTTAGTTGCGAACAAAAGATGTAAAAATTACGAACGAAAGTAATTGAGGAGAGGGATATGGAAAACAGAGAACACTTTGGATCATTGACAGAAAGAATGCAGGCATTCCGTGAGGAAGTGCTTGATGAAAAGCCATATGTTGATGCGGAACGTGCTGTTCTGGTCACGGAAGCGTATGAAGAAAACAAGAACCAGCCGCGGGTCATGCTGAGAGCATTGATGCTCAAAAAGATTCTCGAAAACATGTCCATCTATATTGAAGATAAGACATTGCTGGCCGGCAACCAGGCGACCAAGAACAGAAACGCGCCGGTCTTTCCGGAATATACATTAAAGTTTGTTATTGATGAACTGGATCTCTTTGAGAAAAGAGACGGCGATGTCTTCTATATTACAGAAGAGACGAAAGAACAGATCAGATCGATTGCGCCGTTCTGGGACAACAACAATCTCAGAGCCAGAGGTGAAGCGCTGCTTCCTGATGAAGTATCCGTCTTCATGGAAACCGGTGTGTTCGGCATGGAAGGCAAGCTGAACGCCGGTGATGCCCACCTGGCAGTCAATTATGAAAAGGTTCTGAAGGAAGGTCTGAAAGGCTACGAAGAGAGAACGAGAGCTTTGAAGGAAGGCCTTGATCTGGCCGACCCGGAAGCGATCGACAAGTATGTCTTCTATAAAGCTGTTTTGACCGTGATCGATGCAGTTCATACCTTCGCGAAAAGATACAGTGCTCTGGCATCTGAACTGGCTGGGAAGGAAAGCGATCCGGAGAGAAAAGCTGAACTGGAAGAGATAAGCAGGATCTGTGCGCGAGTTCCTTATGAACCGGCTGCTTCCTTTAAGGAAGCTGTTCAGTCAGTCTGGTTCATCCAGCTGATCCTGCAGATCGAATCCAACGGTCATTCCCTGAGCTACGGCCGCTTCGATCAGTATATGTATCCGTATTTCATCAATGATCTGAAGAATGAAAGAATCACGAAAGAAGAAGCACTGGAACTGCTGACCTGCCTCTGGATCAAGACGCTGACCATCAATAAAGTACGCTCACAGGCGCATACATTGAGTTCGGCCGGTTCACCGATGTATCAGAATGTCACAATCGGCGGCCAGACAACCGATAAGAAAGACGCGGTCAACGAACTGAGCTTCCTGGTACTGCAGTCGGTTGCCCAGACAAGACTGACCCAGCCAAATCTGACGGTCAGATATCACGCCAACCTGAACAAGGAATTCCTCGACGAGTGCGTGGAAGTCATGAAACTCGGCTTCGGTATGCCGGCTCTCAACAACGACGAAATCATCATTCCGTCCTTCATCAACTGGGGTGTGAAAGAGGAAGACGCATATAACTACAGTGCGATCGGCTGTGTCGAAACAGCTGTCCCGGGTAAATGGGGATACAGATGCACCGGCATGTCCTATGTCAATTTCCCGCGTCTGCTGTTATGTGCGATGAACAATGGCGTTGACCTGACATCCGGAAAGAGATTCACCAAAGGCTACGGCTATTTCACGGAATGGAAAGACTATGAAGAACTGTCGCAGGTCTGGGAAAAGACGCTGCGGGAGTTCACGAGATACAGTGTCATCGTCGAAAACGCGATCGACAAGGCAAGTGAAAGAGACGTGCCGGATATTCTGTGCTCGGCTCTGACCGATGACTGCATCAGCCGGGGAAAGACAATCAAGGAAGGCGGTGCAGTCTATGACTTCATCTCAGGTCTGCAGGTCGGTATCGCCAACATGGCGGATTCACTGGCAGCCATCAAAAAGCTGGTATATGAAGAAAAGAGAATCACGCCGGAACAGCTGTGGGATGCCATCCTCGATGACTTCCAGAGCGAGGAGAACCGGAAGATCCAGGATATGCTGGTGAATGAAGCACCAAAATACGGCAACGACAATGACGAAGTGGATCAGCTGGTCGTGGCGGCATATGATCCGTATCTGGATGAAATCGCGAAATATCCGAACACAAGATTTGGCAGAGGCCCGATCGGCGGTATCCGCTATGGCGGTACCTCATCCATTTCAGCCAATGTCGGCCAGGGTATGGGAACCATGGCGACACCGGACGGCCGCAATGCGAAAGAGCCGCTGGCGGAAGGCTGCTCACCGGCTCACAACGCTGACAAGAACGGTCCTACCGCGGTCTTCAAATCCATTACCAAACTGCCGACGGAAAAGATCACCGGCGGTGTGCTGCTCAACCAGAAGATGACGCCGCAGATGCTGTCGACAGAAGAAAACAAGCAGAAGCTGGAGATGCTGCTGAGGGCGTTCTTCAATCGTCTGCATGGTTATCATGTCCAGTACAACATTGTATCGAGAGAAACACTTCTGGATGCCCAGGCGCACCCGGAAAAGCATAAGGATCTGATCGTTCGTGTCGCCGGCTACAGTGCCTTCTTCAATGTACTCTCGAAAAAGACACAGGACGATATTATCGGCAGAACAGAACAGTCACTGTAAAAGAAAGAAGGAATAGAGATGAAACTGTTTATTGATGATGCAAATCTTGAAGCAATCAAAGAAATCAATGAGTATTACCCGGTTGACGGAGTCACAACCAATCCGTCCATTCTCGCCAAAGCAAAAAGGGATCCGAGAGAAACACTGAAGGCAATCAGAGAGATTATCGGAGAAGACAAGATCATCTTTGCCCAGGCTGTCGATCTTTCTTTTGAAGGAATGTTAAAAGATGCACATATGATTATGGATCTTCTTGGCAGGAATACCGTTGTGAAGATTCCCTGCACACCGGTTGGCTTCAAAGCAATGATGGCCCTGAAAAAAGAAGGCATTACCACCTGCGGAACCGTTGTTTACACACCGATGCAGGCATATCTGGCCGCGAAAGCCGGTGCTTCCTATGTCGCACCGTACGTGAACCGCATTGACAACATGGGCTATGACGGTGTCGGAGTCGTGAAACAGATTCAGGACATTCTTGAAAACAATGATATGGACTGCGAGGTTCTGGCCGCTTCCTTCAAGAACAGCCAGCAGGTCCTTGAACTGGCGGAATACGGTGTCGGCAATGCGACATGCGGCAGCGATGTAATCTTCAGTTTTGTAAAGAACCTGGCGATCGACGGCGCGATTCAGGATTTCGTGAATGATTTCGAATCACTGACCGGAAAGACGTCCATGTCTTCTCTGCAGTAAAATAAAAACTGTACGTTGAAGGAGGAATTATGCGACGCTGCAGTGTCTTTGCTCCATGCAGGGCCTGAGGAGACTGTATGGAGGAATAGAAATATCCTCAGGCTTTGCCCGATATGATCAGTCATTTCAGGGGCAAAGTGATGAACAATTCTGCCGCTGATAAGTTCCGTATGGGCGGGAAATTACATATTAAAAATCCTTTTCGGAAACGGAAAAGGATCTGGTGCTGCCGGTGTGTTTTATTCGGCTGCCGGCTCAGCAAATATACTTATACAGATTGAAAATGAATCATCCGGTCTCAGAAAACATTGTCAGAATCATTCTGAACAAAGAATTCAGCGGCTTCCGGCTTTAATGTCCGGAAGTCGTTTTCTGTTAGAGAAAGGATTTCCATGCTTTTCTGCGGAACTGTTTCCTCAAGAATCTCCTTTGTGCATCTGAGCAGTTCGGCGCAATGGAAGGAGAATGGCCTGATCAGGGATTCCTGACGTTTTTTTCTGATATCTTCAACAGCTGTTTCATCCACCGGCTGATCCCAGACAAACGTGCAGACCGCATCGCCTGCCGAGAGAATGCTTCTGACATGCAGGGTAAAATCGCCGTCAAAACCTTCCGCGATCGCCTTGTCGATATACTGGCAGTACAGCGGCCCGTAAGACAGCAGATCATACTTTTTCCATGTGTCGCACCACTTGCATACATGGACTTCCGAGCGGACAGAATCCTTTTCATAGAATAATTCAGACTGATTCTCGCCTGGTTCACCCTGCCATTCACCGCTCAGCATATATCCGGCTGTGCTGTCACCATAGCCAAACCGCAGGGCATTTTTCTTCATCCTTTTTCCGCGGCAGATGCCATAATGACGGGTGGCTTTCGCCATGATTTCTTTTCCTTTTTCTTCCCCCAGCACGGCACAGGCGTTTTTTACCAGCAGTCCGTAGAGGAGGGCATGTTCTTCAATTCCGATTTTCATGTCTTCATTGTAAATAGGGTAGAGAGGGAGCTTTAGCTCCCGTCCCTCCCGTTGCACCGTACGTACGGTTCTCGTATACGGCGCTACATTTGTATTGTCAGCACGAACTG
>CADBEA010000022.1 GCA_902793635.1 uncultured Erysipelotrichaceae bacterium | reverse complement strand
TTGCATACTCAAATTATACCAAGTAAAAGCGCCTGTCCTTTATAGGTCAGACGCTTTTATTTCTTTTTTGACTGTTTCTTATTCGTTACAGCCCCTTTTGAAAACCAGGAACGGATACGCAGATATATGCGCATGAAGAAGTTTTTCTCCCGCGGAATGGTCAGCGTGTAATCTTTGCTGAAGAGGACGTGATCACCGCCTTTGACAATCAGGGCGCCGGTGACTTCCCGTTCTTCATAGCTTGCCTTGACTTCGTCCGGCAGGGTAATGGTCATGGATGTTTTCCATTCTTCCGGCAGATCCAGGGTCAGCTCCTGGGGAGCTTCGATATACAGCATTTCCTTGTCAAAGGAATGATTGACAGTGATCGTATGCAGTACTTCGCCGGAAGTAAAGAAGGTCTTGCGGTGCCAGCTGTGCAGTTTCTGCATCGTTTCACTGGCATCCACGACATGCATGGGATCTTCCATGACATCGCTGGCATTGCCGGTGACAACGATCAGATTCAGGTTGTTGATCTTCGTCCAGTATGCCAGACAGTAGCCGGCTTCGTAGGTAAACCCGGTCTTGCCGCCGATCATTTCCGAGATATCAACTTCCTGACGGTCCGCTGCCATGGTGGCAGTGGAATAGATATCGACGCCGTCCGGGAATGTCGCGACACTTCCCAGATGATATTCATTGGTGCTGAAGATATTCCGGAACATTTCGTTCTGCAGGCAGTAGTCCAGCAGTTTCGCCATGTCTCTGGCTGTCGAATAATGATCAGGATCGTGCAAACCTGAAGTATTGACGAAGTGGGTGTTTGTCATGCCCAATGCCTTGGCCTTCATGTTCATCAGGTCGACATAAGCATCGATACTGCCGGATACTTTCAAAGCCAGGGCGTTTGTCGCATCAGCTGCCGAAGGCAGGGCGACCGCGTACAGCAGATCGCGGATGATCGGATCATCACCCGGTTCATAAGCGATACGGGAGGCATTCTCTTCCGCCAGTCCGGCGGTCATTTCTTCGGTGATCGTGATTCTTTCGTCATAGTCCTTGATATTCTCAATGGCGACAATGGCGGTCATCATCTTGGTCATGGAAGCCGGATACATCCGCTCGTCAGGATTTTTTTCGGATAAAACCTGACCGGTATCAGCATCCATGATGATGACATATTTACTGCGCAGGCTGTCTGCCAGGGTGTCATCCGTTCCCTCAGCCAGAACCGGGGCGGGGGAAAACAGGACAGACGCGGCAGTGAGTGCGCTCAGCAGGATTCGTCTCAGGGTTTTCTTCTTTTTCATGTTTTCTATTATATTGAAAAGAATGTATAAAGAAAGAGAAAAAGCCTGTTTTTAGCGTTTGTTGATAATGAAAACGCTTTACACATATGGAATCATGGATGAATCGGTTTATAATAATACAGACAAATCTGAAGGAGTCAATTTAGTATGAAAATCGGAATTATCGGTGCCATGGATGTTGAAATAGTCAATCTGCTGGACCGGATGATCATCAGTAAATCAGAAGAAGCCGCCGGCATGAAATTCTATGTCGGAAAAATCGGCAAAATCAATACAGTCATTGTCCGTTCCGGTATCGGCAAAGTCAATGCCGCGACCTGCACACAGGTTCTGATCGACCGGTTCAAGGTTACCCATATTATCAATACCGGCATTGCCGGCTCACTGGACAATCGGATCAATGTCGGTGACGTGGTCGTTTCCACCGATACCGTATACCATGATTTCAGCGTCGGTGCGTTCGGCTATCCGGCCGGCCAGGTTCCCGGCCATGACGGACTAGGCTTTAAGGCTGACGAATCACTGAGGCAGAAGATCCTGGAAGCGATCCGCACCAGTGCTCCGGATATCGGTGTGCACGAAGGCAGGATTGCCAGCGGTGATCAGTTTATCGCCTCCCAGGATAAGAAAGATTTCATCCGCAATACGTTCAGTGCTCTCTGCACGGAAATGGAAGGCTGCGCGATCGCCCATACAGCGGAGCGGAACGGCATTCCGTTTGTCATCGTCCGTTATATTTCCGACAAGGCGGATGATTCTGCGGAAATTGACTACGGGGCATTTGAAAGAGAAGCGGCGCATAACTCTTCGAACATCCTGTTCTCCGTGGTGCATTCATTTGAATAACGAAAAAGGCTGCGGCCTTTTTTTCGGAGAAGCATGGAAGACAAAGAGGAATACATGAACAATGGGAATCTGTTTCCAGGCTGCCGTGGAGGCTACTACAAACGCTGCTCGTGAGCTGTTGAAACAGTATGCTGAGAAAACCCGAAAATGCCGAAAAAGCCTGTAAATAAAGCATATTTTGGGTGCTCTCTATTGAAAACACAGTAAAAAGGGATAAAATTATCTACAGATAAGGAGGCCAATGTATTATGGCAGAAGTAAAGGTTATTACAAAGAAAACCATTGCTGAAGATCTGGCAGCTAAATTTGATTTAACAAAGAAAGACGCAAACGAAGCAGTCAATTTCGTTTTTGACGAAATCGCAAAAACAATGAAGAAGGGCGGCGAAGCCAACATCAATGGTTTCGGCAAATTCTCTGTTGTTAAGAAAAAGGCCCGTGTTGGTCTGAACCCGGCAACCCGTGAAAAGATCAAGATCAAGGCTACAAAATCTCCGAAGTTCAAAGCCAGCAAGACACTGAAGGACCTTGTCAAGTAATTGCCGATAATATTCAGTATTCAGGGGAGAAGAGGAAACTCTTCTCCTTTTATATGAAAAAAACACTTCCGGAGAAGTGTTTTCTGATGCTTATTCAGCGATATAGACGCGCTTCATGACCTGCTTTTCCAGCGGTTTGTCACGCCAGTCGGTTCTGACGGAAGCGATTCTGTCGACTGCTTCCATGCCTTCCACGACTTTGCCGAAAGCTGCGTAACTGCCGTCCAGGTGCGGGGCATCCTGGTGCATGATGAAGAACTGGGAAGATGCGGAATCCGGATTCTGGGCACGGGCCATGGAAATAACACCGCGGGTATGCTTCAGCGGGTTGGGAACGCCGTTGGCAGCGAATTCACCTTTGATATTCTTTTTGGAACCGCCCATGCCGGTGCCGGTCGGATCGCCGCCCTGGATCATGAAGCCGCGGATGACGCGGTGAAAGATCAGGCCGTCGTAGAATCCTTCTTTGACAAGTTCCGTGAAGTTTGCGACGGTGAGCGGAGCTGCTGTCGGATCAAGTTCGATCTTGATCACATCGCCGTTTTCCATTTCGATAATAACCATTTTCTATATTCCTCCATTCAGAAAAAAGGGACGCTTTTGTTTCGCCCCTTTATCATATACCTCTGACTATCTTAAATGCCAGATATCGTTGTTGTATTCCTTGATCGTACGGTCAGAGGAGAAGAAGCCGCTCTTGGCGATATTGACCAGGGACTTCCGCTTCCACCATGCCCGGTTTTCATAGTCCATCAGGGCTGTTTCCTTGGCAGCACAGTAGCTTTCCAGATCGAGCAGCGTCATGAACCAGTCTTTATTGATCAGGTTGTCTCTCAGTTCACTGAGCAGCGCCTTGTCACCGATCGCGCACAGTTCTTCACCAGTAATGAAGTCCACGCACTTGTGAATGGAATTGGACCGGTAATAGAAGTCTGTCGCATGGTAGCTGCTGGTGTTGTACAGGCCGATGACTTCGTCGGAAGAACGTCCGAAGATATAGATGTTGTCATTGCCGACCAGGTTGCGGATCTCAACGTTGGCGCCGTCCGCCGTACCGAGGGTAATTGCGCCGTTCAGCATGAACTTCATGTTGCCGGTGCCGGAAGCTTCCTTGGAGGCCAGAGAGATCTGTTCGGAGATATCACAGGCCGGTACGATCTTTTCGGCTTTGCCGACGTTGTAGTTGCTGATCATGACAACACGCAGATATTTGCTGACTTCCGGATCGTTGTTGATCAGTTCCTGCAGACAGAGAATGAGGTGAATTACATTCTTGGCCATCTTGTAGGCCGGGGCTGCTTTACCACCGAAGATCACGGTGATCGGACGCGGCGGCAGGGCACCGTTTTTGATCAGCATGTATTTATAGATGATCCACAGCGCATTCATCTGCTGACGCTTGTATTCATGCATACGCTTGATCTGGACGTCGAATACGGAGTTCGGGTCGATATCGACATTTTCTCTTTCCTTGACGTAGGCAGCCAGGCGTACCTTGTTCTGGTATTTGATTTCTTCCAGCTGGTTCAGAACGTTTTCGTCATTGTAATAACGCAGCAGTTCTTCCAGATGGCTGGCATCCTGTTTCCAGCCTTCACCGATCAGGGTATCGATCAGGTTTGTCAGCTTCGGATTGGAATGCATCAGGAAACGGCGGAAGGTAATGCCGTTTGTCTTGTTGTTGAAACGCTGCGGATAAACGTTATAGAACGGCTTGAGTTCCTGATTCTTCAGGATATCGGTATGCAGAGCGGCTACACCGTTGATGGACCGGGAATAATGCATGTCCATCTTCGCCATGTGCACACGGTTGTTCTCGTCGATGATCATCAGATCAGGATTGCCGCTGAAGGCGCAGTATGCCGCGTAGTCAAGACCTTCGATGATCGGCAGCAGGTGCGGAACCACTTCCGCCAGATAGTCCAGCGGCCATTTTTCCAGAGCTTCCGCGAGGATCGTGTGGTTGGTGTAGGCACAGACATTGTTGACGATATCGGCAGCCCGCTTCATCGGAATGCCTTCCACCATCAGCAGACGGATCAGTTCCGGGATGACCATGGACGGATGTGTGTCGTTGATCTGCACGGCAACGTACTGATCGAGACGGTGCAGGTCATGGCCGGCATCCTTTTCGTTTTTGATGATCAGCTGGGCGGCGTTGCTGACCATGAAGTACTGCTGGTAGATACGCAGCAACTGTCCGTCTCTGTCACTGTCGTCCGGATAGAGGAACAGTGTCAGGTTCTTTTCGATATTTGTCTTATCGAACTGAATGCCGTCGTGGACGATACTGTCGTCAACGGAATCCAGATCAAACAGATGCAGGGTGTTTTTATTTCCCTTGTAGCCGATGACATCCATGTCATACATACGGGACTGGTAAACCTTGCCGGCCAGCTGGATTGGGAAGGAAATGCCGGTGTCCTTAAGCATATTGCTGCAGTCAAGCCATTCATCCGGAATTTCATATTGCTTGTGATCTCTGAACTGCTGTTTGAACAGTCCGTAATGGTAACGCAGACCGATGCCGTCGCCCGGCAGGTTCAGAGTTGCGATCGAATCAAGGAAACAGGCAGCCAGCCTTCCCAGGCCGCCGTTGCCGAGAGACGGTTCTTTTTCAACATTCTCGACAGCGTCGATCGACTTGCCGTTGATTCTGAGGATTCTGCTCATCTCGTCATACAGACCGAGATTGATCAGATTCTTACCCAGCTGTTTACCGGTAAGGAATTCGGCGCTGATATAATAAATCTTCTTACTGCCCTGAACGTAGGGAATACCTTCGGCCCGCTGGCGAACCAGTTCAAGACAGGCTTCATAAATCTCACTGTCAGCTGCTTCAGAGATATCTTTTCCCAATAAAGATACCAGTTCTTCCTGAAGTGTCATAAAAGCCTCCTTATCAGTGTCAAAAGACACATACTTTGGTAGATTAACAGAAAACAATATCTATTGCAAACTATTTAAACCCCAAAAAAGCCCATTAACAGGCAGTTATTTACTTGCCGGCATGTCATGTTCACGAAAGAAACTGGTATGCTATAATATCTGCGATATCAAAGAGGGAAAAGATTTATGACGTTCTTACTGAATTTGCTTCAGTCACTGCTTTACGGATTTGTCATGGGCCTTACCAGCTGGCTTCCGATCAGCTCGGCTGCCCATATGACCTTAATGAAATCTTTTCTGCCGCTCCGGGTGTTTGAGGATTATCTGTCCAACATGGCATTCTGGAGTCTTTTCCGTTCGGTGATCCAGCTGGGCGGTCTCGCGGCTGTCCTGCTTCTTTACTGGAACCGGCTGAATCCGTATCAGAAAGGTCTGCGCGAGCAGCGGAAACGGAAGATCACCCGGCTCTGGCTGATGATCCTGATCAGCTGTGTCCCGGCCGTTCTCGTCGGCATCCTGCTGGATGAAGTGATTCTGACGACGTTAAGCAAAGGTTACGCGCTGGCTGCCGGACTGATTCTCTTCGGCGCCTTCATGATCTGGGCGGAACTGAAAGAAACACCCGTCAGAGCCGAAACGGTCAATCAAATCAAACCGGCTGATTCCGCCAAGATCAGTCTGTTCCGTTTCCTGTCACTGATTCCCGGCATCGGCCATTCCGCCAGCACCATCATCGGCGGCAAGCTGATCGGCTTCAGCAGTGAGACAGCTGTGGAATATTCCTTCTTTCTGGCCATTCCGACAATTGCCGGCGCCTTTATCATGCGGGTGCTCAAATACATTCTGTCGAATGCCATGTTCAGTCTTTCGGCCTTCGGCGTTCTGCTGGCCGGTCTTGTGGTCTGCTTTGTCACCTCGCTGTTTGTGATACGCTATCTGCTGCGCTATATCCGCCGCAACGATCTGAAGGTTTTCGGCATATACCGCATCATTCTGGGTATCCTCGTACTGGTATTCACACTTTTCAAAGTGATTTCATAACGGAGTTTTTCAATGGACTATACGATCAGTGCCTACAGTCTTTTTCTGGAAGGCCTGCTGTCCTTCTTCTCACCCTGCGTACTGCCGCTGATTCCTTTATATATCAGTTATCTGACGAAAGACGCCCGGGAAGAAAACGAAGACGGCACATATACATACCGGCGCGGCCGGACATTCTTACTGACACTGTGCTTTGTGCTCGGCATCTGCACAGTGTTCTTTCTGGCCGGGCTTGGCTCGGCGGTACTGCGGACTTTCTTCGCGGATCACAAAACCGCCATGCAGGTGGGCGGCGGCGTCATCCTGATCCTGTTCGGTCTGGTATCTCTGCATGTCATTGAGATTCCTTTTCTGAACCGCACTTATCAGAAGAACGTGAATCTGAGCGGCACCATGTCCTGCCTGAAGGCGTGGCTGATGGGCTTCTTCTTCAGCTTTGCCTGGTCACCATGCATCGGACCGATGCTGGCTCATGCCCTTGTTATGGCATCCGCAGCTGATACAGCCAGTCAGGGCTGGCTTCTGATCGCATCCTATACACTTGGCTTTATTCTAATGTTCCTTCTGCTTGGCCTGTTCACCAACAGCGTTCTGAATCTGCTGAAGAAACATAAGAATATCGTGAAATATACCGGAACAGCAGCCGGCATCATCGTACTGATAATGGGTGCCTATATGCTGTATCAGGGCTTCACCGGCATGCGCACCACACCGGATACCTACAGCCAGAGCGAACCGGCCCAGGAAGAAGTTCCGGAAGGTGAACCGGTGACCGTCGACATGTTCGATTTCACCCTGCCGACCGCGGAGGGAAAAACGATCCGTCTTTCCGATCAGAAAGGCAAAGTGGTCGTGCTCAATTTCTTTGAAACCTGGTGCCAGTACTGCAACCAGGAACTGCCGTCCTTCCAGAAGATCCACGAAACGATGGATGATGTCAAAGTGATCATTGTCACGACACCTTCCGCTGGCAGTGAAGGGGACGCGGAATATGTCGTGAACTATCTGCGTGACAAAGGCATCACAGCCGAAATTGCCTTTGACGATAAACTGGCGATGACCAGAACCTTCGCGGTTACCGGTTATCCGATGACTTACTTCATCAATAAAGACGGAGAATACACCGGGTATTATCCCGGTTACGCGCCGGAAGAAATGCTTCTGGAATACATTGAAAGCCTGCGCTGAAAATTTCTGAAATTCAGGTATTGTATGCATGAAAATATGGCTGTATAATCAGTCTGTCCAAAGAGGGCGATAAAAAAAACGGCGCCTATGCCGCTATGTTTATTGCCCTCTTTTTTGTTGTTTTACCATTAGATCGGAGTGTTGTATGAAGTACATTTTTGTTACTGGCGGAGTTGTTTCCGGACTCGGCAAAGGCATCACGGCAGCTTCCCTTGGCCGGCTGCTGAAACAGCGCGGCTTCAAGGTGATTTCCCAAAAACTGGATCCTTATATCAATGTCGATCCCGGCACCATGTCACCGATCCAGCACGGTGAAGTCTTCGTGACGGAAGACGGCGCGGAGACCGATCTGGATCTTGGTCACTATGAGCGTTTTATTGACGAGGATCTGAACAAGTATTCCAATCTGACGACCGGCCGCGTTTACTGGAATGTCCTGCGCAAGGAAAGAAGAGGGGAATACCTTGGCTCGACAGTGCAGATCATTCCTCATATCACCGATGAGATCAAGAGGTTTATTTATAATGTCGGCGAACGGGCCGGCGCGGAAATCGTCATTACCGAAATCGGCGGTACCGTCGGTGACATCGAATCCCAGCCGTTCATTGAAGCAATCCGGCAGATTTCCATCGAACAGCCGCAGAATGTCTGCTTTATTCATGTCACGCTGGTTCCCTATATTTCCGGATCGGATGAATACAAATCAAAACCGACCCAGCATTCCGTCAAGGAACTGCAGAATATGGGCGTACGGCCGGATATCGTTGTGGCCAGAGCGGACGGACCATTGCCGGATGATGTCAAACAGAAGATCTCGCTTTTCTGCAACGTCAAGCCGGACTGTGTCATTGAAAACACGACGGTCAGTGACCTGTATGAGGCGCCGCTGATGCTGGAACAGCAGAATCTTTCTTCCATCGTCTGCCGTGAACTGAATCTTGAAACTGGTGAGATCGACCTGCGGCACTGGCGTGAGATGACAGAGAAGATCGCCCATCTGCACAGGCAGACCGTCATCGCCATCGTCGGCAAATATGTCCGTCTGCATGATGCATATCTTTCCGTTATAGAAGCACTGAAACACGGCGGCTATGAAAATGACGCTCATATTGAGATCCGCTGGATCGATTCGGAAACGATCACCGAAGCGAACGCGGCGGAAAAGTTTTCCGGTGTTCAGGGTATCTGTGTGCCGGGCGGGTTCGGCAGCCGCGGCATCGAAGGAAAAATCGCCGCCGCCCGCTATGCCAGGGAACACAATATTCCATATCTCGGACTGTGTCTTGGCATGCAGATAGCGGTCATTGAATTTGCCCGCCATGTCCTTGATTATACCGATGCGGATTCCCGCGAATTCCATCCGGAAAGCAGTCATAAAGTCATCGACTTCATGCCTGATCAGAATGACGAGATGGACAAGGGCGGAACGATGCGGCTTGGTGCATATCCCTGCATGATCCGTAAAGGAACGCTGCTGGAACAGTGCTATCAGCAGGATCTGATACAGGAAAGACACCGCCACCGTTATGAATTCAATAACGATTACAGGACCATTTTTGAAAAATACGGAATGATCATTGCCGGCACTTCACCGGACAACCGGCTGGTGGAAGCAGTCGAAATACCGGCCAATGATTTCTTCGTCGGTGTTCAGTATCATCCGGAATTCAAGAGCCGGCCGGACAGAGCGCACCCGCTGTTCCGCGAATTTGTCCGCGTGTCACTGCAGAAAAAAGAAGCGCAGTAAGGCGTTTCTGAGATATGATACTAACAAATCAGTGTGAAAGGGGAAGCCTATGGCAGACAAGATTATCGTATTGGATTTCGGCAGTCAGTATAACCAGCTGATTGCCCGCAGAATCAGAGAATTCGGTGTATACAGTGAACTGCATCCGGGCAGTATGAAACTGGATGAGATCATGGCGATGAAGGATGTCAGAGGCATCGTCTTCTCGGGTGGTCCCAACAGTGTCTATGAAGAAGGTTCGCCGAAATGTGACGAAGCGATCCTGCACAGCGGTTTGCCGATTCTTGGCATCTGCTACGGCATGCAGATGACACACTACATGCTGGCGGGAGAAGTTACACCTTCCGATAAAAAGGAATACGGCCGGACGGAAATCAAAGTCACTGCTGACAGTCCACTGTTTGCCGGACTGCCGGAAATTCAGACAGTCTGGATGAGCCATGGTGATCAGGTGACAAAACTGGCAGATGGCTTCCATGGCATAGCTTACAGTGCGACATGTCCGTTTGCGGCATCCGCGGATGATGACAGAAAGATATATACGCTGCAGTTTCACCCGGAAGTCAGACACAGTGAATACGGTCTGGATATTCTGCGGAACTTTGTTTTCAAGATCTGCCGTGCGGAAGCCAACTGGACAATGAAAGACTATATTGAGACCCAGATCAGTGAGATCAGGGCCAGGGTCGGTGATGACAAAGTACTGCTGGGGCTTTCCGGCGGTGTGGATTCATCAGTTGTCGCGGCACTGCTTAATAAAGCCATCGGCAAAAACCTGTACTGCATGTTTATTGATCACGGTCTGTTAAGAAAAGGAGAGGCGGAATCCGTCATGGATACATTCTCGCGGAACATGGATCTGAATCTGATCAAGATCGATGCCCGGGAACGCTTCATGGAAAAACTGAAGGGACTGAAGGATCCGGAAGACAAGCGCAAGGCGATCGGCAATGAATTTGTCTATACTTTCCGGGATGAAGTCGCACGGCTTCTGGCCGGAACGGATATCAAATGGCTGGCGCAGGGAACCCTGTACACAGACGTCATCGAATCCGGTACGGACACAGCCCAGACGATCAAATCACATCATAATGTCGGCGGCCTGCCGGAAGATATGAATTTCCAGCTGATTGAACCCTTGAACAAACTGTTCAAGGACGAAGTCAGAGAGCTGGGCACAGAACTTGGACTGCCGGAAGAAATGGTCTGGCGTCAGCCATTCCCGGGACCGGGTCTCGGCATTCGTGTACTTGGTGAGATCACGGAAGAAAAACTGCAGATCGTCAGAGAAAGTGACGCAATCCTCAGAGAAGAGATCCGCAAGGCAGGTCTGCACCGGGAAATCTGGCAGTATTTTACCTGTCTTCCGGATATTCACTCTGTTGGTGTCATGGGAGATCAGCGGACATATGATTACACGGTAGTTGTCAGAGCAGTCACTTCTATCGACGGCATGACAGCTGACTGGGCGAGAATACCCTATGACGTACTGGACAGAATATCCACACGAATCGTCAATGAAGTCTCGCATGTCAACAGAGTGGCTCTGGATATCACATCCAAGCCGCCGGGAACAATTGAGTGGGAATAAAATTACCATAATCAGTTCTAAAAGTCACTTGAAAAAGTCGCATAATATTATATAAAGTCGCTTGAAAAAGTTATATACTTAGTTTGCGGGTGGTGAAATGTATGCTGAAACGAAAAATAACAGAGCGACTGAATAACTGGAAGAATGATCCACATAAAAAACCGTTGGTAATCAAAGGGGTGCGGCAGTGTGGAAAGACTTTCAGCGTTATGGATTTTGCACGCAGGAATTATTCACATGCGATCTATATCAATTTCTATGAAAACCCGGAATATGCATCTTTGTTTTCCGGGTCTTTGAAAGTTGATGATCTGGTTATGTATATGTCAGCATTGCTTGGAACAGGAGCAGTTTTTGAAGAAGGGCAGACTATTATCATTCTTGACGAAATACAGCATTGCCCGAATGCCAGGACTTCCTTGAAATTCTTTAAAACAGATGGCCGCTATGATGTGATTGCGACAGGCTCTTTACTTGGCGTAAGCGGGTATGGAGATAAGGAATTGTCGATCCCCGTCGGCTATGAAGAGATCATAGAAATGTTTCCGCTGGATTTTGAAGAGTTTCTCTGGGCAAATGGGATCAGTGACCAGGTGATCGATTTGATGCAGAACAACCTGGAGCAATGCTCACCCGTACCTGAACCGATCCATAACCGGATGAGAGAACTTCTTCTGCAATACACGGTTATCGGCGGTATGCCGGAAGTCGTGCAGCGCTTCATTGACACGCATCAGATCTCCCAGACACTTGTTCTGCAGAGAAACATTCTTGATGAATACAGGGATGATATGGTCAAATACGCTGTCGGAAAAGATAAATCAAAGATCCGGGAATGCTTTGATTCAATTCCGAAACAGCTGGCAAAAGAAAACAAAAAATTCCAGTATTCTGTGATCCGGAAGAAGGGGACTTCTGAGATGTTTCAAGGTAGTATCAAATGGATCGAAGATGCCGGGATTATCAGAAGATGCTATAACCTGACGATACCTGAGCTGCCTTTGGATGGTAATGCGATACCGGAAATATTCAAAGTATATATGGCGGATACCGGGCTGTTTACAGCAATGCTGGAAGACGGGACACAGTACGATATTCTCAAAGGAAATCTGTATGGTTATAAAGGCGCAGTTTTTGAAAACCTAATGGCGGATATCCTTGGGAAGAGCGGAAGAAAACTGTACTATTTTCATAAAGATTCAGGACTGGAGATTGACTTTATCATCCACTTTCAGAATGAAGCGACACTTCTGGAAATCAAAGCTTCAACCGGAAATGCGAAAAGTGTAAAAACAATTCTTGCGCATCCCGAGAAGTATCATGTTCATCGTGCAGTAAAACTGGGAAATGATTACAATGTGGGATATGCGAACGGAATACTGACACTTCCATCCTACATGGGATTTCTTCTTTGCCGTGATACCACTCTCTGATACCATTTTGCTGCCTTGCGGATCGTAAACGAGGAAGATGTGAAAACTATGATGCCGGCCAGTTGGCCGGCATTGTTTATTCTGTATATCTTTCTTCCAGGAAAGTGATCCATCGTTTATATCTCTCCAGGTTTTTCTTCAGGATGAGACAATGGTAGTGTAATGTCGCTTCAGGATCGAGAATTCTGATGAATATGCGGCCACTGTTTTCTCTTGAACGGAAGAGACGAATCGTCAGGTTGGAAGCGAAGGCAGGAAGGGTGGAAGCGTTAATGACTGCACTTAGAGCTTCCAGAGAGTCCTGAAGAACAAATCGGGAATCCGGCATCATATTCATTGTCAGATCACGCCAGACACCGATGTCGCCGGCCATGACAAATGTTTCTCCGTTCATCTGACTGAAGGTAAGTCCCTGGTCTTTGAACAGTGAAGCCGGATGGGCAGGAATCAGGGAAAAGTAAAGCGACTCACTGCCGCACGGAATGCAGAGTATGTCTTCATCCTCGTATGAATGGGAAAGGATCACAAATCCATATTTTCCTGTTCTCAGTCCTTTTAACAAAGCTTCATCATTTTCCATTTCTGAAGAGACTTTCATCTTGGGATAAAGCTGTGTCAGATGCAGTGGCAGCTCCATCATCGGGCCAGGAGTGCAGTAACCGGCAGAGACGGTATGCAGAGAAGAATCGTAATTCCTGACGGCGGTGATCATGTCTTCTTCTGACTCAAGAATTCTTCTTGCTATGGAAGCCGCAATCTTTCCGGTGTCATTCAGCGTGATCCTGTTCTTTGTTCTGTCAAATAGCGAAACACCGAACAAATCCTCAAGTTTCTGCATTGAGCGGCTTAAGGCCGGCTGGGAGATATGCAGGTGTTCTGCGGCAGCGGAAAGGGTTCCGTAATCATATAAAGCGCATAAAGCTTCCAGCAGATAGATTTCAATCATAAGCTTCTCCTTCACTATGCGTTTCAATTATAGCATGCTTAACTAACCGGCATTGTACAAGGGCTTGAAAACTCGTTATTCTGAAAGTGTAAACAGAAGGAGATACAGAAACATGGAATACTTAACACTCAATAATGGAAACAAAATGCCAATGGCAGGAATCGGCGTCTTTCTCCTCAAACCGGAAGAAACAGAACTCTCAGTCTTAAGTGCTCTGGCTGATGGTATCCGCCTCATTGATACAGCAAACGCTTATATGAATGAAAAGGCTGTCGGACGTGCAATGAAGAAGAGCGGTGTTGCAAGAGAGGACATCTTCCTTGTCACAAAGTTATGGCCTACTGTTTATACCGACGAAAACGCCGTCGATGAAACCCTGGCAAGACTCGGCACTGATTATGTCGATCTGCTCTTCCTGCATCAGCCGGCAGGTGACTGGCGTACAGGTTATAAGATGATGGAAAAAGCCTATAAGGAAGGCAAAGTAAAGGCCCTCGGCGTTTCCAACTTCCCGATTGACTGGCTGAAGGAGATCATTGAAACAGCAGAGATCAAACCGCAGATGGTGCAGGTCGAAGCGCATCCGTACTATCCGCAGACAGAACTGAAGAAAGTTCTTGCGGAAACAGGCATGGGCTTAATGGCATGGTATCCGCTTGGACACGGCGACAAAAACCTGATCAACGAACCGGTGTTCACAAAGCTGGCGGAAAAATACGGCAAATCCAATGCCCAGATCATCCTGAGATGGCATGTGCAGTCCGGCAACGTCATCTTCCCGGGATCCAGAAATCCTGCTCATATCAGGGACAACTTCAACATCTTCGACTTCACGCTCACCGATGAAGAAATGGCAGAGATCGCATCAGTCGACAAGAACCTCCGCTACTACAACGCAACGATTGAAGAAGCACAGAAATACGCAAAGATGAACATGGACTTCAATGCCCAGGAATAAGGAGAAATCATATGGAATATGTCACATTGAACACAGGCGCGAAAATGCCACAGGTCGGTTTCGGAGTCTTCCAGATCCCGGACGCAGATGAATGCAAAAGAGTAGTTCTGGATGCCGTTAAGGCTGGCTATCGTTCCTTTGATACAGCGGCTTCCTATATGAATGAAGAAGCAGTCGGCGCTGCAATCAAGGAAGCCATTGAAACGGGTCTTGTCACAAGAGAAGAACTGTTCATCACATCCAAGATGTGGGTCCAGGATATGAAGAATTATGACATGGCAAAGAAAGCTATTGAAACATCTCTGGAAAAGCTCGGCCTGGAATATCTTGATCTTTATCTGCTCCATCAGGCAATGGGGGATTACTTCTCCGCCTACAGAGCGATGGAAGATGCATATAAAGAAGGAAAACTGAAAGCAATCGGTGTTTCCAACTTCTTCCCGAATGTTCTGATGAACCTCGTTGAAAATGTTGAAATCAAGCCGGCGGTCAACCAGGTTGAACTGCATCCGTTCTTTGCCCAGACAGCCGCTCTGGAAAACATGAAGGAACTCGGCATCCAGCCGGAGGCATGGGCACCTTTGGCAGAAGGCAAGCACGGCATCTTCATAGATCCTGAACTGACAGCGATCGGTGCGAAGTACGGCAAGAGTGCAGCCCAGGTCGTTTTGAAGTGGAATGTACAGAGAGGTGTAGTCATTCTGCCCAAGAGCACAAAGCCGGAAAGAATGGCCCAGAACAAGGATCTCTTTGACTTCACACTGACCGACGAGGAAATGGAACAGATCACTGCGAAGTCCCTGGATCATTCCGAGATCATCAACCACTTCGATCCAAAACTCGTTCAGTTTTTGAACAGAAGAAATATCCACGATTAAAGGAGGATCACATGCAGGAAAAACTGTTTGCATTATCTGACGCATTCTGGAATGCGATGAAGATGAGGGATGGCGAAACAATGTATGCAATCGCCGATCCCAACTGCAACTTTGTCCACATCGGCACCAACGCAAATCTGGACAAGGAAGTCAAATACTACACAGACGGCATCTTCCAGCCGACAGACATCACCGTCCATAACCGTGAATTGCATTCCTTTGGTGATACCGCGATTGTCCTGACTGATGTTGACTATGGTCTGATGCTCGACGGCAAACCGACAACACATCATTTCATGGTGACAGAGGTTTATCAGAATCAGAAAGAAGACTGGAAGCTCATCCAGTTCACATTCACGGCTCTCGTTCACTGAACGGCATAGTTAAGGTCAGCACTGGCTGACCTTTTGTGAAACAAGGAGGAATCATTGACATATACAGGAAATACAAAAATCAATGAAGTGATCAATGACTCGGCTTTCCACGGAAAGGGCAGACTTTTGTTCCCGGTTCAAAGAGGATACATGTCAGGAAACACCCTGGGAAGCATGGATCTGACCTGGTATTCAGAGATTGATGGCAATATGACAGTAACCATCTGCAATCATCTGAAGGAAAGAGCCGAAGCAGGAGAAAAGATCTTCTTTGATATCTACAGTGAAGAAGAGAAGAAAGCAGATCCCCGCAAAAAAGATACCGGCCTCTGGTATTTCAAAGGAGAGCCCGGAAGCCGCTTTGCTGTATGCAATGCCGGCGGCGGTTTTGCCTACGTCGGTGCCATGCATGACAGTATGCCCCATGCATATACACTGTCACAGAACGGATACCACGCCTTTGCCCTGATTTACAGACCTGGGGCACAGACCGCCTGTGAGGATCTGGCAAGAGCCATTGCCTTCATCTTTGAACATGCTGAAGAACTTGACATCAATACGGACTGCTATTCTCTCTGGGGCGGAAGTGCCGGTGCGAGGATGGCGGCCTGGCTGGGTTCATACGGTACTGCTGCCTTTGGGGAAAAACCATGTCCCAATGCCGGAACTGTGGTAATGCAGTATACCGGTCTTGGTGAAGTCTTTGGCAATGAGCCGCCGACCTATAACTGTGTCGGAACAGCAGACTGGATCGCTTCATATCAGACAATGGAAAGAAGAATTGAAAGAATCAGAAGAAACGGCACAGATGCCATGATAGAAGTCTTTCCCGGACTTGACCATGGCTTCGGCCTTGGTACGCACACAAAAGCGGAAGGCTGGATCGACCGGGCTGTAATCTTCTGGGAAAAACAGATGATACCGGAAAGGAAAAGAATATGACAAAAGTATTATTCATCAATGGAAGCCCTGAAAGACAGGGAAACACAGCAGGTCTTGCAGCAGCTCTTCTCAAAGGCACAGAAGCAGAAACATTGAATCTGACAGATTATCGAATCAATGTTTATGGTCAGACATTACCCGGTGATCAGTTTGATGAAGTACTGGCCATGATGAAAAAAGCGGATGTGCTGATCATTGGCTCACCAGTTTACTGGCATAATATCTGCGGTTCTGTACGTAATCTTCTGGACCGATTCTACGGACCGGTTTCACAGGGTGAACTCAGCGGAAAAAAACTCTGGTTTATTTACCAGGGCGCTGCACCGGAACAGTGGATGATGGAAGCCGGTGAATATACTATGAAACGGTTTGCCGGTCTCTATGGCATGGAATATAAGGGGATGATCACTAATGCAAAACAAGCACAGAAACACTCTGTAGGGGAGTAAACAAAATGAATGTCAACAGAATGAAACTGAATAACGGCCTGGAAATTCCAAAACTGGGTTTCGGAACGATCGGCCAGGCCGGTGACCTTATTACAGATAACGTCGCATTTGCGCTGCACCATGGCTATGAGCTGATCGATACTGCCAACCGCTATGGAAATGAGGTTGAAGTAGGACTTGGTTTAAAAAAATCCGGTATGAAAAGGGAAGACTACTTTCTTGAGACAAAGTTGGGGCCGACGCTTTATGAAAAGGACTCTGCCATTGATGATACACTTGTCAGACTCGGGGTTGACTATATTGATGTGATGCTGCTGCATCATCCGGTAAACAATTATCTCTATGCCTGGGGCATGCTGGAGAAGGCGTATAAGGAAGGAAAGATTCGCGCAATCGGTCTTTCTAACTTCCAGACAGACCAGATTCAGGAAGTTATCGATCAAGGAGAAATCAGACCGATGATCATGCAGGTGGAATGTCATCCGTACTTCCCGGCTGAGACAAGAAAGCCATATTGTGACGCTAATGACATCCGCCTGCAGTCCTGGTTTCCGCTGGGACATGGTTCCCCGGAAATGCTCAATGAGCCGTTCCTTGTGCAAATGGCGGAAAAATACGGGAAAAGCACTGTCCAGATCGTTATCAGATGGCATATCCAGATGGGCTTCGGTCTGGTACCGGGCTCTAAATCCCATGGTCATATCGAAGACAATGCGAAAGTATTTGACTTTCAACTCACTGAAGAGGAAATGGCATTGATTGCCACGTTGAATAAACATGAACCATTTTACAAGGTGACAAAAGAGTCACTGCATAAAATGGCAGTGACCAAATGCAATTTTGAGGAACAGGTTTAAGTGCGCTGATGATTAGGTTTCGGAGCAGTGCGTGTAACATCAAAGACAGAAGAAAAACGATGACAAAGAGTTGGATTTTTCTGTGGGAGGGAAGCTGTAAATATTTGTTATACTGAAAACAGATACAGGAGATAAAGATAATGAAGACCTTATATCTGATGCGTCATGGTCAGACGATGTTTAACGTTGCGCATAAGATCCAGGGATGGTGTGATGCTCCTCTTACGGATCTTGGCAGAGCGCAGGCAGAAGTTGCCGGGCAGTGGTTCCGCGACAGGAACATTACTTTTGACTATGCGTATTCTTCCACATCTGAGCGGGCAGCCGACACCCTGGAAATCGTTACCGGCGGACAGATGCCCTACGAAAGGATCAGGGGACTGAAGGAATGGTTCTTTGGCAAACTGGAAGGTCATGATGAGTCGCTGAATCCTTCTTTCCCGTATGGTGATCAGTTTAAACAGTACGGCGGCGAAGGGGAAAAGGAATTCCAGGATAGATTCAGTGATACAGTCACCGGCATTATGAAAATGGCAGAGGATAATACGACGACGCTGATCGTAGCTCATGGTGCCGCATGCGGACAGTTTTTCAACAAATGGCAGGCTTATACGCTGATTCCCAGAAAAACCGGTATCGGCAACTGCGCGATCTTTAAGTATTCCTACGACGGGGTCGTCTTTATGTGTGAGGATGTCATCATTCATGACTTCTCCGCTCTCGATCCTGAATTGTCTAAAACGGTTTACGTAACCAGCAGGAGATAAAGAAAATGACAGACAGAGAAATGTATGAAATGTACCGGAAATGGATTCTTGAACAGACAGATCCGGCTTATGAAATCAATGAAAAAAGCGAAGATGAAATCGACTTTGTGACAGAGAACGCCGTCGGCCATGTGCAGTTCTATCATCTTGAATATGAGATCTGTGCCCTGACAATCGAGAGCGAAAAATCAGATGAGCCTGTTTTCTTCCTGCATTTTGAAATCAAGGATCTTGACCATGCCAAAGATCTGTTCACACAGATGATTGCTTCATTGAAGAAAGCAGGAAGTGACAGCAAGATTAAAGTCTTGTTAAGCTGCACCTCCGGATTTACCACTTCCTTCTTTGCGGATAAGCTCAATGGTGCTGCAGAAACACTGGACCTTGAGTATGAGTTCTTGGCTGTTCCTTATACCGAACTGTTTGAGGCTGCTCAGGACAAGGACGTGATCCTGCTGGCACCACAGATCGGCTATCTGCTTAAAAAGGCAAAGGAAGTACTGAAAGACAAGGTTATCATTCAGATCCCTGCCAGTGTATTTGCGTCATACAATGTGACCCAGACCATCGATCTGATCAAAGAGGAACTCGAGAAAAAAGAAAAGACAGAAGAGGTCATTGAAGACATCCATGATCCGGAATGGGACAGCGCGATCGCTATTGTGGCCATTATCCGCAGAAACCGCAAATTCGAAATTCACTGGCGTGGAGCGGACAAAGAAGCAGCGATGGAACGCGGGGTTACTGTGAAAGACGAAATCAATCTGCGTGATCTGGAGGATGTGCTCGATGTTCTGTTCATCCGTCATCCGGAGATCAAAGGCGTCGCAATTGTCGCACCGGGCATTGTCTATGAAGGACGTCTCACGCTGCCGACAGTTAAAATCTTCGATGTCGATGTGGTTGGTGAATTTACAAAGAAATACGGCCGTACATTTATCCTGTGCAATGATGCCAACGCATCAGCAGTCGGCTATTATGCCAATCACCGTGACTGCGGCAATCTTCTTGCCTATTATCATCCGCTTGGCAACGTTGTCGGCGGTGCCGGTCTTGTCATCAACGGAAATCCGGTTTTCGGCAAAAAGGATTTCGCCGGCGAATGCGCCAATTATCTGAAGACGCTCAATTTCTCCGAGGACAGATATGATCTTGCCAGAACGCCGGAAGGTATCGTTGAACTGATTACGAAGCTGGTTCTGCCGATGGTCTGCACAATCGGCCCGGACACGCTGGCGGTCTATTGTGATCTGTTGACCGATCCTGAGGAGCTGAAGGAAAGCCTGAAGAAGTATGTTCCTGAGCGCCATCTGCCGGAGATCACCAAGATGGACAGCCGCTTCTGGGAGCTGTTCTACGGCGCCGGCGTCCTGCTTTACAACGTCCTGCATGACAGCTACAGCTACCGGGAAGATCTGAAAGAATTCAGAAATTAGCGAAAGTATCCTTTTAAAATACACTTTAAGCAGACCTTATCAGCTGCTGATCTTTGTATATACACTTTGAAGACTGATACCACTCTCTGATACCATTTTGCTACCATGCAGATCGTAAACGTGGTAGATGTGAGTGAAAACCGTAGATATAAAGACATGAAATATACTAAAACGTAAACTATTTACTATACGTGCAGGAAATCATTATCGAGTGGGAATAAGCTGCTGTTGATCCCCGCCCAAAATGATCTGAACATCTATTTCGTACCTCAAGCCTTGCAGTTATCCGCAGGGCTTTTTTGTGTCTGGAGGTAAATACCGCGTGGAAACAGGAAGAACTGGACATAAATGCTGCTTCTAAGCCGCATATCAGGAAAAAGAGTATTTGGAATAAAAATATGTCAGATTTTCCTCTCAGTTATGATGTTGATATTGGAAACTGAAAGGGGGGCTATGGTAGAGTGAAAGTAACTGCTGAAGTCCAAAATATAATTGAAGGAGGATAGGTGTCATATGCAATACACAAAAGAAGTTGAAGAAATGACGTGTGTCGCGAAAGGCCCGGATCATGGTCCTGCCCCAATTCCTGAAGAGGGAAAGTGGGTCCAGGCAAAAGAGATCAAGGACATTTCCGGCTACACCCACGGAATCGGCTGGTGTGCTCCGCAGCAGGGAGCATGCAAGCTGAGTCTGAACGTTAAGGATGGCGTGATCCAGGAAGCACTGGTTGAGACAATCGGCTGCTCCGGTATGACTCATTCCGCAGCAATGGCGAGTGAAATTCTTCCCGGCAAGACCATTCTGGAAGCACTGAACACGGACCTGGTATGCGATGCGATCAATACAGCAATGCGTGAACTGTTCCTGCAGATCGTATACGGCCGTACACAGTCTGCTTTCTCAGATGACGGTCTTCGCATCGGTGCAGGTCTGGAGGATCTCGGAAAAGGGCTCAGATCTATGGTCGGCACCATGTATGGTACTTGCGCAAAGGGAACCCGTTATCTGGAAATGACTGAAGGATATGTCGTAAAGATGGCACTTGATAAGGATGATCAGGTGTGCGGCTATCAGTTCCTCAGTCTCGGCAAGATGATGGATGCAATCAAGAACGGAATGGAACCGAACGAGGCTTATGAAAAGAATCTCGGTACATACGGCAGGTTTAAGGCAGAAGACGGAGCGGTCAAGTGGATCGATCCGCGTAAGGAATAAAGAGGTGCGGTATGGCTTTATTTGAAAACTATGAAGGACGCATGCCCCAGCTGCAGCCTGTTCTTGAAAAGTACGGCTTCACAGACTTTGACGAAGTAAAAGCTTTTACCAACAGCAAGGGCGTAGATGCTTACAGTATCGTTGAGAGTACCCAGCCGATCTGTTTTGAAAATGTCAAATGGGCTTATGAGCTCGGTGCAGCAATCGCCATGAAGGAAGGCGCTGCGAAAGCTGCAGACGCTGCCAAATGGATCGGTGTCGGACTGCAGGCATTCTGCATTCCCGGATCTGTCGCAGACCAGCGTCAGGTCGGTATCGGACACGGTAACCTCGGTGCGATGCTGCTCGATGAAGAGACCGAATGCTTCGCTTTCCTTGCAGGACACGAGTCTTTTGCGGCGGCGGAAGGCGCAATCAAGATTGCTCTGAATGCGAACAAGGTTCGTCAGAAACCGCTCCGCGTCATTCTGAACGGTCTTGGAAAAGATGCAGCGATGATTATCAGCCGCATTAACGGCTTCACCTATGTCCAGACCAAGTATGATTATCTTTCCGCTGACGTAAAGGAAGATCACGCCCTGACAATTGTCAGCAAGACCGCTTATTCAAACGGTGAGCGTGCAAAGGTCAACTGCTACGGTGCGGATGATGTCCGCGAAGGCGTTGCAATCATGTGGCATGAAGGCGCGGATGTTTCCATTACCGGAAACTCCACCAACCCGACC
This sequence comes from uncultured Erysipelotrichaceae bacterium, assembly GCA_902793635.1. Classification (GTDB taxonomy): domain Bacteria; phylum Bacillota_I; class Bacilli_A; order Erysipelotrichales; family Erysipelotrichaceae; genus Bulleidia. The sequence continues at coordinate 15,520 of CADBEA010000022.1, read as the reverse complement.
CGCTTCCAGCATCCGGTTGCAGGTACCTACAAGAAAGAACGCTGGGAAGCCGGCAAGAAGTACTTCTCAGTTGCTTCCGGCGGCGGCACAGGACGCACTCTGCATCCCGATAACATGGCTGCAGGTCCTGCTTCTTACGGTATGACGGATACTCTGGGCCGTATGCACTCAGATGCGCAGTTCGCAGGTTCTTCCTCTGTTCCGGCGCACGTTGAGATGATGGGCTTCCTTGGCGCGGGCAACAACCCGATGGTCGGCATGACTGTTGCAGTTGCTGTCGCTGTCCAGGAGGCAATGTCAAAATAAAGCAGCAGTCCAGTGGATTTCAGTCTGCTGAAGCTCCCGAAAATGTTTCGGGAGCTTTTTAGGCGAAAACGTAACCCGGCTTCATATTGACAAAAAGGGTCATATCACTTCACGGTTTTATTGAATATTCCGGTGTGGCGGGAGCCACCCAATCTGGAAATGGGTACTGCAAGAAAAAGAACTGACCAGATTGAATCAGTTCAAACCGTTCAGAAGTCAACTGTTCTAAAGCGTAAAATGGCAGATAATCAGATAGCAGAAATCTGAAATTTGCGGGTTGGAGTGAAGGCGGATACAGAGGGATAAACAGCAATCAGTTCCTGTTTTTTACACTGTATCAGTCTGGCAGAATACTTTGCGTTTGCTATGATGGAAATAAGTTGATAGAATAATCGATGTAAATTATATAAGGTGGTAATACTATGGCAATTGAAGCTGGCGATTTTAGAACAGGTCTGACCGTCATCGTTGACGGCGATCCGTGGCAGGTTATTGAATTCATGCATGTGAAGCCTGGAAAAGGTGCTGCGATTCTGAGAACAAAGATGCGCAATCTGAGAACAGGATCCACCCAGGAAAGAAACTTCAATGCATCCACAAAGTTTGAAGCAGCGCAGATCACAAAGCAGCTTGTACAGTTCTCCTATATGGTAGATGGTGTCTATAACTTCATGGACATGGAAACATTTGAAACATATGAACTGTCAGAAGAGCAGATTGGCTTCAACAAGTACTTCATCAGAGACGGTCTGGAAGTCAGCCTGATGATCTTTGAAGGCAGCGTTCTGAACGTTTCCTTACCGGCAACTGTTGATCTGGTCGTTGAGCAGACAACACCGGCAATCAAAGGCGCACCGTCCACTCAGACAAAGGATGCTGTTACTGATACAGGTCTGACACTCCGTGTTCCGCAGTTCATCGAACAGGGTGAAACGATCTCAGTCAGCACAGCTGACGGAAAGTATGCAGGAAGAGCCTGATCAGGGCTCTTTTTTTCCATGAGCAGAACAGTATTGGTAACCGGCGGCACCGGCGGCATCGGCAGTGCAATCGTCCGTGAGATGGCGAAAGCCGGATATGATGTTGTGATCAGTTATTTCCAGGCAGAAGAAAAAGCCCGTGACCTTCAGGTGAAGATCAGCGGGGAATTCGGTGTAAGGTGTATGACAGTCCGGGCTGATGTCGCAAAGGAAGCGGATGTGGATGCGATGATCACCAGGATCGAAGAGGAATTCGGCGGTGTTGACATTCTGATCAACAATGCCGGCATCGATCAGCCGGATTTGTTCAGCCGTAAGAATGCCGACCAGTTCCGGCGTATTCTTGACGTGAATGTTGTCGGCGCATACAATTGCGCGGCACGGGCATGGCCGCACATGAAGAAACAGGAATACGGCCGGATCATCAACATATCTTCCACCAACGGAATGAATACCTATTATCCGATGTGCTTTGACTATGACGCATCGAAAGCCGCTCTCAATGCGCTGACCCATGATCTGGCCGTGCAGTTCGCACCGTTCGTTCATGTCAACGCCATCGCGCCGGGTTTCATCGGAACACCGAATGAACTGGCCGGATACGATGAAGAATTCCTGAAACAGGAAACCGACAAGATCCTTGTGCAGAGGTATGGAAAACCGGAAGAAGTCGCATCTCTGGTGCGCTTTCTGGTATCAGACGAAGCCGACTTTATCAACAATACGATCATCCGGATCGACGGAGGACAACCGGGGAGCTGTTAGCAGCTCTCTTTTATTTTGGAAAGGGCGAGAAGAACACAGAGTTTTCCGTATTCCGGTGTCATGCCGCCCTGCATATAAAGTGTGTATGGAGGAATGACCGGTGCGTCAGCACTCAGTTCGATCGTGCTGCCCTGAGTAAAGGCACCGCAGGCCATGACTTCATCAAACGGGTAACCGGGCATCGGAGCCGGCAGGACCTTGACGAAGGAATCAATCGGGGAAGCTTCCTGCAGTCCCTGGGTAAAGCGGACAAGGTTTTCTTTTGTGCCAAGTTCCACAGTCTGGATGATATCCGTGCGGTATTCGTCATAGCGCGGAGACACACCCGCATAGCCGAGCTTCTCCAGCATCCAGGCGGAGAAGACAGCTGTCTTCATGGCGCTGCGGACAGCACCCGGAGCCAGAAACAGGCCTTTGAAGAAGGCATTGTTGAGATTGAAATTGGCTCCCTGTTCCTTGCCGAGTCCGGGGGCTGAGAAACGTTCGGCGATTTCAGAGATCAGGTCTTTGCGGCCGGCGATATATCCGCCGGTCGGGGCGATACCGCCGCCGAGGTTTTTCATAAGGGAACCGACGGTGATATCGGCACCGACATGTCCCGGTTCCTTTTCTTCCGCCAGTTCGCCATAGCAGTTGTCGACCATGATGACGACATCCTTGTTCACTTCCCGGATTCTTGCGATGATATGACCGATCTGATCTACTGTGAGAGAGCGGCGTGATGAATAGCCGCGCGAGCGCTGGATCTCCACGAGACGAACATCGTTCCGGGCAAGCCGGTTTACAATTGTATCCTCGTCGAATTCGTCATTGATGAGATCGATCTGTTCATAACGAACGCCATATGCTTTTAAAGACTGGGAAGAACTGCCGCTGATACCGATCATTTCCTGCAGGGAATCATAGGGTGTGCCGGTCAGGGAAATCATCGTGTCACCGTGTTTCAGAAGACCGGTAAAGGCAATGTAAAGGGCATTTGTTCCGCTCATGATCTGCGGCCGCACCAGGGCATCTTCACTGCCGAGGACGTCCGCGAAAATACGCTCCAGTTTGTCTCTTCCGGCATCGTAGTTTCCGTAGCCGTTGATATCCGCGAAGTCGGTATAGGACACATTGTTGGCAATAAAGGCGGAAAGGATCCGGTCGGAATTGGCCATGCATACGGCATCGATCCGACGGTATACCGGTTCCAGTTCGATATCTGACTGTCTGGCCAGAGCCAGCAGTTCTTTATTGATCTGATCTGTAATCATCATTCACTCCTGTATTTTTTCACAGGGTCATTATAGACTTTCCCGAACACTTCTTCCACCGCTTCCGGAAACTCTTTCTTGTGGCTATATTGGTATGTAGGTCCATCAGACAGCCGGGCACAGAGTCTTTATAGCCAGATAATATATTTAATCATTTGCCGGTATTGAGATATAATCACTGAGAATACTGAATGAAAGAAAGGTTTTACATATATGACGCAACATTTCGCAAATCAGAAACGTGGAGGAAACGGATCTGATCTGGTTCAGTCCGAAAAGAAAAAAGGGGCACCAAAGGTCCTGTCGACGATTGCCCTGATATTTGCGGTGCTCGCTCTTGTCTGCGGCATCCTGAGCCCGCTTATGATAGCCAATCCGGTCGGATCGACACATCTGAATAATCAGGCTGTACTTGAAATCGGCGGTTTCATTATTCTGTCACTGTTTGGTTTTACATTTTCTCTGATCGGTTTCGCATTTGGTATTATCGGTGGCATTTCCGTATTGGCAAACAAGCGGACGGATATCCTGTGGATGCCGGGTGCTGCCATAGCTGTCAGTGTCATTGCCTGCATCATTACCTACCTGGGTCTGCCAGGCTGACATACCGCATCTGAACCTGCCGGGAATGAACCGGCTTTTTTTTCGGCAGCTCTGTATCAATGTGGCATAATGACAGCAGAGATACATGGGAGTTTATATTCATGAATAAGAACGGTCTTAAAATCGTCACCATCGGCGGCGGCTCCAGTTATACCCCGGAATTGATGCAGGGGTTTATCAAACGCTATGAAACACTTCCAATCAGGGAAATCTGGCTGGTCGATATTCCGGAAGGAGAAGAAAAACTGAAGATCGTCGGGGCTCTTGCCCAGCGCATGTGGGATGCTTCTCCATATGATGTGAAAGTCCATCTGACCCTCGACAGAAGAGAAGCTCTTAAAGACGCTGATTTTGTCACGACCCAGTTCCGGGTGGGCCTGCTCAATGCCAGAATCAAGGATGAACGCATTCCGCTTTCCTATGGCCAGATCGGTCAGGAAACCAACGGAGCCGGCGGTATATTCAAAGCCCTCCGGACGATTCCGGTCATTCTCGATATCGTGAAGGACATGCGGGAACTCTGCCCGGATGCCTGGCTGATCAACTTCACAAATCCTTCCGGCATGATCACTGAATCAGTGATCAGAAAAGCCGGTTTTGAAAAATGCATCGGCTTATGCAACGGACCGATCACCGTTATGAAGGAAGAACCGGAAATGCTCGGCGGAAAACAGGATGACTATACCTGGCGGTTTGCCGGTCTCAATCATTTCCACTATCACCGGATCTGGGATAAGAACGGCAAGGAACTGACCAAAGATATTCTTGCGAAGATGAGTGAAGATGATCGAACCAACATGGCCAATGTGCATAATGAAAGCTATATTGGCGAGCAGATGGAAGCGATGAACTGTATTCCTTTCAGCTATCACCGCTACTATTTTCTCTACGAAGAAATGCTGGCCCGCCAGCTGGACGATTACCGGCATCATACGACCAGAGCTGAGAATGTCAGAGAAGTGGAGGAGGAACTCTTTGAACTGTACAAGGATCCATCCCTTCATGAAATGCCGGAACTGCTGAAGAAAAGAGGCGGCGCATACTACAGCGACGCGGCCTGTGAGACCATCCACAACATTTACAACAACACCGGCAGCCTCATGGTCGTAAATACCCGAAACAAAGGCGCAATATCCTGTCTGCCGTATGACAGTATTGTCGAAGTCAGTTCGCTGATCAATGCCGAAGGTGCCTCACCGCTTGTATGGGGTGATTTCGAACCGTCAGAAAGAGGCTGGCTGCAGATCATGAAGGCGATGGAAGAATGTGTCATAGAGGCGGCAGTGAGCGGAAACTACGGCAGTCTGATGAAGGCTTTCCAGATCAATCCGCTGATCCGTCATGGTCACAATGCGAAGGCGATGATGGATGAAATGCTTGTCGCCAACGAAAAATACCTGCCGCAGTTCAAAGCGAAGATCGCTGAACTGAAGGAACAGGGTGTTGTCATCCATGACGAAAAAGTCAGACAGCTCTGTGCGCAGGGATTATGATATTCCCGTTTTGAAACAGCAGACGTTCCGAGGAGCGTCTGTTTTTTTTGCCGGCAGAAAGAAAAACTGTATCGCATATCTGTATTTCCATTGCCATACAGGAATACAATAATATGTAAAGAAACAGAAAAATGCCTGTTTGTATTCTGCTGGATCATATACAGAAAAGGGGAAGGATCATGGAAGAGAAAAAAGCAACGCCGCTTGGCGCGAAGATCTGGTTTTCGGCAGTCTTTTTCGGACTGGTCGGACAGATCGCATGGATCGTTGAGAATATGTATTTCGCGACATTCGCCCAGGATATATTCGCCAATTCCGGCCGGCCGGACATGTCCTACGGTGTCACGACACTGATGGTGATTCTCTCGGCCATCGCCGCCACGGTAACGACGATCTTCGCGGGCAGCCTCAGTGACCGCACCGGAAAACGGAAACCGTTCATTGCCTTCGGTTATATCTTCTGGGGACTGACAATCATGCTGTTTGCGCTGCTGCCGATGAAGGCGGAAACTTCAAGAGTCGGACTGATCGCCGCGCTGCTGATCATCTTTGACTGTCTGATGACCTTTGCCGGATCAACGTCCAATGATGCGGCGTTCAATGCCTGGGTGGCCGACGTGACAGATAAAACCAACCGCGGCAAACTGAATGCCATTCTTGCCATCCTGCCGGTTATCGCAGTTGTCATCGTATTTGTCGGACTGGGCAGTCTGTATAATTCCGCCAATCCCAGCAATGCCCGTTTCTTCATCATTCTCGGCATCATACCAATCATTGCCGGCATTCTGGCCCTGTTTGTTCTGGAAGATGCACCAGATCTGAAAAAAGCAGAAGGGAAGAATTATCTCAGTGATACGTTCTATGGCTTTCGCCGCGATGTCATCAGAAACAACAGGATGATCTATATCTGTCTGGCGACCGCCTGTATCGTCGGTATTGCCCAGCAGACGTTCTTCTCCTATCTCATCAATTTCCTGATCGTCACACTTGGCCTGGGTGATGGTTTCGTGATTCCGATGGCGGTGATCATTGTCGGCGCTGCTGTATTTACGGCTGTGATGGGTGTCCTGTTTGACAGGAAAGGACGCAAGCATTTCTATTATCCGCTGCTTGCCATCATGATTCTGGGCATTCTCTCATTCTGGGCGATTCAGTTTACCGACGGTGTATTGAAGACAGTGATTCTGTACGTCGGCGGCGTGCTCATGATGGGCGGCATTCTGTCTTTGACCGGGGCGTTTACGTCTTCGTTCCAGGATTATCTGCCCGAAGGTACGGAAGGCCGTTTCCAGGGTGTGCGTATGTGCTTCATGGTGCTGATTCCGATGATCGTCGGACCAATCATTTCATTGCTGATCGGCCTGGATGCCATGGGTATGAACGGTGCTGATTTTGTTCCGCCTTATACTTTGTTTCTGGCGGCTGCCATCGCGGCGCTGCCGGCTGTCATTCCTGTGTGGTTTGTCAGACAGGATTCCGAATAAACTCTCTTATCAATGACAAAGACCTCATGTCCGCGGGGATACGAGGCCTTTTTTCTGTGATTCAGAATGGTTTTCTGAGAACTGTTTCGGTTTCGGGAACCAGGCCGAAGCGGGCGGCGTAGGCCATGGCTTTTTTCAGCTGATCCGGATGGGCGACATCGTCGGGTGTATGGGCATCACAGCCCAGAATGACTTTGCATTTTTCCTCGGCGGCGATGGTCCAGAAACGATCATCCGGATAGTTTCTTCCCTGCCGCAGGCCAAGGATATTGATTTCCAGGGGAATATTCAAAGTGACTGCCCTTTGGCAGATACGTCTCATTTCCTTCTCATAGATCTCATCAGGCCCTTTGAAGCGGAACAGGTCCGGATGGGCGACATAGGTGAAACTGCCGGTTTCCATGCCGGCGATCACCTGGTCCACATAAGCAGCCAATGCTTTGGCATCCGACTGCGGACGGCTGTTGTAAATTGCTTCCCGGCTGTCGTTGAAATGCTGACCAAGCAGGAGATAGTCCACCGGATAGGGAGAGAGAAGGTCCCGCAGGCCGGCAAAGAGATCGGGATAATATTCCGCTTCAAAACCAAGCAGGATTTCAATGTCATTTCGAAATTCGTCACGCAGAGAAAGAACACTCTGCACGTAATCTTCCAGTTTTCTGATGGGAACCCGAAAACCGGATTCATGTCCGTCAGGGAAGGGCATAGGCACATGGTCGGAGAAACCGATGGTCTTCAGTCCCCGTGCGACGGCGGTTTCCACATATTCCCGATCAGCCCCGTCCGCGTGTCCGCAGCGGGCGGTATGGGTGTGATAATTGACGATCATAGCTGTTAAAACCTTTCTGCATATCTTCTGACAGGTCAGGATAAAATCATAAACCTGCTTCCGGGATCTGCCTGATGGCTTCAGCGAGATCCTTCAGAATTTTCGCGGCATCGCCTTCAATACAGACAGACTGTTTTTCAATTTCTTTCGGACAGGCGGCACTGTCATAACTAAGACAGGCATATACGGCTTCCGGATTGCCGGCGGTCATCTGCCAGAAGGGGTATTTGATGATGACAGGCGTATTATAGCCGACACCGATTTCCAGGAACAGAATTTTCCCGGTGATCCGGGTGCGCAGGAAATTCTGGTATCTTTCCGCGGCGGCGTGCCAGCCTTCATCTTCGACAAAGCGGTCATCCGATCTGAGATTCATCGTCAGCGGTTTGCCGCAGACCGGACATATCGGAAACATATGATCCGGCACTTCCATGGAAAGCGCCTTTTCATCCGGAATGATCAGATTCTCTTCTTCATCGATTTCAAAACCCTGCGCCAGAACCATCCGGGTGATCATTTCCCGGTTGTCATATATTTCCTGATGACATGGTTCACTGCACTGGAAGAGACCGTAGTCACCCTGGGTATAGAAAAGCCTTTTCTTGTCAAAACCGGCTTTCTGGAAACAATGGTCGACATTTGTTGTGATGACAAAATAATCTTTGGCGCTGACCAGTTTCAGCAGGTCTTCATAAACCGGCAGCGGGGCGTTCATATAACGGTTGATGTAAATATACCGGGACCAGTAAGCCCAGAATTCATTCTGACTGGGGAAAGGATAGAAACCGCCGGTATACATATCCGTAAAATGGTATTTCTCAATAAAATCCGCGAAATATTTTGCAAAACGTTCACCGGTATAGATAAAACCGGCTGCCGTCGAAAGACCGGCTCCGGCTCCGATGACAACGGAATCACAGTTCTGCAGAACGTCAGCGAGTCTATGGATGCCGGCGGAGTAATTCGGTGTAGATGTCATAGTCTTTGTCCTTGAAAACATTGAAGATCACCTCGATTTCTGAATCTGTCTCTTTGCGGTATTCATCGACTGTCTGCACGGCGATTTCGGCAGCCCGCCGGTTCGGGAAACGGAATTCTCCCGTCGATATGCAGCAGAAGGCAATGCTGTGCAGCTTGTTCTGCGAGGCAGCCGCAAGACATGAGCGGTAACAGGATGAAAGAAGTCTTTCATCTTCTGCTCTGACGGTGTCATAGATGATCGGACCGACGGTATGAATCACATAGGAACAGGGAAGATTGTAGGCAGGGGTGATTTTCGCTCTGCCAGTTTCTTCTTCATGACCCTGAAGGCTCATAATTTCCGCGCATTTCCTGCGCAGCTGAATGCCCGCATACGTATGTATGCAGTTGTCGATACAGTTGTGACATGGCACATAGCAGCCGGTCATGCCGCTGTTTGCCGCATTGACAATGGCATCGCATTTCAGCGTGGTGATGTCTCCCTGCCAGAGATAGATGCCGTCTTTGACCGGGACAAGACTTTTATAATCGGTAATTCCTTTCTGCCGGACTGCTTCGGCAAGATAATCGTCCTGCACGGACAGGAATTCTTCGCTGATTTCCTGCGGCATGCGGACATTCATCAAGGCACGCAGCAGCTGCTTCTGTTCATTTGTTCCGGCAGGAATCTGTATGTCCTGATATCTGTCCTGTTCATTCAGAAGATAGCGGATCAGATACTGTCTTCTTTCGCGTTGCTCCATATTATCAGCTCTTTGTGCAGATCAATCCGCAATTTCGATTTCCAGGTCTTTGAAGAATGCCTCAGTGCCGATCTCGGAGAAGAAGCCGACACTGCCATGCGCGTCTTTTCCGTGCTTCATAGGATCGACAGTCAGAACCGGATCCGGTTCGTCATTCAGATAAAAGGATGCTTTTTCATCCTGGATGACAGCTGTCAGCTGCACCCATTCATCAAGACCGTAGTTCATCGGTGCTTCATATCCGGTGATTCCGAATTCCCGGAAATAAGCGAATGTATAGCCCGGGTAGGAGAAATACTGGCAGCCATGGGCCTTGCGGACAGGGTCATCCGTCATGCCGTTTGTCGGCCGGATATAGAAAGATTCAAACTCACTGGTGTCCGGACTGACCCGGTAGACGATGCCGATAAACCCTCTGGCGAAATCAGGTGCGTCCGGCAGAAGACGGCTCAGCATTTTCACTCTGATCGTGCCGTTATGAAAATCAAGATCCTTCACGGTAACGATCGTGTTTTCGTCAAACTGCATCAGTTTGTCTTTTTTGGTGACACGGACTGCCGGTTCGCCGTCGATCGTCACATTCTGAATGTCAGTATGAATACTGTTAAATGGTGCTGTATCAGTAGGTATTTTTCTCATTGTCTTTTCTCCGTTTTCTGACATTATTGTACACGCAATCTGCGTCAAAAGCAGAAACTACAATCCTATATTGTTAGTGCCGAAACTGACGGAACGGATGTTTTCCTGGTACTGAATTTATGAATAAGGAACACGACTCTCTTTTATAACAATTGTGATAAAGTGTTATATATGGAAAAAAGATGTGATCTGCACAGTCATTCGCTGTTCTCCGACGGTACTTCAACACCGGAAGAACTCGTCCGCCTTGCTGAAGAGCTGGGTATTTCAGCATTGGCTCTGACGGATCACAACACATCCCAGGGCCTTCCGGCATTTATGGAAGCCGGCCGGCACAGCGACGTCATTACGATACCGGGCTGTGAATTCACGACGGAATGGCACAAGAAGGAAATTCATATTGTCGGTCTTTTCTTCCGCCGCGAGTACTGGCAGGAAATCGAAGACTTCCTGGAACTGACGCATATCGCCAAGATCAACAGCAACAACATTCTGATCAAGAATCTGAATAAAGCCGGATACGAAGTCACATATGACGAGTGCGCGGCGCTGACCGACGGTGATATCAACCGTGCCCATATTGCCCGTATTCTGATGAAAAAAGGCTATGTGAAAAGCGTTGCTGAAGCGTTTGATACTTTGCTGAAACCTGAACACGGATTCTACGTTCCGGCCAAGCGGATCACTTCCATCGCGGCCATCCGCTTCATCAAGACATATAAAGCGACCGCCATCATGGCGCATCCGCTGCTGAACCTGACACCGGAAGAAATGGAGGAATTCCTGCCGGAAGCCAAAAAGGCAGGTCTGGACGCAATCGAGACACGGTATACCGAGTTTACTGAGGAAATGACCAATACTGCCATCCGGCTGGCTGAAAAGTTCGGTTTGAAGCAGAGCGGCGGCTCCGACTTTCACGGCAAGACCAAGCCGGGCATTTTACTGGGCAGCGGCCGCGGCAATCTGTTTGTTCCGTATGCCTTCTATGAAAGCATGCGTGCATGCGCGGATTATGAGGAATCCTGACAGAGTTCATCACTGAACTATGTTTTTTCTTCGCGTCGGCTGTCACCAAACTGACTGATTCTGTTACAATATTGACAGACATTTATTTCATATGGAGGGTTCTATGGCATTGAAAATGATGGAATATCCAAATCCGAAAGGATCACTGAAGCTGCGGGTCGTGAAAGGCCATTTCGCGACAAGCCACAGCCATGTCAATTATTATGTTGACCTGACTTATACGAAGCATCGTCTTTCCGAGGCAAAGGAAGCCGCGCGAATTCTCGCTGAAAATCTCAGCAATACGACGATCATTGACACGATCCTGTGTCTGGACGGCACGGAAGTGGTAGGTGCATGCATGGCGAGTGAACTGACCCGGCATGGCTTCTCCAGTGTGAATAATCACAAAACGATCTATGTCGTGACACCCGAACACACGACTGGCAGTCAGCTGCTGTTCCGTGACAACATCCAGCCGATGATCAGAGACAAGCATATTCTGATCCTTGCCGCATCGGTGACGACCGGCTATACCGTGGCCGGCGGTATTGAAGCCATCCAGTATTACGGTGGTTCGGTTGCCGGTGTATGCGCAATCTTCTCAAAGGTCAAGGAATGCTTCGGCTATCCGGTTTATTCCGTATTCACACCGGAAGGAATCCTGGATGACTACATGAGCAAGACTTCGCTGGAATGCCCGTTATGCAAAAAAGGCAGGAAGGTGGACGCCATCGTCAACACACACGGTATCTCCTTCTTTAAGTAAACAGACATCATCAGGCGCTCCTTATGAGAGCGCTTTTTTCATGAAAAAGTGTCAAAAAGTGTAATAAATAAAGGAAAAATGCAATTTCTTTAACAAAAAAATGAAAAATCTATTATTATAGAGAAGATTTGTTTTTTCAGGAGAAGAAAGAAATGAAAAGAAAAGTAAATATAACCGAAGTGGTTCTGCGTGACGCCAACCAGTCACAGATCGCCACACGTATGCCGAGATCGGACTTTGAAGATATTCTCGAAACAATGGATCAGGCCGGATACTACTCCTTGGAAGTATGGGGCGGCGCGACATTTGATTCCTGTCTGCGTTATCTGGATGAAGATCCATGGGAAAGACTTCGCTTTATCCGCTCGAAAGTCAAGAACACCAAGCTTCAGATGCTTCTGCGCGGTCAGAACATTCTTGGCTACAGACATTACTCTGATGATACCGTACGTGCTTTCGTACGCAAGTCCGTGGAAAACGGCATTGACATCATCCGTATCTTTGATGCCCTGAATGACCCGCTGAACATGGAAACGGCCATTGACGAATGTCTGAAGGCCGGCGGCCATGCCCAGGGAACGATCTGCTATACGATCAGCCCGATCCACACATTTGAAAGCTATGTCAAGCTGGGTATGAAACTGGAATCCATGGGCTGCCATTCCCTGTGCATCAAGGATATGGCCGGCATCATGAGCCCGCAGGTCTGCTATGACCTGGTAAAGGAACTGAAGAAGGACGTCAAGATTCCGGTATATGTACATTCCCATTCAACGACCGGTCTGGCTTCGATGACTCTGCTGAAGGCCATTGAAGCAGGTGCGGACGGTGTTGATACAGCGATCTCGATTTTCTCCGGTGGCACTTCCCATCCGGCAACCGAGTCACTTGTCTATACTCTGCATGAGATGGACTATGACACAGGCGTGGATCTGAAGGTCTGCCAGAAGATCAACGACCATTTCAAGCCGGTACAGGCCCGCTTCCTGAAGGAAGGCGGACTGAATCCATCTGTTCTGACAACAAAGATCGACGCTCTGAACTATCAGATTCCGGGCGGCATGCTGTCGAACCTGATTTCCCAGCTGACAGCCGTCAATAAACTGGATCAGCTGGATGAAGTACTGAAGGAAACACCGCTTGTCCGTAAGGATATGGGTTATCCGCCGCTGGTTACTCCGATGAGCCAGATGGTCGGCGCCCAGGCCGTTTCCAACGTTCTGACCGGCCAGCGCTACAAGTCCATTTCCAAGGAAGTCAAGGCTTATTGCCGCGGTGAATACGGACATTCTCCGGCTCCGATTTCCGAAGAACTGATGAAACTGGCGCTCGGTGACGAGAAGCCGTACGAAGGCCGTTATGATGATACGATCGAGCCGGAAATTCCGGCCGCCCGCGCGTATCTCGGAAAGATGGCCGAGAGTGAGGAAGACGTGCTGAGCTATGTTGCCTTCCCGCAGCAGGCTGAAGCATACTTCCGCCGCCGTGATGAAAAGAAAGCCCTGAAAGTCAGCTACACAATAACGGAGGCTGAGTAATATGCCGTTTACAGATGCGCTGATTATTGCCGTGTCCGGTATTTCAGTCGTCTTCCTGATGCTCTGCATTCTCTGGCTTGCCATGATTCTGATCGACAAACTGGTTTCCTTCATTGAAAGTTTCGAAAGAGTTTCGGAAACAAACCAGAAGATCGTCGAATCGGAACCGGCAAAACAGTTTGCTTTCGGTGAGATGAGAGACGAAACATGGGACAGACCGATCCAGAAAGTTATCGGCATGTTTACACCTAAACCTGTTGAAACGAAACCGGCAGAAACAAAACCGGCAGAAACAAAACCGGCTGAAAAGGCAGCGAAAGCTTCTGCTGGCGAACCGGTACAGCAGGCAGCTTACGGCGGCGAACTGCTGCTGTTCGATGTCGACGAAAAGACAGCCGCATGTCTGATGGCAATCGTCTGTGAGCAGACGAAGATTCCGCTGAATGAACTGGTTTTCAAATCGATCCGGGCACTGGATTGAAGAAAGAGGGATAACTTATGAAATACATCATTGCGTTAAATGGTAAGAAATATGAAGTGGAAGTCGAAAAAGGACAGGCCACAGCTGTATACGCAGGTCCGGCGGAACCGGTAACGACCCAGGCTCCGACCGCAGCACCGCAGGCTGCCGCAGCTCCGGCTGCCGCTCCGGCACCGGCCGCGGAAGGACTTGGCGATCCGGTCAAGGCACCGATGCCGGGTACGATTCTGGATGTCCGTGTTTCTGTCGGTCAGACCGTTAAGGAAGGCGACATTCTGTTCATCCTGGAAGCGATGAAGATGGAAAATGAAGTTCTGGCTCCGAAAGCAGGCACGGTTACATCCGTTCTTGTTGCCAAAGGAGCGTCCGTAACATCTGAGATGACTGTCGCGACCATTCAATAGGAGAAAATCTGATGAATATTTTCGATATATTAGGAAAGATTTTCTCTGAATCAGGTTTTGCCGGTCTTATTGAAGACCCGCGTTATCTGGTCATGATCATCGTTGCCTTCGTACTGCTGTACCTGGGCATTCATAAAAAATACGAACCGCTGCTGATGGTTCCCATCGCCTTCGGTGTACTGCTGGCGAATCTGCCGCGGACAGGCATTACCGACGGTCTGGTCCACTATCTTTCACTCGGTGTGGAATATGGTATCTATCCGTCCCTGGTCTTCCTGGGCACCGGAGCCATGACGGACTTCGGACCGCTGATTGCGAATCCTTCTTCGCTGCTGATGGGGGCTGGCGCGCAGTTCGGTATCTTCACAGCCTTCCTGATGGCTCTGCTGCTCGGTTTTGATCCGAAAGTTGCCGCGGCGATCGGTGTTATCGGCGGTGCCGATGGTCCGACTGCCATCCTGACAGCGTCCAAGCTGGCCATGGAATATCTGCCGGCGATTGCCATCGCTGCCTATTCCTACATGGCTCTGATTCCGATGATCCAGCCGCCGCTGATGCGTATGGTCACAACGGAAACAGAACGCAAGACAGTCATGAAGCAGGCCCGTAAAGTCTCCAAGAAGGAACGTATCATCTTCCCGATCGCAGTTACGACATTCGTCGTTCTGCTGATTCCCGATACAGCACCGCTTGTCGGCATGCTGATGATGGGCAACCTGCTGAAGGAAACAGGTCTGACGGACAGACTGAGCGATACCGCCCAGAATGCCCTGACCAATATGGTCATTATCTTCCTCGGCATCTCTGTCGGTGCCAAGGCGATTGCTCCGACCTTCCTGACATTCCGCACGATCGAGATCATTATCCTCGGTCTGATCGCATTCTGCTTCTCGACGATCGGCGGTCTGCTGATCGGCAAGGTCATGTACAAGGTCACCGGCGGCAAAGTCAACCCGCTGATTGGTTCGGCCGGTGTATCGGCTGTTCCGATGGCTGCCCGTGTCAGCCAGATCGAAGGCCAGAAGGCAAACCCCAGCAACTACCTGCTCATGCATGCCATGGGTCCGAACGTTGCCGGTGTTATCGGCTCGGCTGTCGCAGCCGGCTTCATGCTGAAGATATTCGGCGGCTGATAAACAATCACAATGAAAGGGGCTGTAACGAATAAGAAACAGTCAAAAAAGAAATAAAAGCGTCTGACCTATAAAGGACAGGCGCTTTTACTTGGTATAATATGAGCATGCAAG
>CADBEA010000021.1 GCA_902793635.1 uncultured Erysipelotrichaceae bacterium | reverse complement strand
TCATTCCTGAAAGGCTCCTAGGTGTTCCCTTTCCAAGAACGAATTAATTATACGTTAGATATCTCTTTTTACCAACGCAGTGCAAATTAGGACTTTTATTTAAAATTAAATAGCCCGGAGCACCCGGACGAGGAAAGGATAAGACATGAAGAAGATTTTTGCATTCCTGTCTGCTTTTGCAATGGTCATTGCACTGGCAGGATGCGGATCGTCTGCCG
Organism: uncultured Erysipelotrichaceae bacterium; assembly: GCA_902793635.1. Taxonomy (GTDB): domain Bacteria; phylum Bacillota_I; class Bacilli_A; order Erysipelotrichales; family Erysipelotrichaceae; genus Bulleidia. The sequence continues at coordinate 38,231 of CADBEA010000021.1, read as the reverse complement.
CCTCTGAGGGATCCGGCAGCGCGTCCGCATCACCGACTGACGAGCAGATCGAACTGATCGTTTTTGCGGCTGCTTCCATGACGGAAACACTGGAAGAGATCCAGAAGACGTATGAAGCTGAAAATCCCAATGTCAAACTGATTTTCAACTTCGATTCTTCCGGCACTCTGAAAACCCAGATTTCCGAAGCAGCACCGTGTGATGTTTTCATTTCGGCTGCACCCAAACAGATGAACCAGCTGGATGTCACCCAGGATGAGGAAAAGAATCCCGACAAACTGGACTTCATCGATCCGGACACACGCATCAATCTGCTGGAAAACAAAGTAGCTCTGGTTGTCCCGAGCAATAATCCACTGGATATCAAAAACTTTGATGACCTTGCTGAAAAACTGAAGAACGAACAGATCCTGATGGCAATGGGCAACAGTGATGTTCCGGTAGGACAGTATACCCAGAAGATCCTGGCCTATTATGAACTCAATGAGGAAGAACTCGCCAATGCGGGAAAGATCACTTACGGAACCAACGTCAAGGACGTTGTCGAACAGGTGAAAAACGAATCTGTTCAGGTCGGTGTCGTATATGCGACTGATGCCGCCTCGGGTGGCCTGACGGTCGTCGATACAGCTAAAAAGGAAATGTGCGGACAGGTGATCTATCCGGCAGCGGTTCTGAAAGAAAGTGCCCATCCGGAAGAAGCCGAGGCATTCCTGGCTTATCTGCAGAGCGACGCGGCTATGAAAGTATTTGAAGGTGTCGGCTTCTCGAAAGCTGAATAAGGAGTAATGCATGGACTGGTACCCATTATGGAACTCATTGCGCATTGCCGCGATCAGCTGCGTGATCGTGTTCTTTTTGGGTATCTTCCTTGCTCAGAAAGTCGCCCGTCTGCCGCGGGCGCTGAAGGGCATACTTGATGTCATTCTGACACTGCCGCTGGTATTGCCGCCGACGGTATGCGGCTATTTCCTGCTGCTGATTTTCGGCGCAAGAAGACCGCTTGGCAGACTGCTGGCCACCTATGGAGTCAGCTTCGTCATGAGCTGGCCGGGCGGCGTTTTGGCATCAATTCTGGTTGCTTTTCCTTTGATGTATCGGACAGCCCGCGGTGCTTTTGAAAGCTACAACAAGGATCTGACATCAGCCGGCCGAACGCTCGGCCTCTCAGATCTGTACATATTCTGGCGTATCCAGATGCCAGCCTGCAAACAGGGAATTCTCGCCGGTATCGTGCTTGCCTTTGCCAGAGCGCTTGGTGAATATGGTGCCACCAGCATGCTGATAGGATACACGCCGGGAAGAACTGCGACGATTTCAACGACTGTCTACCAGATGTGGCGGACCGGCAACGATGTCATGGCCTTCCGATGGGTCCTGGTCAACGTGGCCATTTCGGCTGTCGTACTGCTGACAGTAAATATGCTTGAGAAGAGGAACAGGTAGAAAAACGATGAGTCTGACGGTAAGAATACGCAAAAAGCTTTCTCATTTCACACTCGCCGCTGACTTTTCAGCTGACGATCATTTCACCTGCCTGCTTGGCGCATCCGGCAGCGGCAAAAGCATGCTGCTGAAATGCATTGCCGGACTTGAGAAACCGGACGAGGGATATATCGAACTGAACGGCAAGGTGCTTTACGACTCGGAAAAGAAGATCGATATCCGGCCGCAGGACCGCAATGTCGGTTATCTGTTCCAGAATTATGCCCTGTTTCCCAATATGACGGTAAAGGAAAATATCCTGGTCAGCCGGCATAAGGACAGAAATCTTCCGGAAGTAAAAGACCGTGCCGCTGAACTGATTTCCCTGCTTCAGCTGGAAGGCTTTGAAGACAAATACCCGAACCGGATATCCGGCGGTCAGCAGCAGCGTACGGCGCTGGCCAGGATCATGATGAGTGATCCCGGCATCCTTCTGCTGGATGAACCATTTGCCGCCCTGGATGCGAATCTGCGGGAAAAACTGCAGATGGAAATGAAGGATGTGCTGGCGGAATACGGACAGCAGGTGATCATGGTAACGCATGACCGTGACGAAGCCTACCGGATGTCCGATGCGGCAGGGGTGCTGAAAGAGGGACAGTTGATCGTATTCAAACCGACCAGGGAACTGTTTGCCAATCCGGAAACAGTCACTGCCGCCGGTATGATCGGCTGTAAGAACATTGTCCCTGTTCAGATTCAGAATGAAAATGAACTGTCTGTTCCATCATGGGGCATCCGTATGACAATGACAAAGCCGGTGCCGCTGGAAACGACCCACATCGGTATCAAAGCTCACCACTTCGGAAACAACAAAGATTATATATTCCCTGTCTATTACTGCGGCGGAATGGAAGATACGTTCGAACATATCATCCGCTTCCGCTTTCAGGAACAGGAAGCCGGCAGTGCTGATGTCTGGTGGAAACTTCCATATGCACAGACGCCTGATAAACTGCCGGACGAGATAGGATTTGATGAAAAAGATATATTGTTACTGCATTAGGAAGGTAAAAGAGATATGTTAAGTGCCAGAAATAAAATCCGCGGTATCGTCAGCGAAGTCAAGTGTGACGGCGTCATGGGTATCGTCAAAGTTACAGCCGGTGATGAGAAGATCACAGCCACCATTTCTGCTGAATCTGTCCGTGATCTGAAACTCGCGGCCGGCTCCAAAGTCGTTGCTGTCATAAAGGCGACAGAAGTGATGATGGCCAATGACAAACTGTTCATGAGTGCCCGCAACCAGTTCAGAGGAACCATCAGATCCCTTGAGAAAGACGCGCTTATGGCCATTGTGAAACTGGATGTTCCGGGTGACATCGGCCTCACCGCGATTATTTCCACGGAAGCCGCTGACCAGCTTGGCCTGGCGGTCGGCAAGGAAGCAGTCGCGGTTGTCAAAGCAACTTCCGTTATGATCGCAGCAGACTGATTTGCAAAGAAAAACAGGCTTATAATCAATCGAAAAATGAAACCGGCAGAGGAAATATATGCATGTATATTTCGCAAAAAGCCGGTTTCATTTAGAATAGAAGTAATAGCATGAGGATCTGATAATGGAATTCACACATTTTGATGCAGAAGGCAATGCCCGGATGGTCGATGTCAGTGAAAAGGAAACCAGCGGACGTACCGCCGTTGCTCAGGGTACGATCCGTGTTTCCGAAGAAGTGATGGAAGCCGTGATGGGTCGAAAAGTCAAAAAAGGGGATGTTTTTACTGTGGCTCAGATTGCCGGTATCGGCGGTGCCAAGCGGACGTCTGACCTGATTCCGCTCTGCCACAATATCGCTCTGACCAATGCCGAAGTTACTTTTGAGACGGATCCCGGCCTTGGCATTATTACCGTATACTGCACCGCCAAAACCCGTTCACGGACCGGTGTCGAGATGGAAGCTCTGACCGGTGTCTGCACAGCTCTGCTGACGATCTATGACATGTGCAAGGCAATCGACAAGCGCATGGTCATCGAAGATATTCATCTGCTGAAAAAGACCGGCGGGAAAAGCGGCGAGTTTACTTTCTGAACGGAGTGACAATGAACAAAGAGAAGATCGGGGTGCTGATCGCAGCAGCCGGCATGTCAAAAAGAATGGGGGAACCGAAACAGCTGAAAAAAATCGGTGCCTATACTTTTCTGCAGCACATTGTCCGCCGCTTTCAGTCTGCTGAACCGGATGAAATCGTTGTGGTGACCGGTTATATGGCGGAAGAAACAAGAGAATCTCTCAGCGGCTATCCAGTCACGTTTCTGCATAATCCCGATTATGAAACGACCCAGATGTTCGACTCGGTGTCGATTGGTCTGAAATATCTGCAGGATAGTTGTGACAGAGTCTTTTTCACACCGGTCGATGTACCGCTGTTCAATACCGATACGCTGTTTCTGGAGATGGCCTGCACAGAAGATGCCGTTCTGCCAATCTGCAGCGGAAGAATCGGTCATCCGATCCTGCTGCGTACTTCCATCATTCCTTTCCTGCTTGCCTGCGACAGCAGACGAGGACTGAAAGGAGCACTTGATGAACTGCGCAAGGATCAGATCCGCTATCTGCCGATCGATGACAAGGGCAGTGCCTATGATGCCGACACACCTGCCGATGCGGAAAAACTGCAGAAACTGCTGCAGGAAAAAGAACAGCACCGGGCGGCTGTTTTCGGCGCCGGTCAGGCCGGTGAAACACTGACGGACTGGCTGCCGGCGGAAACCGAAGTGATCTGTTATCTGGACAATGATCAGGCCAAAGCCGGAACATGCCTGAACGGCATTCCGGTACGCCGGCCTTCAGAAATACCGGAAGATATTACGATCGTCTATCTGGCGGCGGTTTCAGAAGAAAGACAGAAACAGCAGAATCTGCAGCTGCGCCAGTTTGGTTACCGGGGCAGAGTCATGCCGCTGTCTGTCCTGAAGGAACACTTTGATCTGCGGCTGTCCGCATTGCGGCAGTGCGCGAAAATGATCAATGAAAGAGAAATCGAGGGCGACTGCGCCGAACTGGGTGTATTCCGCGGTGCTTTCGCGACCCAGATCAGCCGTTGTTTTCCGGATCGGAAACTGTATCTGTTTGATACCTTTGCCGGCTTTGACGAAAAAGACTTACAGCAGGAGAAGGAAGCCCCCTCGAAATATCCTGATTTTACAAAGACCAGCACGGAACTGGTGCTTGGAAGACTTTATCAGCCGGAAAGGGCACAGCTTGTCAAAGGGCATTTCCCTGACAGTCTGAAAGATGTGCCGGACGATAACCGTTATTGCTTTGTGTCACTGGACTGTGATCTGGAAGTGCCGACCTATGAAGGTCTTATGTGGTTCTGGCCGCGGCTTGTCAAAGGCGGCATGATCCTGATCAACGACTATCACAGCCGTCAGTTTCCCGGTGTTAAAACAGCGTGTGACCGCTACTGTGCGGAACATGATCTGTATTTACTGCCGCTTTCCGATATCCATGGCAGTGTGATCCTGCTGAAACAGGGAGACGGAAATGACTGACATCTATCTTCTGAGACACGCCGAAACAGAAACAGGCAAAGGACTCTGCATCGGCCGCACGGAAACAAGTCTGAGTGAAACCGGCAGAAAGCATACGGCCGTCCTGGCTGACTGGCTGAAAGAGAATCTGCCGGATATTGAAGCCATTTATACTTCACCTTTGCAAAGAGCCGTCGCGACTGCGGATATTATTTCCAATGTATATGGTCTTGAACCGGTCTTTGATGAAGCATTGAGTGAAATTGACACCGGTATCTGGGATGGTCTCTCTTTTGCAGAAATCAAAGCCCGTTATCCGGAAGAATATGAAAAGCGCGGCAATGATCCCTGGCATTACCGCATCCCGGACGGTGAGACGTTTGAAGAAGCAGCACAGCGTATGAAAGATGCTGTAGATCGTATTGCCGGCAACGGAAAGAAAGCATTGATCGTGACACACAAAGGAACGATCAACGCTCTGCGTGTCAGTCTGCATCAGGCGAAAGAAAATGACATTCTGAACCTGGCCTGTGCCAATCTCGCCATTCTGCCGCTGTACACTGGAAATGAAACGGAACCATACCGGCCGGAGATCCTGCTCGATGATGAAATGATTCAGGAACTGTGGCGGAAACATCAGACACCCGAACATGTCATACGTCATATGGAGGCGGTTGCCGCATATGCGATGCAGATCATTGCCGAAACAAAATGCACATTCAATGCCGAAAGGATCCGCAGGGCTGCTTTACTGCACGATCTTAACCGCACGCAGCCGCATCATGCCGCTGTTTCAGCAGCCGCTTTGAAAAAAGAGGGGTTCCCGGAAATTGCCGCCATGATCGCTGTCCATCACCGTGAAGAATACGATCCTGCTGCCGCACTGAGCGATGCCGATATTCTCTGGTATGCCGACAAGTGCGTGTTGGAAGACAAAACTGTCGGAATTGAAGAGCGCTTTGCCGCAAGCAGGAAGAAATGCAAAAACGAAGAAGCTTTAATCCACCATCAGCGCCGTTATGAGAAGGCGGTGTGGATCCGTCATAAACTGGAAGAGGAGAAATAACGATGAAACTGATCAGAACTGAAGATGCCGTAGGGCAGATGCTGTGCCATGACATGACACAGATCATACCGGGAGAATTCAAAGGCCCGCTGTTCCGCAAAGGGCACATCGTTACTGAGGAAGATATTCCGCTGTTGCTGAGCATCGGCAAGGATCATATCTATGTCTGGGAAGTCAACGAATCCATGCTGCATGAAGATGAAGCAGCCGAGATCCTTTATCAGATCTGCACCGGCGGATCATCGTCGTTTGAAAAGACAGCCCCAAAGGAAGGCAAAATCGAAGTGATTGCTGCTCATGACGGCCTGCTGAAGATTGACCGGGATCGTCTTTACGCAGTCAATTCCATCGGTGAAATGATGATTGCCTCAAGGCATGGCGATACAACAGTCAAAGCCGGAGACCGTATCGCCGGCACCCGCGTCATTCCCCTGATCATTGAAAAGGAAAAGATGGCGAATGCTGAAAAAGCGACAGCAGGTGCGCCGATTTTCACCCTGAAGCCGTTTGTCAAAAGGAAGATCGGTCTGATCACGACCGGCAACGAAGTGTATTACGGCCGCATTGAAGACAAGTTCACGCCGGTGATCAAAGCGAAGCTGAAGGAATTCGGCGCCGAAGTCGTCTTCCATAAACTCAGCAGCGATGACGTCGATCTGGAAACTTCCCTGATTCAGGAAGCTCTGGCGGCGGATGTTGACATGGTCATCTGCACCGGCGGTATGAGTGTTGACCCGGATGACAGAACTCCGGCGGCGATCCGCGCGGCGGCTGATGAAGTAATCACCTACGGAGCTCCGGTCCTGCCCGGTGCGATGTTCATGCTTGCATATAAGGGTGAAAAGCGTATTCCGATTTGCGGACTGCCGGGCTGTGTCATGTATGCAAAGCGGACGATCTTTGATCTGATGCTGCCAAGACTGCTGGCAGACGATCCGATCACCAAAGAAGAAATAGACCGTCTTGGTGAAGGCGGTTACTGCCTGAACTGTCAGGTGTGCACTTTCCCGAACTGTGGTTTCGGAAAGTAGGAAAGGATGAATTATGACAGCGTATTATGAATTGATCGAACAAGCCGACAGCAACCGTCAATACCGTTCCGCAACAATCGTCAGCGGTGAACACACCGGCGAAAAGATCCTCCTGGAAAACGGCGCGGTCATTTTCAGCAGCGGCAGTTTTCTCAATGAACACACAAACGAGATCCTCAATGCCGACAATTCATCCCTCACCGAGATCGAAGGGCAGACTGTCTATATTGAAATCGCCGGTTCTGAAAACCGGATGGTGATCTGCGGTGCCGGTCATGTGGCAATGCCGATCATCAAAATCGCCAAGCTGGTCGGTTTCCATGTGACGGTCATTGATGACCGGAAAGAGTTTACCGACAAGGCACTGGCGGCCGGTGCCGATGATGTCATCACGGATGAATTCGAAGCGGCGCTGGATACAATCGAAGGAAACGAACATACTTTCTTTGTGGTCGTGACCCGCGGCCACAGCTATGACACCAACTGCCTGCGTTCGATCCTGAAAAAGAAATATGCCTATCTTGGAGCGATGGGTTCTTCCCGCCGTATCGCGATCGTCAAGCAGGATCTGATCAATGAAGGTTTTCCGGAAGAACAGATTTCTGCCATGCATTCACCGATCGGCCTGAAGATCAAATCCGATACACCGGAAGAAATCGCCGTCTCCATCCTTGCGGAAATCATCATGGTCAAAAACAGTCAGAAGGATATTATCTTTCCGCGGCCTGTTCTCGATCGGATCCTCGGCAGCCATCATCAGGAAAAGATGGCCGGCCGGCGCATGCTGTGCACGATTGTCGAAAAACAGGGAGCGGCTCCGCGTGAGGTCGGCAGCCGTATGCTGTACAGTGACCAGGGTGAACAGACCGGCACGATCGGCGGCGGTCTGATGGAACACCTCGTCAAGAAAAAGGCGGACGAAATGTTCGCGCAGGGCATTCATTACAGCCTGTCTCATTTCAGTCTGAGTGCTGATGCGGCTTCAAAGGAAGGAGAAGTATGCGGTGGTGATATCGATGTTTTCCTGGAGGAAGTGTAAGCCATGAAAGATCAATTTCAGCGAAATATAGACTATATGCGGGTGTCCATTACCGACCGCTGCAATCTACGCTGCCGGTACTGCATGCCGAATGATATTACATTGCTGCCGATGGACATGGTTCTCACCTATGAGGAGATCCTTGACGTGATCCGCCAGGCAGCCGCGCTTGGCATCCGCAAGATCAAAGTCACCGGCGGTGAACCGCTGGTCCGGAAAAACTGTACGGATCTGATCCGGGAAATCAAAAATATCGAGGGTATTGAAAAGGTCACTCTGACGACCAACGGCATCCTTCTGCCGCAGTTTATCGACGAACTGAAGGATATCGGCATCGATGGCATCAATATCTCTCTCGATACATTGCAGAAGGAACGCTTTGCAGCAATCACCGGCTTTGATGCACTGGATCAGGTTATGAAAGGCATCGATGCCTCACTGGCAGCCGGTATCCGCACCAAGATCAACACCGTCCTGCAGAAGGATGTCAATGACGACGAATGGATCGATCTGATGAAACTGGCGGAAGACCGCAGGCTGGATGTCCGTTTCATTGAAATGATGCCGATTGGCTACGGTGACAAGGACCGCGGCGTCAACGATCACGAACTGCGGGAAAAGATCCGCGAGCTGTATCCGGAAATGGAAGAGGATACAAGTGTGCACGGCAACGGTCCGGCCACCTATATCAGGATCCCCGGTTTTATCGGCGGCGTTGGTTTCATCGCGGCGATCAATGAGAAATTCTGTCAGGACTGCAATCGCATCCGTCTGACTTGCACCGGCCGCATCAAGCCATGTCTCTGCTATGGCGAATCGTTTGATCTGCGGGAAATTCTCCGCACCAGGGAAGGTGAGGACAGAGAAACACAGCTCAGGGAAACCCTGCGGAAAGCAATCCTCTACAAACCGAAGGAACACTGCTTTGAACAGAGCAGTCAGGTAACCGAAAAGAAAAAGATGTCTCAGATCGGAGGATGAGTTATGGGAAAAGTACTTGCTGTATGCATCAGCGACAGACGCGGCATTCAGAAACATACGGTCGAAGAAGCAGTGCTGAAGGAAAACTGGGGCATTGAAGGGGACGCCCATGCCGGAAGCTGGCACCGTCAGGTTTCTCTGCTGGCATTTGAAAAGATCGACGCATTCCGTAAAAAAGGCGCCAATGTTGATTTCGGCGCGTTCGGTGAAAATATCGTTGCCGAAGGGTTCGACCTGCGGACGATTCCGGTCGACAGTGAGATCCGGATTGGTGACTGCCTGCTGCGTCTGACGCAGATCGGCAAGGAATGCCATGATCACTGTGCCATTTTCAATCAGGTCGGTGACTGCATCATGCCGCGGGAAGGCGTCTTCGCGGAAGTGCTCAAAGGCGGCACGATCAGACCGGGTGATGAAATCGAAATCACACCGCCGGCTGACGACCGTCCGTTCAGCGCCGCGGTGATCACTCTCAGCGATCGGGCATTCAAAAAGGAATATGAAGACCGCAGCGGACCGGTGATCAAAGAGATCCTGAGTGAAAACGGCTATCGGGTGGTCGAGCAGATCCTGCTGCCGGATGAAAAAGCCATGCTTAAACAACAATTGATCCGCCTGGCGGATCAGCGTCAGGTCAATGTCATCTTCACGACCGGCGGCACCGGTTTCTCACGCCGTGACATTACCCCGGAAGCGACCACTGAAGTCTGTGATAGGATGGCTCCCGGCATTGCCGAAGCGATGCGGGCCGGCTCGATGAAGATCACCCCGAAGGCGATGCTGTCAAGACAGGTGTCCGGTATCCGCAAGGGAACACTGATCATCAATCTCCCGGGCAGTCCGAAAGCCTGCCGGGAAGATCTTGATATCATCCTGCCGGCGCTCGGCCATGGTCTTGGCATCCTGCGCGGCAGCGATACAGACTGAATAACAGAAAACGAGGAAAGTCATGAAACAGACATTTTTGTGCGGTACCTATACCGAAAAAGGCAGTGAAGGAATCTACCGGTTCACGTTTGAAGACGGTAATGCCTCGGAGGCTGATCTTTTCTGTAAGATCGCCGATCCGAAATATATCAGTGTTCAGAACGGTCTGGTGGCAAGTGCGGCATCGTTTGAAGACGGCTGCGGTATTGCTGTGATCGATAGGAACGGGAATGTTGTCGCCAGAGCTGTCTTTGAACAGCAGCCATCCTGCTTTGTCAGCTGGCATGAGGACCGCATCTACTGCACCAATTATCATGCCGGACATTTTACCGTGCTTTCCTGGCAGGACGGCGAACTGAAAGTCATAAAGACAGTGACCATCCGTGAGAAAGCCGGCTGCCATCAGGTGATCTTCGGCAAAGACCGCTTCCTTGTGCCGTGCCTGCTGATCGATGAAGTGCGCATGTTCTCCTATGATCTTGAACCGCTCGGTACGATCAGTTTTGCCAAAGGCACCGGACCGCGGCACGGTATTTTCAATCGGGATTACACATCGTTATATCTGACCAGTGAACTGAGCAACGAACTGTTTGAAATCGATCCTGTGACATGGACTGTAAAGCGGCAGATCAGTGTGCTGCCGGACGGCCGGACACATGAAAAGGACGGCGCGGCAATTCGTCTGTCCGCCGATGAAAAGACCGTTTATGTCTCCACCCGCACGATTGACATTGTCACCGCGGTGGATACGGAAACATTTGCTGTAAAGCAGATCGTTTCCTGCGGCGGTGAACATCCCCGTGATATCTACCGTTATGAAAACTGGCTGTTCAGTGCCAACCGTTTCACCAATGATGTCTGCGTTTTCCCAATCAAAGAGGACGGAACACTGGGTGAAATGTGCGGCAAGACAGAAGTGATCCAGGGTGTCTCGCTGGCTGTGCTGGATCAGTAAAGGAACTCCGGTTCCTTTTTTCTTTCTCAGGGAAAGGTATAGTTTGTTATAATCAGTTCATGGAAAAAATGATGATCATCGGTCCGGTTGTGACGGACATTATCAGTTATGTACCAAAGCTGCCGCGCGGCAATGAGGAAATGGTTATTGACGGCTATGAACAGCGGGTGGACGGCATGGGTTACCATACCGCTCTGCTGATGAGTCTGTTTCATTTTCCGTATGAAATGTTTTCGGACTGCGGCAGCGGTGTCTACGGCACAGCCGCCTATGACACCTGCGTGCAGGAAGGTCTGGAAGTCAAGCAGAACAACCCCGGTATCGCCGGCTGCACCTACCATATCGTCGATCCGGAAGGCAATTTTCAGTACTTCTGCGTACCTGGTGTGGAGTATGACTTCGATGCCGGTATGATGCAGGAAATCGATCTGAAGCAGTTTGGTTCGATTGCCTTGAGCAGTGACATGTTCTGCGGCGAAGGCGCTGACGAACTGATGGAAATGCTCAGGGAAGCGGAACTGCCGATCTATCTTCAGTGCGGTCTGCGCATTGATGAGGCAGGGGAAAACGTTCTTTCTTCCCTGTATGCCCTCAATCCCGTTCTGCTGCTGAGTGAAGCGGACGCCAGTTATCTCAACGGCAGGGAAGAAGCGGCGGATGTCATTGCCGCAAACCTGTATCAGAAGACCCAGGCCCCGGTCATCATCCTTCAGGATGAAGGTGCTTACTGTCATGACGGCAAAGAGAATTTCATAGCACCGCTTGAGGAAAGTGCAAACAGCGATGCTTTCTTTGCGGCTTTCCTGGCTGCCCGTAGTGCCGGTGTCGATTTCAAGAACGCCCTCGTTTTCGCCGGTGAATGCATGGATATGGATGAAACGGAAGAATCCCTGCAGAGATACCGCGAACGGCTGGCGGCGATGATCATGCAAAAATAAAACACTATGTACAAGGGACTTACGACAAAAGAAGTCGAAGAGAAGGTTTCTCAGGGACTTGTAAACAAAAGCGACCAGCATATGACAAAGTCATATGAGGATATCATCCGCAGCAATACGCTGACGTATTTTAATATTGTCAATGCCGTTCTGTTCGCGATCGTTCTTTCGACCGGACATATTAAGAACGGTATGTTTTTTATCACCATCATCTGCAATGCCCTGATCGGTATCTACCAGGAGATCAAAGCCAAGAAACTGCTGGAAAAGATGGAGCTCATGATTACCACGAAGGTTCCGGTATGCCGCGATGGTGAGTGGAACGATCTTCCGGTCGAAGAAATCGTCGAAGGCGATCTGGTGCGTCTGGAAAGCGGTCTGCAGATTCCGGCTGACTGTCTCCTTCTGGACGGTTATCTGGAAGTTGATGAGAGTATGCTGACGGGAGAATCCGAACATGTTTCCCACCGCCAGGATGATGAAGTGTCAGCCGGTACGATCTGTACCGCCGGCAGTGCCAATGCGAAAGTGCTGCGGGTCGGCAAGGCATGCGCTTCCGCCCAGATCATGGAGGAAGCCCGCAAGTACAGCAAAGTCAGATCGGAACTGAATGAAAATCTGAACCGTCTGATCCGCATTGTTTCCGTGGCTATTATTCCTGTCGGTCTGATTCTGTTCGCGACCCAGTACTGGCTGATCGGCCTTGGCTGGCAGGATGCTGTTCTGAAAACCGTGGCGGCTGTCGTCGGCATGATTCCCGAAGGCCTGGTCGTACTTACCAGTATCGCTTTAGCCGTATCCACGATGCGGCTTTCCCGACAGAATGTTCTTGTCCAGGATCTTTTCTCGATAGAATCACTGGCCAGAGTGGATGTGCTCTGTCTTGATAAAACCGGTACCCTGACCCAGGGCAGTATGCAGGTCGAGGAACTCAGGCCGCTGCTCGATTACCGGAAAAACTACGCGGAGGAGATTCTCTGCAGTTTCATGGCGGCGGAAGAGAAACCCAACGCGACTGCCAAAGCCATGACGGAATACTTCGGCAAGTCTGAAGTCTTTCATGTCGATGCCTATCTGCCGTTCTCCAGTGACCGCAAATACACGGCCGCCCATATCATGGGGGAAGGCACATTCTATCTCGGGGCTGTGAATTTCCTGTTTGCCAAAGGCTGTCCGGCTGCCAACCGCTATCTGCGGGAATATACCTCACGCGGCTGCCGGGTGCTGGTCCTGGCCCGATCGAAAGCCGACAGTTTCGCGGAAAGCGGCGTGCCGGATGATCTGGATCCGGTGGCGATGATCGCCATTACTGACGTCCTGCGTGACAACGTCCGGGAAATCATGGCCTATTTCCAGAAACAGGATGTTACTCTGAAAGTCATCTCCGGTGACGATCCGGCGACTGTTTCCTCACTGGCTCTGCAGGCCGGTATCCCGGATGGCGAACGCTATGTGGACATGTCATCCGCATCGAATGACTTTGCCAGCCTGGCGGAAAACTATACGGTTTTCGGAAGAGTCCGTCCCGATCAGAAAAAATGCCTGGTGGAAGCTCTGCGGGCGGCCGGTCATACTGTGGCGATGACCGGTGACGGTGTCAATGACGTGCCGGCTTTGAAAACAGCTGATGTCAGCGTGGCCATGGCGGCCGGTTCCCCGGCTGCCAAGGACAGTGCCAATCTCGTCCTGATGGACAATGACTTTGCCCATATGCCGCAGATCGTTGACGAAGGCAGAAGGGTGATCAACAACATTTCAAGGGCTGCCTCTATGTATCTTGTCAAGACGGTCTTTTCCATCCTGCTTTCCGTTTATGTCATCCTGCTTCGTCAGGAGTATCCGTTCCTGCCGGTGCATCTGACACTGATCAGTGCCATCGGTGTCGGCATACCGACCTTCCTGCTGCAGCTGGAACCGAGTTTTGAAAGGGTGAAGGGATCCTTCTTCCGGCCGGCGTTCCGTAATGCCGTACCGGCCGCCTTCACGGTCTTCGTGACGGCTCTCTTCTGTCTGATCATCCGATTTGTCTTCCATATTTCCGTGGAGCGTTATTACGGCATCTTCGTCGCCCTGACCGGCTTCATCTATCTGTATACCCTCTACCGGGTGTACTATCCGCCGACGAAAATGCGGCTGATCATCATTCCGGCCATGGGCATATTGCTGGCGCTGGTGCTGATCTTCCTGCCGGACCTGTTCAGTGTCCGCTTCGAACCTGTCGATCTTGCCTTTATCGCCGTCGGCATGGCTGTCATTCCGTTCCTGAATGCCGGTCTGGCCAAAGCGTATGACTGGCTGATAAAAAAACTCCCAGAAAGGAAAGGAGCACCTGATGGAAAGAAAAACCGAGGCGCAGTGGCTTCTGGATCATAAGCATATCAATTCGATCATGATCCACAACCGCAATGCCGGTCTGCAGAAAATCTACATGTTTCTCGATTTTGACGGTGTTGTCAATGTCTTCGTCACACCGGATGAGGAAGAATACGAACGTATTCAGAATGACGGCAAATTTGAATTCTTCAGCCGTCCCTGCATCGCGCGTCTCAACCGTTTCGTAAAAGACTTTCCTGTCTCGATCGTGATTTCTTCTTCCTGGCGCTTCGGCGGCCTGGATTACTGCATGGAATATCTGCGCGAAGGCGGTCTGCAGGATCATGTCGTTTTTTCCGATACGACCTCACTGGAAGTGGACGGACCGCGGGAAGAACTGATCATGGACTATCTTCTCGAACATCCGGACTTTACCGGCTTCATCATTTTCGATGACATTCTGATGACGCATCTGCGGGATTATCTGGTGCATACCAATCCCATGATCGGGTGGGACGAAGAACGTGATCAGTACGCCCGAAAAATAATTCAAAAATTTATGTAGATTTTTTTGAAAGAATGGTGTATATTGATTCATGCAACGCGGATATGGCGGAATTGGCAGACGCGCATGATTCAGGTTCATGTGGGGAGACCCGTGCAGGTTCAACTCCTGTTATCCGCACCATAAAGACAGTCTGAGTGATCAGGCTGTTTTCTTTTTCTCCTTTTGGAAGCGAAACTAGTATAATAGTATGCATCAGGCAGAAAGTGTCGGAGAAACTGATCCGGCACGGAAGGGAGAAAAGAATGAAGACATATATTCTCGCAGCTCTGGCGATATTCCTGATTCTGGGCATCATCAAGAAACTCTGGGGACTGGTCAAATTCCTGATCCTGGCTGCCATCGCTGCAGTTGTACTGATGTATTTCAATATTATCTGAGGTGAAAAGAAATGAGAAAAGTTCGTTCTGCTCCGTCCGCGTTCCTGCTTGCCGGTGCGATCCTGACGGGTATAGGCTGTATATTCCTGCCGATCGGCATCGGTCTTCGGGCGGTTGATGCGTTATTCTTTTATGCTTTCGGTGCTGTCGGCGCGGTTCTTCTTGGCGTCGGTCTGGCGCTGCTGTATGTCTGGTACACCCGCCGCAAAACAGCTGAGTCGGTAAAGGCCGCCGGCCACTATGTGCTGGCCCGCATTGTCAATATCAGCCGCAATTACAGCGTGACGATCAACGGTGTCAATCCGTATGTGATCGAGTGTGTTTTTCAGGATCCCGATACCGGTATCAGTCATAATTTCCGCAGCGGCGATCTGATGGAAGATCCATCCGCCAGTCTGAACAGTGATGAGATCCGCGTTTATATCAATCCTGATAATCTGGACGAGTATTACGTTGATATAGACTCAATCACGTCACAGACCGTTTATCACTGAAAAGAAACAGAAATGTTTCTTTTTCTTTTTTGATATTCTGCTATACTGTCTGTGGCTGAATGGAGGTCATGAAAATGATGGAATACACACCTGTTAAAGAAGGCAAAGTACGTGAGATCTATGACACCGGCGATGCGCTGATTATGGTCGCAACCGACCGTATCTCGGCATTCGACGTCATTCTGAAAAACACTGTTACGGATAAAGGAAAAGTTCTGACTCAGATGTCCCGCTTCTGGTTTGAACTGACGAAAGACATCATCCGGAACCATATGATCATCACCGATGTCAACGACATGCCGGAATTCTTCCGCAACGAAAGATTTGCCGGCCGTTCGATGCTGTGCACAAAACTGGAGATGCTGCCGATCGAATGCATCGTCCGGGGTTATATCACCGGCAGCGGCTGGACCAGCTACGAAAAAGACGGCACCGTCTGCGGTATCAGACTGCCGGAAGGACTGAGAAACTGTGACAAACTGCCGGAAGCCATCTACACACCGAGCACCAAGGCGGAGATCGGCGACCACGACGAAAACATTTCTTTTGAAAGATCCATCGAAGTACTGGAAAAGCAGTTCCCGGGCAGGGGTCAGGAACTGGCCGAAAAACTGCGTGATGCGACACTGGCTCTTTACCGCAAGTGTGCTGACTATGCTTTAAGCAGAGGCATCATCATTGCTGATACAAAATTTGAATTCGGACTGGACGAAAACGGTGAACTGGTTCTCGGTGACGAAGTCCTGACACCGGACTCCAGCCGCTTCTGGCCGCTGGAAGGCTATGAACCGGGTCATTCCCAGCCGTCGTTTGACAAGCAGTTCGTCCGTGACTGGCTCAAGGCCAATCCGGAAAGCGACTACAACCTGCCGCAGGATGTCATCGACAAGACAATTGCCAAATACAAGGAAGCTTACTTCCTGCTCACAGGCAAAGAACTCTGAAACCGGAATGAAATCCGGTTTTTTTCATGGAATTGTCCTTGCAAAGCGCAATAAAACTGGTGGAGGGACTCTATGGAAAAAGAACGAATGGAATTTAAAAATCTCTGCCGCGGCTACCACGCCCAGAAGAAATGGCTGCGGGAGAAGGGCAGCCGATCCGGCTGTGAAGGAACCGAAGAAATGATCGCGGAGAATGTGAAGACGGTGGAAAGGGCCCTGCAGAAAATCGAAGAGCGTTTCGGCCTGTCCGCCCGCCGCATCGTCAGCGGCATGTATGTCGATCACATTTCCCAGAAGGAGATGGCCGAGCTCTGTGGCATTCCGCTGCGCACCCTGCAGCGCCGACTGCATACATGGACGGATTTCAGCGGTGAATAGCAGAGAAATCAGAACAATCAGACACCGCTGGCGCCGATATCACGCGACTTTGAAGCGGGCGGAAGAGATCCGTGAAGAACTGCAGCGCCTGCAGAATCCCTGTCTGTCCGGATCCGGCATTGTCCATGTGGCGCAAGGCAGACACTGTTTCAAAGAGGATGAAATCATCGGAAAAATGATGCGGAAGGAGAAACTGACAGAAGAACTGAAGGCGTGCAACACGCTGATTCAGGCCGTCCGCAGTGATATGAATAAACTGCCGTATGACAGCCAGAAGATTTTGCTGCTGTTAGCCTGGAGCGAACGGATCCCGCTGGCTAATCTCGCAGAAATATACGGACTGAGCAGAAGACGCATGCAGGAGATGATCCATGCGGCAGCCATGGCAATTGTGGCATAAGCGGCCTGTCTTCGCACTGTACAGAGATGATTCAAATTGTTTTGGAAGGGAAGTTGTTGTAGAGTATTTTTTAAGAAAAGAGGTATCTCTATGACAAAAATGGAACCGATCACGACGGCTGAGATCGAAGCACTGCGCGAAGCGTATGTGAAGGATGAGAAAGCCAGAGTTGTCAGAAACGCGCTGACCAAGAACGATCTGAATATGATCAGCCGTGTTTTTGAAGCAGAGGCTGCCAATCCCTTTATCTTCAGCATTGACATCAAAACCATGTCCGCCACCAATCAGATGGCATCGGGCCGCTGCTGGATTTTCTCGGCGCTCAACGTTATGCGCGAGACAATCGGCAAAAAGTTCGATATCAAGGAATTTGAACTGTCCCAGAACTTCGTGGCATTCTATGACAAACTCGAAAAAGCCAACTGGTTCATGGAATGCGTTCTTCAGGAAATCGACAATCCGGTTGGTTCGCCGGAAAACAGATTCCTGCTCGACTGGGCAGTCGGCGACGGCGGTCAGTGGAACATGCTGGCAAGTCTGATCAAAAAATACGGCATCTGCCCAAAGACAGCCATGCCGGAAACCTACCAGTCTTCCCACACCAGAACCATGAACGGCATCCTCAACCAGCGTCTGCGCAGATTCGCGGCTGATGCGAGAAAAGCCTCTGCCGAAGGCAGAAAAGGGGACATTGCCGGTCTGAAGAAAGAAGCGCTGAAAGAGATCTACGGACTGATCGCTTCCTGTTTCGGCCTGCCGCCGAAGTCCTTCACATTCGAATACTATGACAAGGACGAAAAGCACCACGCCGAATACAACATCACACCGCTGGAATTCTATGAGAAGTATCTCGGCACTGACGTTGACGACTATGTCAGCGTCATCAACGGTCCGACAGCCGATAAGCCGTATCACAAGCTGTATACTGTCAAGTATCTCGGCAACGTCGTTGCCGGCAACCGTGTCGAACTGCTGAACCTGCCGATCGAGGAATTCAAGGAAGCAACCCTGAAACAGCTGAAGGACGGCGAAGTTGTCTGGTTCGGCTGCGACTGCGGCAAGGACGGCGACAGGGAATCCGGTTTCTGGGATGACGGCCTGTTCGATTATGAAGGCACCCTGGATATGCATCTGGAACTGACCAAGGCCGAGCAGCTGGATATGCGCCACAGTGCCATGAACCACGCCATGGTCATTACCGGTGTCAATCTGGTCGATGACAAACCTACCAGATGGAAGATCGAGAATTCCTGGAGTGACAAGAACGGCCAGAAGGGCTACTATTCCGCCAGTGATTCCTGGTTTGACAAATACATGTATGTCATCGCCATCAACAAGAAGTATCTCTCCGAAAAAGCCCTCGCTGCTTTGGAGGAAGAACCGACTGTTCTGGAACCGTGGGATCCGTTCGGAACCCTGGCTGACTGAAGCACACCAAAGGAGCTGTGCATCCGCACAGCTCTTTTTTCATGAAATGAGGCACGCTTAGTGTATAATTCAGATGAAGTCTGATTCAGGCGGGAGTTATATATGAAAATCGGTGTTATTTCACTTGGCTGTGCCAAGAATCTTGTGGATACGGAAAATCTTCTCGGGCTGCTGATCGCCAGCAATCAGGAAATCGTCAGGGATTATGATCAGGCTGATGCCATTATCATCAATACCTGCGGTTTTATTGAAAGCGCCAAGACAGAAGCCATTGAAACCATTCTCGACACCGCGGATCTGAAAGAAAGAAATCTGAAGAAACTGATCGTCATGGGCTGCCTTAGTCAGCGTTACAAGCCGCAGCTGGAAGAGGAAATGCCGGAAGTGGACCGCTTCATCGCCATCGATGAATACCGTAATCTCGGCGTTATTCTTTCCGAAGTGCTGGGTGAGAAGATCGCCAATACCTACGGCAAGACACCGCGTGTGCTTTCCGGTAAGCCATGGATGGCCTACCTCAGGATCGCGGACGGCTGCGACAATAAATGCAGTTACTGCGCCATTCCGCTGATCCGCGGACCGATGCGTTCCGCTGATGAAGACGAACTTGTAAGAGAAGCAGAGCGGCTGGTGGAAATGGGTGTGAAGGAAATCAATCTGATTGCCCAGGACAGTTCCCGCTATGGATATGATGTGGATGGAAAACTGCATCTCTCGGAACTGCTGAAAAGACTGAACGCCATTGCCGGCATTCACTGGATCAGAATTCTTTATCTGTATCCGGATGAGATTCCCGACGATCTGATCATAACGATGAAGGAATGCGTACATGTCCTGCCGTATTTTGATATTCCCGTACAGCACGGCAGCGATCGGATCCTGAAGGCGATGAACCGCCGCGGCAGCCGTAAGCTGATCCTTGACAGATGCCGCCGCATCCGTGAAGAACTGCCGGATGCCGTATTGCGGACAACTCTGATCTGCGGTTTCCCGGGCGAAACGGAAGAAGACCATCAGCTGAATCTTTCGATGATCGAAGAAGCGGGCTGGGATCATCTCGGTGCCTTTACTTATTCAAAGGAAGAAGGCACACCGGCCTATGACAAGGAAGACGATGTGCCGATGGAAGTCAAACAGCGCCGTCTGGAAGAAGTGATGATGCTGCAGGAGAAGATCAGCGCCGAGCGCCTGAAGGAAAACATCGGTTCCGTTCAGGAGGTCATGGTCGAAAAGTATGATCAGCTGACGGAAATGTATATCGGCCGCAGTGCTTTATATGCGCCGGATGAAGTGGACGGCTGTGTCCGCTTCCGCAGTGACGGGGACTATAAACCGGGCGATTTTGTCATGGTTCGTATTACCCGCAGTGCCAGCCACAATCTGATTGGTGAAGAAATCGGATAAACCGAAAGGAATACCTATGTTTCATATCTCTGATGTCAAAAAATATATGCGCTGCCGGCGGCTTTACTGCCTCGATCAGTTTGCTGAAAGAAAGCCGTTCCGCCCGTTTGTCAGGCTGGACGAGCAGGTTTCCGAACTGGTCGCGCGCAAGCTCGGCGTCACGGATCCGTTTATCGGTTCGATCGGTGACGATGCGGGCAAAGCCCTGGCCGCGATGGAAGATCACGACTGGCTGATCAAAGCCCGTTTTGAATATGACAGACTGCGCGTCAAGGTGCCTTTTCTGCACCGCAATGAAGACGGCTGGGATCTGTATTTCATGTTCATCGGTCTGTATCCCCATCATAACGACATGCTGTTTTACTGCAGTATGGTATGGGTCCTGGATCATCTGGATATCAAACTGAAGAACATGTATGTGGTTCATCTCAACAGCGAATATGTCCGCCAGGATGAACTGGATGTCGATCAGCTGTTTATTGTCAGTGACAGTTTTTATAACGGCAAAAACAATCCCACCATACCGGTCGTCAAGGCGGTCCGTTCCAAGATGCAGAACATCCAGCCTTTGCTGGCGGAAATGGAAGCGGGCTTTGATGAGATCCCGGCACCGGTCCGCACCCAGCACTGCACCGGTCGTCAGAAATGCAGCTACTATGAGGAATGCTTCCCGCAGGAAGCTATCCAGGACGACAATTCCATCCTGACTCTGATCGGTGCCCAGCATCGCTATGAGATGCAGAATGAAGGCATCAGTTATCTGAAGGACGCTGATGAAAAGCGCATCGAAGGCTCGAAGCAGCAGTATGCGCAGATCATGGCTGACCGGCAGGGCGGTCTCTACTGCGACAAGCTGGCTTTGCAGAGCTGGCTGAAGCGGCTGAAGTATCCGATCACCTGTATTGATTTCGAATGGGAGCGTTATGCGATTCCCCCGTATCCGGGCATGCATCCATATGATGTGCTGCTGTTCGAATATTCGATTCATATTATTCATGAAGATCATACCGTTGATCAGAAAGTCTATCTTTCCATTCACGATCAGCGGGAGGATTTCGCTCGCAGTCTTTTGAACGACATTCCCAAAGAGGGCAGTGTTCTGGCCTACAATGCTGAAGGAGCGGAGAAGATCCGTATCAATGAACTGGCCGAGACATTCCCGCAGTACCGTGATGAACTGCTGGCAGTCAACGAGCGCATGGAAGACCTGCAGCTGCCGTTTGAAAGCGGCATGGTCTATGACGTGCGGATGCGCGGTCAGTGGTCTCTGAAAAAGATCATGGCCATGATGGACGATCCCGGTTATCAGGATCTGGATATCCAGCAGGGCATGGATGCCGTCTTTGAATGGCGCCGTCTTGATGAAGCGGGTGAACTGGATGACAGTGATCCGCGCGTGCAGGAATTGAAAGACTACTGCGGCATGGATTCCTATGCGATGACCGTCGTGCTGGAATGGCTGTATGAGATTTCCCGATGAAGGCATTGAAATCAGTGCCTTTTTTTGCGGATTGAGATACAATATAGGTAATCATAGGAGTATATCAAAGACAGATAATCATAAGAATACGTAACGGATGTTTTTCCCGTATACCCATAGATCGATATAGAATAGGAGGTCATTATGAGGTTTGAGATTGTTGGAAAAAACGTTGAAATTACAGATTCGATGAGAGAGCAGATTGAGAAGAAACTGTCCAACATGGACAAGTATCTGCTGATCGACCCGGACACCATTGCCAGAGTCGTGGCCAGGGTGTATCCGGATTCACAGAAAATCGAGGTGACAATTCCGACGAAAATCGGCCTCCTGCGTACGGAAGTCGTCAACGATGACTTCTACGCAGCCGTGGATCTGGCCATCGATAAGCTGGAAGACCAGATCAGAAGACAGAAGACAAGACTGTCACGCCGTCACAGAGAGCATCTGGCACAGGCCTTCATTGAAGAAGCAGTGAAGGACGAAGGCAGAGACATCCCGGTCCGCACCAAGAGTGTCGCGGCTGAGGAAATGGCTCTTGACGATGCCATCATGCACATGGAACTGCTGAGCCACAACTTCTTCATTTACAAGGATGAGGAAAACGGCCAGATCTGCGTTGTTTACCGCAGAGCCAACGGCGGCTACGGTCTGATCGAGGTTGACGAAGACTGAAGAAAAAAAAGAATCCACCTGCGGGTGGATTTTTAGTTTGTCATGGAGAGGATCATCAGGATCAGATTGACGATTCCCAAGGCCAGTATACCGGGCACGATCGTATGTGTCTGATTGTACAGATAGGAGAGCAGGGCGAACAGGCCCATGAAGTAGACATAGCTTCTTAGCAGCAGGGAGATATCATTCAGCGGGACAAAGGCGATGGTAATGACCAGACCGACCGCCAGGGCGGAAAGCAGGATCGACTGCAGTTCCTTGTGAATGACATCGAGGTGGTCCGTCATGATCTTGAAGGTCAGGTTCAGCATGGCGGATTCCATGAAACTGAAGGCAACCAGGAAGCCCGGCCTTGCGTAGCCATAGCCGATCAGGGCATAGGCAGGCGGCAGGATCAGATGAGCCTGGAAGAAACTCAGTCCCAGAAGTGACCACAAAAAGATCAGGGCGCCGCCGATCAGAGTATACAGAATCGTATCGGGAATGTTCTCCTTGGCGCGGTTATAGTGAATCGCCACCAGATTCCAGTTGTACATGATCAGCACCGAAGTGAAGATATTCATGGAAAACATCAGTGAGATCTGTTCCTGATCCAAAAAGATATTCAGGATCCTGGCTGTGATCGGAATCATGGCCGTCAGGATCAGGGAAATCACGATGCGTTTCCTTGACAGGGTGGAAATTGTCTGGGTCATATGAAACCTCTTCTTTTACCAGTTAAGTATATCGGATAATGAAAGGAATGTCATTTGTGCATGGAAAACTGCCGTTCATGCGCAGATGCATTTCTTTTTATGCCGGCCCATCCGGACAATAGAAAACAGAAGGAGGTACAGCATGATTTATGAGAAAAAAGGCAGAAAGAAAATCGAAGACATGAGTGCCAGGGAACTGAGCCAGATCATGAAATACCTTGGCAGCATATACCGCCGGGCGAAAAAACGGGCTGACCTTCGCGGCAGTGAAAGCACCGGCCGGATGGATCAGTATGACCGTCAGCTGATCTATCTGATCGACCGCACGCTGCAGGACTGTTCGCATCAGAACAGCATGATCCTGCGCCGCACGTACTTTGAAAACAGCGACGAAGGCTGGTACGCCGAGTTTCTTTCCGCCAGCGCGTTTTACCGGCTGAAAAAGGAAGCAGCAGTGGAATTCCTCAATTGCTTAGACTATTAAAGGATGTTAAAATAAATTCAGAAATGGACGGCTTCGCAGCGTTTTCATCTGCGCCTGCAGTATCACAATTATCATTTGCAACAGCGGGAGGGTTTCTTCTGCTTTGGCAGGTCAGGTAAACGCTTACATAGCCGAACATGCACAGAAAGCATTCAGGAGGAATAAATAATGCTGAAAGGTATTGCTGCTTCACAGGGAATTGCTGTCGCAAAGGTCTACAAGCTTGAACAGCCGGTTCTGGAAATCGTCAAGAAGGATTCCGTAGTCGAGGGAGAACTTGCCAAGCTCGCTAATGCGTTCACAAAGACCGTTGAAGACATTAAAAAAATCAAGGAAGTTGCTTCCAAGAGCCTTGCTGCTGAGGAACTGGCAGTATTCGATGCTCATCTGATGATGGCTGGTGACCCGGAACTCCGCAGCCAGATCGAAGACATGATCAAGAATGAAGGCGTCAATGCTGAATATGCTACTCAGCAGGTTGCCAACATGATGGTCTCCATTTTCGAATCCATGGATGATGCGTACATGAGAGAAAGAGCTGCTGACGTCAAGGACGTTACGTTCCGTCTGATGTGCAACATCTGCGGCAAGGTCATTCCGAATCTGTCCACCATTGACAAGCCGGTTGTCATCGTCGCCAAGGACCTGACACCGTCTGACACAGGTTCTCTGAACAAGGAATTCGCAAAGGGCTTCGCAACCGAAATCGGCGGCCGTACAAGCCACAGTGCCATCATGGCCCGTTCGCTGGAAATCCCGGCAGTTGTTGGTGTAACAGGCATTCTCGATGCTGCGAAAGACGGCGACGAAGTTATCCTCGATGCCATTAACGGTGAAGTCATCCTGAACCCGACACCGGAACAGGTTGCTGAGTATCAGAAGAAGGCTGAAGAATTCAAGGCTGAAAAAGAAGCTCTGAAGGCTCTGAAAGACAAGGAATCTGTTTCCACCGACGGACACAAAGTCCTGCTGGTCGGCAACATCGGTTCTCCGAAAGATGCTGAAGGCGTCGTTGAAAACGGCGGCGAAGGCGTTGGTCTGTTCCGTACAGAGTTCCTCTACATGAAGAGTGAAGACTGGCCGGATGAAGAAACACAGTTCAAGGCTTACAAGTCCGTCATGGAACAGATGGACGGCAAACCGGTCGTTATCCGTACACTGGATATCGGCGGTGACAAGAAGCTGAACTACTACACATTCGAAGAAGAAATGAACCCGTTCCTTGGTGTTCGTGCCGTTCGTTTCTGCCTGATGCGCAAGGATATCTTCCGCACCCAGCTGAGAGCTCTGCTGAGAGCTTCCGCTTACGGTCACCTCTGCATCATGTTCCCGATGATCGCAACTGTCGGCGAATTCAAGGATGCCAAGAAGTGCTATGAAGATGCCCGTGCTGAACTGATCGCTGAAGGTGTCAAAGTCGGTGACAAGGTTGAAGTCGGCTGCATGATCGAAATTCCGGCAGCTGCTGTTCTGGCAGATCAGATTGCCAAGTATGCAGACTTCTTCTCCATCGGTACAAACGACCTGATCCAGTACTCCATGGCTGCTGACCGTATGAGCCAGCCGGTATCCTATCTGTATCAGCCGCTGAACCCGTCCATCCTGCGTCTCATCAAGATGACGATCGACGGTGCTCACAAGAACGGCAAATGGTGCGGTATGTGCGGCGAAATGGCAGGCGACGAGCTCGCTGCTCCGGTTCTGTTAGGTCTCGGTCTGGACGAATTCTCCATGAGCGCCACCAGCATTCTGAACGCCCGTAAGATCATTACCGGCCTGAGCTATGCTGAAATGAAGGAAATGGCTGAAAAGGCACTCGAGTGCGACACAGCTGAGGAAGTAACAGAACTCGTCAAGAAAGTTCTCTGATCTTCTGTTTCAAATCTGACCGGTCATGTCCTGACGGATGTGACCGGTTTTTTCTGTCTGTGGTAAGATGGTAGGTGACAGATATTATGAAAAGACCAATTTCCGAAACATTCTATCAGTCACTTGTAATCAGCGGATACATCATGACTTTTATCCTGCTGGTTTTCGGCTGTCTGTATATCAGGGATCAGCACTGGTTTGAAAAGCCGGAATGCGTCAAGCAGATCCGCACCGTGCAGGTCGATACGGAAAAACAGGTGCTCATCAGCGCCGAAGAAATCAGGGAAGCACAGGATCCGCTGGATATGTTCACTTCGCTTTTCGGCAGTTCGCTTGAAGAAGGGCAGGTGCCGATCGGGGAAATGATCGATATTTTCCTGTCCAGTGAGTTCGCTCATGACGTGTTTACGGATGAAGAACTGAAGGAACTGCAGGATCTGTCAACCCTGACGGAAGAGATGCTCAAAGATATTCTGGGAGGACAATAAATATGAAATGGTGGCAGAAAACGATTGCCTATGAACTGTATCCGAAGAGCTTTCTGGATACGGCCGGCCAGGGGACCGGCACGATCCGCGGCATCATCGAAAAACTGGATTATCTGTCTTCGCTGGGAATCGGCGCTGTCTGGATGACACCGGTCTGCCGTTCGCCGATGGTTGACAACGGCTATGATATCGCTGATTACACGGAAATCGATCCCAGCTACGGAACCATGGAAGACATGGATGAACTGTTCGCAAAGGCAAAAGAACACGGCATCCGCATCGTCATGGATCTCGTCTTCAACCACACCTCCGATCAGAATCCCTGGTTCCTCGCTTCTAAGCAGAGCCGTAACAATCCTTACAGCGACTGGTATATCTGGCGTGATGCGAAGGAAGACGGCAGTGCGCCGACCAACTGGCGCGGCATCTTCGGCGGATCCGCCTGGACATGGTGTGAGAAAAGACAGCAATATTATCTGCATACCTTCGCTGTGCAGCAGCCGGATCTGAACTGGGCCAATCCAGAAGTGCGCAGGGCATTGTACAAAGCCGCGAATTTCTGGATCGATAAGGGAGTAGGCGGCTTCCGGGTCGATGCCATCACATATATCCGCAAACCGGATGTCTTTGAAGACGGAACGCCGGATGCTGAGGACGGCAGTGTTTCCATCCATGACATGACAGCCAATACACCGGGCATTCTCGACTACCTGCACGAATTCAAACGGGAAGTAGCTGACGGCCATGATATCTTCACGGTCGCCGAAGCCAACGGTGTTTCCGCTGATGAACTGCAGTACTGGGTCGGTCAGGACGGTGCCTTTGACATGCTGTTTGAATTCAGCCATGTCAATCTCGAATTCAAAGGCATCGAAACCTGGTGCAGGCCGGATCCGTGGGAACTGAAAGATCTGAAGAAAGCACTGGTCAATTCCCAGACTGCGACAAAGGACAACGGCTGGTATCCGATCTTTTTCGAAAATCATGACAAGCCCCGCTGTGTGGATCACTTCTTCAAGGCCGGCACCGATCCCAAAAAGGCAGCCAAAGTCATCGGCATGGTGCTTTACACACTGCGCGGCACACCGTTCCTTTTCCAGGGACAGGAGCTGGGTCTTGGCAATGTGAAATGGCCGTCAATCGACTGCTACAATGACATTTCTTCTTACGGCCAGTATGACTTTGCCATCCAGGAAGGCTTCAGCGAAGCTGAGGCGATTGCCTGTGTGCATGCCTTCTCACGGGACAGCGCCCGTACCCCGATGCAGTGGAACGGTGAGGAAAACGCCGGCTTCACAAAAGGGAAGCCATGGCTGCCGGTCCATGACGACTATGCCGTCATGAATGTTGAAGCGGAAGAAAAGGATCCGGATTCGGTATTGAACTGGTACAGACAGCTGGCTGCCATCCGGCAGGAGGAAACGGTTCTTACGGAAGGGGACTTCAGCGAACTGATGAAGGAATCCAATGAAGTCTTCGCCTATGCGAGAAGTAAAGGTGATCAGAAAGCGGTGATCCTTGCCAATTTCTCGGATCATGAAGTCACTGTCGATCCTGATCTCATCAAGAATATGCAGGTGAAGATCTCTTCAGTCAAAGATCATGCGGAAGGTGTTCTCGCTCCGCTGGAAACTGTGCTGTATATCAGCTGTTAAGGAAAAGCGCGCCGTTTTTCGGGCATTTCAGTCTGAAAAGCGGCGCTTTGTATTACAATAAAACGGATGAGTACAAGAAGAACAAAACAGAATGATTTCGGTTCCGGCAAGGTATGGAAGGTGATCCTGGTCCAGGCAATCCCGCTGATGATGGCCCAGCTGGTTCATCTTCTTTATAATGTCGTCGACCGTATTTATATCGGCCATCTGGAAGGCATCGGTGCGTTGGCGCTGACCGGCATCGGTCTGGCATTTCCTTTGACGACGCTGACGGCAGCTTTCACGAATCTCTTTGCGACCGGCGGTGCGCCGCTGTTTGCGATTGCCCGCGGCGAAGGCAACGAAGAGCGGGCTGAGCGGGTTCTGTCCCAGGTGGTGATGCTGCTGTGCAGCGCGGCACTGGTTCTGTTTCTGATCGGCTTCTTCTTCCGCAAACCGATCCTGTATCTCTTCGGTGCCAGTGACGCATCCTATCTGTATGCTGATCAGTATCTGTGCATCTATCTTTTCGGCACCGTGTTCGCGATGCTGTCGACCGGCCTGAACGGCTTCATCAACGCATCCGGCTATCCGAAAGCGGGCATGATGACGATCATTCTCGGCGCCGTGCTGAATCTGATCCTCGATCCGCTGTTTATCTATGTACTGCATATGGGCGTGGCCGGCGCGGCTCTTGCCACGGTCATTTCCCAGATCGCATCGTGTGCCTGGGCGCTGTATTTCTTTTACGGCGACACGGCACCGTATCATATCCGCCGGGAATATATGGCTTTCGATTTCCCAATCGTCCGTGAACTGATCCCGCTTGGCATTGCCGGCTTCATCATGCAGGGAACCAACGCATTGGTGCAGATCCTCTGCAACGTCATGCTGAGACAGTACGGCGGCGACCTGTATGTCGGTATCATGACCGTCATCAATTCGGTGCGTGAGATCCTTTCACTGCCGACTTCCAGTATCTCGCAGGGCGCCCAGCCGGTCATCAGTTTCAATTATGGTGCCCGCAAGTATTCCCGCATCAAGGAATCGATTCGTTTCATGACCTGGACGATTCTCGTATATACCTGCGCGGCATGGCTGCTGGTACTGCTGATGCCGGACAAGCTGATGGGTATCTTCACCACTGATACGCAGATGGTCGAACTTGGCACGCATTCCTTGAAGCTGTATTTCTTCGGCTTTGTCTTCATGGCATTCCAGATGGCCGGCCAGTCGACATTCACGGCTCTGAAATGTTCAAAAAGAGCGATTTTCTTCTCGCTCTTCAGGAAAGTTATTATTGTCGTGCCGCTGACGCTGATCCTGCCGTCCTTCTTCGGAACCGACGGCGTATTCCTGGCCGAACCTGTTTCCAACGTGATCGGCGGTCTGGCGTCGTATACAGCCATGTATCTGACGGCATATAAAAAGCTGCCGCCGGATGGTGAGGCAGCAGCGATTTAATAAGGTTTCGGATAAGTACTCGGTACGTAGAATTCCTGCATGTCTTCGAGACGGATGCAGCCGAGGGAATAACCGTAGACACAGCCGCAGTCGATATGCAGAATGGTGTCTTCCTTGCCATGGGCAATGATACCGGCGAATTCCTCACCGTAGGTGAAGGTCGGCATATGTCCGACGATCAGCGTCGTTCCGTCTTCGAGCGGGTTGTCGTCCAGACCGATATGCGCCCAGATGAGAATCTTCTCGGGGACTTTCTTCATATCGATATGTCCGGCAGCGTCCGGTTCGTCGGCAATCATACCGGCATGAACCAGCAGGAACTTGCGGCCGTTGACCTTCAGCCATTTATAGAGGAGCTTGTCCTCCAGATACAACTTGATGTCATAGCACTGCGGGAAGGATAGATCCATGAACTGATCCATGGTGGAATAGCCGCCGTTGTAGTGGAGCCAGTTCATCATATCATCTGTCATGTCGACGGAGTTGTTGTCCTTCTTGGCATCGATCAGTTCCTGACAGTAGCGGGCAAGCCAGACGTCATGGTTGCCGAAGATCAGATGCATGTTGTCATACTGCATGATCTCCAGCAGTAAAGGAATGGATTCCCTGCCGCGGTCACAGATATCGCCGTTGATCCACATTTCGTCATAGTCATTAAAACCGATCAAATCAAGCATGGCGTCAAATTCTTCTTTACAGCCGTGCAGATCACTGATTACATATGTTGACATGGGTACCTCAAACTAAACTCATTGTAGCACAAAAACAAATAACGATTGCGTAAAAGAGATATATTCACAAGCAAAATGTTTTGCTATAATACTTACGTTAATTTGCATTAA
The DNA here is from genome assembly GCA_902793635.1 of uncultured Erysipelotrichaceae bacterium. Taxonomy (GTDB): domain Bacteria; phylum Bacillota_I; class Bacilli_A; order Erysipelotrichales; family Erysipelotrichaceae; genus Bulleidia. The sequence continues at coordinate 8,397 of CADBEA010000021.1, read as the reverse complement.
ATGGAAGGGAGAAAACATTTATGGGAAGAGCACATGAAGTCCGTGCTGCCTCGATGGCAAAGACGGCGGCAATCAAATCAAAGCTGTATTCCAGATTCGGAAAAGAATTATATATCGCAGCGAAGAGTGGTGTTCCTGATCCGGATATGAACCTCACCTTGAAGAGAAAAATCGCTGAAGCCAAGTCCAATCAGGTTCCTGCTGATGTAATCAAGAGGGCCATTGACAAGGCTAAGGGCGGTTCTGATGAGAGTTACGACGAAGCCCGTTACGAAGGCTTTGGTCCGAACGGCAGCACAATTATTGTTGACTGTCTGACCGACAATACCAACAGATCCTATACGAACGTTAAAACAGCCTTCAACAAGAGCCATGGTGCGAAGCTGGCCGGTGCCGGAGCCGTATCCTTCGGCTATGAGAATGTCGGCCTGTTCGAGTTCCCGTATACGGACGAAGAAGCGATGCTGGATGCGATGATGGAAGGTGATGTCGACGTTCTCGATATCACAGTCGACGACGATGAAATGACTGTCAAGACATCCTTCACGGATTTCGGCAAGGCACAGGAAGTCATCGAAAAGCTGATTCCGAACATCGAATTCGACACCTGTGAAGCAACGATGCTGCCGAACGAATATGTCGAACTGACAGATCCGGAAGACATCGAAGGTTTCCACAAGCTGATGGACATGCTGAATGAGGTAGATGACGTAAACAAGATCTACCACAACGTCAGAATTCCAAGCGAAGCATAAGCACACATGAACCGGCACAAGCCGGTTTTTGTTTTGGTTGAAAAAAGGAAACAGCAGTGTATAATAGGGAATCGTGGTGTTGATGCCACCGTCGGTAGCGGCTACCCGACGTATACCCAAAATAAGGAGATTTACATCAATGGACACTAAGAAACTTACCCGGATTGCCATGATTGCGGCGGTCTATACGGCGCTCTGTTTCGCGCCGGGTCTGAATATGATTGCTTTCGGCCAGATTCAGGTCAGACTCGCGGAAGCACTGACGATGCTGCCGCTGATCTACAAGCCGGCCATTGCCGGTGTTACCCTCGGCTGCTTTCTCAGCAACCTGATCGGTGCCATGACCGGCCTGAACCCGACCGGCATGCTCGACTCCGTCATCGGCACAGCAGCGACACTGCTGGCTGCCTACTTCACCTGGAAATTCAGAGACCGCAAAGTGAACGGTATCCCGGTCCTTTCGATCCTGATGCCGGTGGTCTTCAATTTCTTCTTTGTCGGCGCTGAACTGGCTTATCTGTTCATGCCGGACAGTTTCATCACCGGACTGTTCATCAACGGCTTCTTCGTTGCGGTCGGTGAAATCATCGCGTGCACGCTTGGCTATATTCTTGTCAGGCAGCTCGAGAAAAAAGGAATCTTTCAGGACTGAACAGGAAAATGATCCAGCCGCGGATCATTTTTTTTATGTGCACAAAGACTTCAGGATTGTTCACATAAACTTCAGAATGCATTCATTTTCCGACCATACTGACCCGGTAACATTACAGCTGTAAAGACAAGGAGGCCGAAAATGAGCGAAGAAAGAAATGAAGTCATTGACGTATTCCAGCGGGTGGAAGACAAATATGAACTGACACCTGCGCAGGCGGAAATGTTTATCCAACTGTGCGGCAGGCATATCAAGGAAGACGTTTATTACAAATACACGGTACAGAGTGTCTACTACGACACAGCCGGCTCAGATCTGATCATTCACAGCCTCAGCAAACCCGACTACAAGATGAAACTGAGACTGCGCAGCTACGGTCAGCCGGACGGCAAAAAGCCGGTCTTTCTGGAAACCAAGAAGAAATATGACGATATCGTATACAAACGCCGCATTGTCCTGAATGAAGAGGAGGCGGAACAGTATCTCGAATATGGCATTCCCCATCACGTGCATAACAACACAGCCGACGAGATCGAATACATCATGAACTTCTACAATCCGGAAGCCAGAGTGCTGATCATCTACGACAGGGAATGTTACGCGGCCGTCGACGAACAGGATGTCCGTATTACCTTTGATACCAATATCCGCTACCGCACTGACCACGTGAGTCTGTACGAAGACGGTACGGAAAAGAAACTGGCGGAAGGGAAGGTCATGCTGGAAGTCAAAGCGATGAACCGCTATCCGCTCTGGCTGGTCAGGATCCTGTCCCGGATGAACCTGCGGCAGACTTCGTTTTCCAAATACGGAACGATCTATACCATCAATTTTGAAAAGACCGGAAGAACGAGAAGAATTCCGGAACATGTATACACAGAAAAGGAGAATCGAGTATGTTCACTTCAGTATTAAACGGTGCTGTTTCCAGCTTAAGTATTACCGCTGTCCTGCTTTGTCTGGCGGCGTCTGTCATATGCGGTCTGCTGATCGCGCTCGTCTATCGGGCCTGCGAGCATCCCAACAAAGGCTTCTCACTGACCCTGGCGATCCTGCCGGCCATCGTGCAGGTCATTATCCTGATGGTCAACGGCAATCTCGGCGTCGGTGTAGCTGTCGCCGGCAGCTTCTCACTGGTCCGTTTCCGTTCCCTGCCGGGCAAGGCAAGTGATATTCTGATCATCTTCCTGGCCATGGGTATCGGCTTATGCACCGGCATGGGTTATATCTGGTTCGCTCTTGCGGCAACGATCGCTGTATGCGCGCTGTATCTGATCTATGCCAAAACAGGCATTCTGGATGCGGACGGCACTTACCGCAATATCCGCATCAACATGCCGGAAGACCTCGATTACACGAATGTGTTTGACGAAGTATTCAAAAAATATACGACATCGTATCAGATCGAATCTGTACGTACTCTGAACCTTGGCACAATGTTCCAGGCTGAGTACAGCATCCGTCTGAAGAATGCCGCTGAGGAAAAGACGATGATCGATCAGATCAGAGTCCGCAACGGCAATCTGCCGGTCATCTGCGGCCGTGCTTCGACAATCGCCGGCGAACTGTAAAAAACATATATCAATTGACAGGCTCTGCCTGTCTTTTTTGGTACAATTACAGACAGGAGAGTAAAGCTTATGTCCATGCGAGGAGGCCGCGGTGGCAAGTTTCTCAGTGAAGAAGAAAAACAGAATGCCCCGAAGATTACAAAAGAACTTCTGATCCGGGTGTTTTCCTATCTGAAACCTTACTGGAAACAGATGCTGCTGGTATTTGCGGCAATTATTGTATCGTCCATCCTTTCAATCTATCCAAGTATTCTCACCGGCCGTATTATTGACGAAGGCCTGATCGGCCGCAATCTTGATCTGCTGATCAAGCTGATCATCATTTCTTTATGTGTCACCCTGGGTTCCAATCTGATCGGAGTTCTGGAAAGCTATCTGAACACCTGGATTGCCCAGCATATTACCTATGACATGCGCAATGAGATGTACCAGCATCTGCAGCAGATGTCGCACCGTTTCTTCACGACCAACAGCCAGGGTGATATCATCACCCGCATGACCAGTGATATCGACGGTGTCAAGCAGATCATCACCAACACGTTCCGCTCGATCCTGTCCAATTCCATTACCCTGGTCGTTGCGGTTGTCGCCATGTTCCAGAAGAACGTCGTGCTGGCCCTTGTCGGCATCATCATTGTTCCTTTGTTTACGATCCCGACACGGACTGCCGGTAAAACCAGATGGTCTTTGACCAATGAGGCACAGGCCTGCAACGATGAGATCAATGGTATCCTGAACGAGACACTTTCCGTCTCCGGCCAGCTGCTGGTCAAGCTGTTCGGCATGGAGAAAATGGAATTCGAAAAGTACCGTGCTGTCAATGAAAAGATGGTGAATCTGAATGTCAAGGAAGCCATGGCGGGCCGCTGGTTCATGGTCATTATCAGTACGATCTCCTCGATCGGACCGATGCTGATGTATCTGATCGGCGGCATCCTGATGATGAAATATGACCACGACCTTTCGGTCGGTGACATTTCCGTTCTTGTCACACTGCTGGGCAGAATGTACGGCCCGGTCAACCAGCTGCTGAATATCCAGGTCGACTGGATCCGTTCGATGGCGATGTTCACCCGCATCTTCGATTACTTCGATCTGCCGATTGAAATCAAGAATAAGGAAAACGCCCTGATTCCGGAAACGGCGGAAGGCAATATCACGTTCGACCATGTCTGGTTCCAGTATGACGAAGACAAGATGATCCTCAAGAACATCTGCTTCGACCTCAAGAGCGGCAACAGTATCGCCATCGTCGGTCCTTCCGGCTCCGGCAAGTCGACGACGGTCAACCTGATTCCACGTCTTTATGACGTGACCAGGGGAGCGGTGAAGTTCGACGGCCATGATGTCCGTGATCTTGATCTTGCCTGGCTGCGTGACAATATCGGTATCGTCACCCAGGAAACATATCTTTTCAACGGCACGATCCGTGAGAACCTGCTGTATGCCAAACCGGATGCCACCCAGGAGGAACTTGAGGAAGCCTGCCGCAAGGCCAATATCCATGACTTTATCGTCAGTCAGGAAAAAGGCTATGATACACCGGTCGGCAACCGCGGCCTGAAACTGTCCGGCGGTGAGAAACAGCGTATTTCCATTGCCCGTATCCTGCTCAAGGATCCGTATGTCATGATCTTCGACGAAGCGACCGCTTCGCTGGATTCGATCAGTGAAAAGGCGATTCAGGATGCCATTGATCCGCTGATCGACGACCGTACTTCGATCCTGATCGCCCATCGTCTTTCCACCATCCTGCACGCCGATGAAATTCTTGTCGTCAAGGACGGTGAGATCGTGGAACGCGGCACCCATAAGGAACTGGTCAATGCCGGCGGCGTATATACCGAACTTTACAATACCCAGTTCAAGGTGCCGGAACTGACACAATAGGAGGTCATATGGCAACAGCATATCTCAACTGCCGGATCAAGGATTCTGCCGATACTGCCTTTCTGGTCGAAGACCATCTGATCACCAGAACCGGAAGCGACGAAGAAATCCGCTCTCTCCTGCGGGAAGGCGACGAGACGGTGGAACTGTCCGGTATGTATGTCGTGCCGGGTTTTGCGGACACCCATATGCATCTGTTTGGGCTTGGTGAATACCTCAGCACTCTGATGCTCAATCACTGCACCGGTTCCGAAGAAGTCCTGGAACTGACCCGCAAGGCGCTTCCTTCCCTCAAACAAGGACAGTGGCTCAGAGGCAGAGGCTATCATGACAACCTGCAGATCGACAAAGCAAGCCTGGACGCGATCAGCACCGACGTGCCGATCGTCCTGACCAGAGCCTGCGGCCATGTCGCCTGTGCCAACTCGAAGGCACTGGAACTTGCCGGCATCACGGAAGATACGGAAGCAGAGGAAGGCGACATTGATTATGCCAACGGCATCATCAAGGAAAACGCTCTGCGGCTTCTGAAGAAAGCCTGGCAGGAACCGGACGAAGAAACGCTGAAGGAATATATCCGCAAAGGCGCACAGTACTGCAATGCCCATGGCATTACCGCTGTCGGCAGTGACGACTTCGTCAGTTTCACTTCATCCTATAAGCCGGCTCTGAAGGCATTCGAGCATCTGGCAATGGAAAACGGGATGAACCTGCGAGTGTCCGAACAGTGCGAATTCCATGATCCGGAAGAATTCAGCAGATTCCTGGATGAAGGATACACGGCCGGTGTCGGCAGCGACGCCTTCGTGATCGGTCCTTTGAAACTGATCCTGGACGGATCGCTCGGTGCCCGCACGGCCGCCCTGACCATGCCTTACAGCGACGATCCGGACAGCTGCGGTATCCTGATCTATGACGACGAGGAAGTGGAAACATTCTTCCGCCTGGCCCAGAGCTACAACATGCCGGTCATTTCCCATGCCATCGGCGACGCTGCTCTGGATCAGATCCTGGATGTCTATGAACAGAACATGTACGAAGGCAATCCGCTTCATAACGGACTTGTCCACTGTCAGATCATGCGCAAAGACCAGCTGGAGAAGATCCTGAAACTGAATCTTTCCTGCTATATCCAGACACTGTTCATCGATTATGACGCCGGCATCCTGGAAAAAAGGGTCGGCGAAAGGGCAAAATACAGTTATCCGTTTGCGACATTGTACAGAAACGTTCCGACTGCCAACGGCAGCGACGCACCGGTGGAACTGCCCGATCCGCTGAAAGGAATCGAGCTTGCCGTTACCAGAAAGTCACTGACTAACGGCAGGACCATGAATACCAATGAGGCCATGACCGTAAAGGAAGCCCTGGATTCCTATACCGACAGGGCATATGAACTGCTCGGCATGGAAAACTGCGGAAAGATCAGGGAAGGGTATTTCGCGGATTTTGCCGTACTGTCAGCTGATCCTGAGGAAACAGAACCGGAAAAGATCCATGAAATCGCCGTCATGATGACAGTCATGGACGGAAGGACGGTATACGAACGATGATCCGCATGGCAGCTCTTTCCGACGCGCAGCAGTTCGCAGAGATCTACAACCCTTATATCGAAACAACGATGGTGACCTTCGAAGAGAAACCGCTGAGCAGGGAACAGTTCGAAAAACGCATGGAAGGGATCATGAAAAAGTATCCCTGGATCGTTTACGAAGAAGAGGGAAAGGTTCTCGGCTATGCCTATCTTTCCGCCTTCAATCCCCGCAGCGCCTATGACTGGACGGCGGATCTTGCCATCTATGTCGACAGGAAAGAAAAGGGAAAGGGCATCGGTTCGAAACTGATGCGGGCGATCATCGAACTGGCGGAAAAGGACGGCTACCTCTGGCTGGTTTCGATTGTGACACAGGGCAACGAAGGTTCGGATGCGATCCATGAAAAATTCGGATTCGAAAAAAAAGCAGCATTCGCTGACTTCGGATACAAGATGCACCGATGGACCGGTGTCGACTACTATGTAAAGAAACTCGGAACACTTCCGGATCGTCCGGAGCGCCCGAAGAACCTGTCTCTGGAAGATATATGAAAAATAGCAGCCCGGCTTGATATGATCCCGCCAAAGTAGACACACGAAATATAGAAACGTGTATCTATGGAGGTGGGATTTTATCATGGGAAGGAAACCAAAGGTATCCTATGAGGAAAAGATCAAGGCATGTGAGAACTATATAAACGGTATTGCAGGAACCAGTCAAATAGCAGAAAGTCTTAGAGTAAATATATCGATAGTCAAGGAATGGGTCAAAAAGTATCGTGAGAATGGGCCAGAGTCTTTGATGCCCAAAATGAAAAACAGTTCCTATACAAAGGAATTCAAAACCAATGCAGTAGAAGAATATCTATCCGGTAACGGATCTCTGGAGACGATATGCAATAAGTATCAGATTCCCAGTCACGAGACCTTGCGGAAGTGGATAGCCAAGTATAATGGACATGAAGAGCTTAAGGATTACATTTCCAAGCCGGAGGTCTATACAAAGATGGCGCGTAGAAAGACAACGCAGGAAGAGCGTGAAAAGATCGTAAAGTACTGTATCGAACACAATAATGATTACAAGAACACCGCGGCAGTCTATGGCGTTTCGTACAGTCAGGTGTACGGCTGGGTACAGAAGTATTTGAAGAATGGCAGTGAAGCACTCGCTGACAAACGCGGTAAACGCAAAGAAGAATCGGAACTCACGGAAGTAGAGAAACTGCAGCGGCAGAACAAGATCCTGCAGGCAAGGATCAAGGAACTTGAGATGGAGGCTGTACTGTTAAAAAAAGTAGAGGAAATCGAAAGGAGGCGATCTTCTCAAAAGCGAAAAACGAAGTGAAGTATCTGGCAATCAGAGAATTGCATGAGGAACAGGATTACAGTATCAGCTGGATGTGCAGGAAGCTGGAGATCAGCCGTGCAGCTTATTACAAATGGCTGAACAGAGATATCCCGGTCAAGGAACTTGAAGACATAGAGATCGCCGGAAAGATCGAAGAACGCCATGAACGTTATGGCGGGATCCTTGGATACAGGCGTATGACGATCTTCCTGAATAGAGAAGAAGGAACGGACTACAAGCCCAAACGGATCCGCAGGATCATGAGGATCACAGGCATTCACTCCTCGATCCGCAGAGTGAGGAACTGCTGTACGGTAAGCAATAAGAAGGATCGGAAGGCAGACAATCTTCTTGGAAGGAATTTCGAAGCATCTGCACCGAATGAGAAATGGACTACAGACGTCACAGAGCTCAAGGTCCCGGGCGGAAAAGGAAAGATCTACCTCAGCGCATTCATGGATCTCTATGACCGCTCAATCGTTTCCTGGGCAGTGAGTGACCATAATGATAACGCCCTGGTATTCAATACATTCAGGAAGGCGATCGCTGCCAATCCGGATGCGAAGCCGCTGTTCCACAGTGACAGAGGATACCAGTATACAAATCCTGTGTTTCGAAAGATGCTTGCCGTACAGGGAATGACACAA
>CADBEA010000020.1 GCA_902793635.1 uncultured Erysipelotrichaceae bacterium | reverse complement strand
TTTGTCGATATGCGGGGTGATCAGGAAGTCGAACAGATCGACGCTCTCTGGAAAAAACGCAATGACAATGTCGCCCTGCAGCGTTTCCTTTCTTTCCTGCAGAAAGAAACACCATACCAGAATTGATATGGTGCATGGCAAACATATTACTGTTTATCTGAAGGACGGTTCCACCGTCCTTTTTTCTGTCCCGATCAGGTCTTCAGGATTTATGCCGTTTCCGCTTCATGCAGTTTTTCGGCATACATCAGATCGAGCATCTTCGTTCCGCAGGCTGTCCGGAAATATGTATTCCGGAACGTATGAATGGCTGCGGCCGGGTAGCTGCTCTGATTGGCATTGACCAGATAATCGGCTTCAATCAGGATCTGGTTGTCGATGCCGTCGATCAGATGCGGTGAATGGTGCCGGCTGATGACAGCAATGATCCGTTCCAGATCCTCTTCGCTGACATCAGTGCCGGCAAAGAATTCTCTCAGCAGTGCTTCACTTTCCTTTTCCTGCATCTTGTGATTGGTATTGCCGTACTTTTTCCTACAGAGCGGGCAGGAGATATCATGAACGATCGCTTCGGCTTCACACAGCCACTTCGTCTTTTCGTCCAGCCCTTCCGCGTCTGCGATCATACGGGCGTAGCATGTCACTTTGACATAATGTTCGATGTCGTCCAGATTGCCGTCAGATTCGCTGATCATTTTCAGCATGATTTCATTGATTTTCATGATTCCTCCTGTCTGGCGCTGTAATGCGTCAGGACATATTCGAAATGACTGATAAAGCGTTCCGCAGCCATTCTCCCTGTTTCACTTTTCGGATCCAGCATGTCAAAGGCATGCATGTCACCGTGGTAAATATCGATTTCCGCTTCGATGCCGGCGTCACGCAGATGGGCGATATAGTCTTTTGTTTCCTGAAAGAACGGTTCGCCGTCATTGACAAACGTGTACGCCGGCGGCAGACCGCGGTAATCCGTGCACAAGGCCGGTGAAGCGTAAACGGGAATATGATCCCTGTCTATGCCTTTCAGATACTGTTTCCAGGCAAAATGATTCTTCCTGGTATTCCAGATACGGCCATGGTTGTCAGCTGATGAAGCTGTATCCAGACAGCTCAGCATCGGATACAGCGGCATCTGATAAGCGATGTTCACCTGTTTTTCATCTCTCGCCTTCAGACATACAGCAGCGCAGAGACCGCCACCGGCACTCTCACCGCCGACCATGATCTGATCACTGCGGATATTCAGAGCCAGAGCGTTTTCCTTCATATACAGCAATGCCGCGTAACAGTCTTCCAGTGCGGCTGGATACGGATGACGCGGTGCCAGCCGGTAATCGATGCTGAGAACCGTGATGCCGAAACGTTCAACGAGGTCGATGGCTCTTGAAGCGTAGACCATTTCCTTCATGCCGGTGATATAGCCGCCGCCATGGATCCACAGCAGCCCGGCGGAAATGCTCTGTTCCTTTTTACTGCGAAGGATCAGGGTTTTGCGGCCGTTGATCCGCACCGTTTCACTGCGGATGGTTTTCGGACATGTCAGTCTGATCATAACCGCTCCCTTCCGCCTTAGCTTTCACATAGGCACTGATGATTTCAAAGATCTCCTGCATCTGCTCAGCCGTGCGCGGATCATGATAGGAAAACTGTTCGTACATGCGTCTGATATAGTCTTTTTCGATTACATACGCATAGCTGCAGGGAAAATACAGATCAAAGGCAAAAGCCATGATGCAGACATAATAATCCAGAGGTTCATGCCGGTCGGCCAGTTTCACACAGCGCCGTTCTCTGATAGCCTGAAGAACCGCCGGAGAAATACGGGAATCCTCCACTGTCTCACGGCTGATGCCGGTACCGGCGAAGGTATCACCGACCTTCTCCGTCAGTTTGACATGGAAGTTATCCAGTTTGTCGGCATCACGGATCACGCGGCAATGAAACAGTGTTCTTTCATCGAGTCCCTCTTCGACTGCCAGTCTGTTGTGGTTCTCAATGGCTTTGCGGATCAGTCCGTCATAACGGTCATCTTCCTGAAAGCGGCGGATCAGTCCCTGATCAAACAGCATTGCCGCGCCGTACATGGCATGATTGAAACGGCTGCTGTCAAACATCTGCAGGATGCGCAGTTCGTCAAAGCGGCCGATGTCGTGCAAAAGCGCGATCAGCACCGCCAGATCGACATCCTCTTTGGAACATCCGAGTGCTTCGCTGATCATCCGGCTCAGTTTCATGACCCGCTGCGTATGATTCTTTTTCAGCATAAAACCCGGCTTATCAGGGCAGCCGTTTTCGTTGAGATACTCGCTGAAAATCTGAAATAACCGGGTTTCTGTATACATCATATGATTCCTTTTTTAATAACCGCTCCTGAGATCATCCAGAGAAGCGTTTCGGTTCAGAACATTGAGGTCGATATATTTTTCCCGGCCGCTGAAACCATCCAGTTCACCGCGGTCGGAATACTGCCACAGCAGCCAGTTGTTTCCGTTATGCACGGAAGCCGGGTAATACATATTGGTGACCCAGCGGGGATATTCGTCAAAATAGCCGGAAAGGTATTTCCTGTATACTTCATCAGACGCGTAAATGATCGGTTTCACCTGATACTCGTTTTCCAGCAGTTCCAGAAAGATACCTACTTCCCTTCTGACTTCTTCAGCCGTCGGCGGATTCTCTTTCTTGTCAGCATAGAACTCGATATCGACGATCGGCCGCATCATGCTTTTCAGTGACCCGACGGTACGGATATACTGCTCCGCCTGGGTAACCGCGCTGCTGTCAAACGAAAAGAAATGATAGGCACCGGCCAGAACACCGGTCTTTTTGACATTCTCCCAGTTGACAGCGAAATACGGATCGGCATGTCCGCTGCCTTCCGTCGCCTTGATAATGACGAAACTGATGCCCTGGGAAGTCAGGACGTCCATGTCGACTTCACCCTGATATTCGGAAAGATCCACTCCGATGGTGTCATCTTCCTTGACAAAGTAATCGTTGATCACGATCAGCTTATGACGGACCGCGTATTCAGCAGTCCCCAGCAGACCGGCAAGGACCAGCAGAATCACGATCAAACGGATAAATTTTTTCATCTTCTGCCTCCTTTCTCAGTCAGCCGGATAAAACGATACCGGATCTTTCTGATCCGGTATCAGATCTTACGTTCAGAGAATGCCGACCCGCTGATAGATCGTATCAACGTTGCGCACGTGATACATCGGATCAAAGCAGTCTTCAATTTCTTCCGGTGTCAGTGTTTCGCACACCTCCGGAACAGCATACATCAGATCTTTGAAATTCAGATTGTTTTCCCACGCACGGATGGCCTGGGGCTGGACAGTATCATAGGCCTTTTCACGGGACCATCCCTTTTCAACCAGCTTCAGCATGAAACGCTGGGAGAAGATGACACCGTTGGTCAGCCAGACATTCTTCATCATGTTTTCCGGGAACACGGTCAGATTCTTCAGGATCCGGCCGAAGCGTGTCAGCATGTAGTCAAGCAATGCTGTCGCATCCGGGGCGATGACTCTTTCCGCACTGGAATGAGAAATGTCACGTTCATGCCATAACGGCACGTCTTCATAGGCAGTTAACATATAGCCGCGCAGCACACGGGCACAGCCGCAGATGTTTTCCGAACCGATCGGATTACGCTTGTGCGGCATCGCACTGGAGCCCTTCTGGCCTTTGTTGAAGTGTTCTTCCGCTTCCCGTACTTCGGTACGTTGCAGATGACGGACTTCCATGGCCATCTGTTCGAGTGTTGCACCGATCAGGGCGAGAACGGAATAGTATGCGGCATGACGGTCACGCTGCAGGATCTGGGTGGAAATCGCGGCACTCTGAATGCCGAGATGTTCGCAGACATAGTCCTGTACAAACGGTGGAATATTGGCGAAAGTACCTACCGCGCCGGAGATCTTGCCGGCTTCCACTTCTTTCGCGGCGGCGTCGAAGCGTTCCAGATTGCGCTTCATTTCTTCATACCACAGAGCGAATTTCATACCGAAGGTCGTGATCTCGGCATGCACGCCGTGGGTTCTTCCCATCATGATCGTATCCTTGTATTTCAGGGCGTTTTCCTTCAGAACTTCCATGAAATCAAGAATATCCTGACGCAGAATGGCATTGGCTTTCTTGTAGCGGATACCATAGGCAGTATCAACGACATCCGTGCTGGTCACACCGTAGTGCACCCACTTTTTCTCTTCGCCGAGACTTTCCGAAACACATCTCGTAAAGGCGACAACGTCATGTCTTGTCTCAGCTTCGATTTCAAGGATCCTGTCGACGCTGAACGTCGCATTGGCTCTGATCTTTTCGACATCTTCCTTGGGAATCACGCCCAGTTCACTCCAGGCTTCGTCAATCATGATCTCGACATCCAGCCAGGCCTGGAATTTGGCCTCTTCGCTCCAGATGTCACGCATTACTTTGCGGGAATACCTGTCAATCATATTCATCCTCCGTCCTTAACAGGAAATGGGTTCCTCTCGTGGAACCCGCATCTTATTTCAGCAGTTCGCTGACTGCCGTCTGTGCTTTTTCTATTTCACTGCTGACAACCAGAACGACGACACTGCCGTCTTTGCTGGTTTCCAGAATGGCGTTGTCAATTTTGAATACTTCTTCCGGTGAATACATCTGGGAATTTGCTTTCTGGGTATCCAGATATTTGTTCAAATACTCCAGACATTTATCCGTATCGGTCGTTTCAAACACACCGACCGTATCGGCATTCTTGTCTTCGCCGCGGTAAACCTTGCCGTTGGTCACAAAGTTGTCTTCCGCGTCCTTCTTGGTCTCAAAAAACATGCCGTACAGAACTCGTTCCTTGACTTCCTTCAGTTCGCTCATGCCGAGGTCCTTAACCAGACTGTCGGCCATCTGTTCAACCGGCGCGTGGCTGATAGGCGCTGTCTCCTGGCCATCCGAAGATGCCGGAGCCGAGCAGCCGGTAATCAGAAGCACGGCCAGCATACTACTCACAAACTTCTTTAACATATACATCCTTTCTAACTACATGGGTCGCGATAAAATCCGCGAACATCTGAGAGCCGGTCTCATTGAGATGCAGACCGTCCCAGACAATATCAGACATAACGATCCCGTCGCTGCCGGTCAGGGCTTCGTCAGGGTTCAGGTAATAAACATGTTCCATCTGAGCAACATTGATCAGACCGTCGTTTTCCATTTTCAGATGGGCGCTCAGTTCATTGGCATCAAGCCCGGAGATCTCTTCCGGATGATAGGCCAGGATCAGATAGATATCGCACTGCGGGTGGGCATTGCGGAGTTCCTGGACGATCGTCTGATACTCCTCCGCCCAGGCTGTGAAGTCATCGCTGCGAATCTCGTTGATACCGATCAGCATGTAGATGCTGCTGCGGTCAGTATTGATCAGAATATCGTAGAGGTTGTTTTCGGCTGTTTCCAGTTCCATGTCATAGATCCGCCACAGGCTCAGGGAAGTCACATAGTGAATCTCGGCACCGCGGTCACGCAGATCGGAAAACAGATAGAGGCTTCCCATCCGTGAGTCACCGCCGAAGATCGTGTCTTCGAAATATATATCCTGGATCGGCTCCGATGCGGGAACCGGCGTGTTGTAATCGTAGAAGTCAATATAACGACAGGCATAGGCCTGCTCTTCTTCAACCGGCTGCTCTTCGACTTCCGCCGGGGCACATCCGCACAGCAGACAGAAGGCAGTCAGAATCGTCAGCGTTTTCTTCATCGTTGTATAAATAGGTCATCGCTTCCTTCCTGCTCCTGGCTGAACTGCGGCAGTTCCGGCAGCTCATCGAGACTTAACAGCTGGAATGCATCCATGAATTCGTCGGTCACGGCGTACAGGATCGGCCGGCCCGGCGCATCTGATCTTCCCGCTTCCTTAATGAGGCCGCGGGCTTCCAGCTTACGCAGCATAACATCCGCTCCGACACCGCGCAGTTCTTCGATTTCCACGCGGGTGATCGGCTGCTTGTAGGCAATAATGGCAAGCGTCTCCAGCGCGGCGTTAGACAGTTTGCTGGTCTTGCTGATCTGGAAAAGCTTGCGGGCATATTCGTGGATGGCGGCTTTGCTGAGAAAGCGCCATGTCTCACCGAAACGGGCCAGTTCAATACCGCGGGCGTCATCGCTGTAATAACGCTGCAGGTAATCGAGAAGCCGGTTCGTATATTCTTCACTGGTGCCGAGTGTGTCAGCAGCCTGTTCCATCGTCATGCCTTCGTCGCCGGTCAGAAACAGCAGACCTTCAAGAACGGCAGCAAGATGCAGGAAGCTTTCCTCATCTTCCGGATCGCCGGTTTCCGAAGGATTCTCTTCTTCACCCAGCAGAACTTCCGTTTCCGCTTCCTCGCCAAAGGATGCAGCATCGTCACTGGCAGATGAAATGACCTGCAGGTTGTCATCCAGTATCCTGTCGTTTTCCTGGTCTTCTTCCGGTTCGATTGTATATTCCTCTTCAGGAATCATATTCTCTTCACTCATGCGTACTTATCCCCTCTTGAAAACCAGATCGATTCATCTTCTTCCACGGTAAAGACCAGCCGGTGCTGTCTGGCCAGATCAAGAACAGCCAGGAAAGTGGCGATGAACATCGGCACGTCGTGGCAGTCATCCAGCAGAGCCTCGAAGCGGAAGGTGGCAGGCAGCCTGTCCAGCTTCGCCCGCACTTCCACGACTCTTTCCTCCATGGAAATCTCTCTGACGGTATAGCGTGTTTCAATCGGCCTCTGCAGCTGCATCCGCAGCATGATCCGCCGCATGGCCTTCATCAGGTCATACGGATTGCCGGTGTAGTGTTCGTCTTCCGCCGGTTTCATGAACTCGTCCGCTTCCGAACTCAGCGGCCGGCTCATCATCAGCTGTCTGTTCTCATACAGATACATGAGTTCCATGGAAGCTTCCTTGAACTGCTGATACTCCAGCAGACGGCGTACCAGCCGCTCCTGGGGATCTTCTTCCTCTTCGCCTTCCAGCGTATCCCTGTTGCCCGGCAGCATCTTTTTCGATTTGTATTCGATCAGAGTAGCCATTTCGACAAGGTATTCACTGGCGATTTCCAACTGCAGTTCACTCATGCTGTTGAGATATGCGATATACTGATCGGTCAGCAGATTGATGTCAAGATTCATCAGGTCCATCTTGTTTTCCCGGATCAGATTGAGCATCAGATCCAGGGGTCCGTCGAACTGGTCGATCGTTATGTTAAACTCTTTTCCCATATTAACTTAGGTATTATAACAAAAAACCAACCGGGAAACTACAATTTCCCGGCTGGATACATGCAATTGTCAGGCCGCCACGATATTGACGATCTTGTTGGGAATGACGATGACTTTGCGGATCGTCTTGCCTTCCGTATGCTGTTTGACACTGTCAACTTCGAAGGCTGCTTTTTCAACTTCCTTCTGGTCACTGTCTTTGGCGATCTCAAATCTGCCTCTGACCTTGCCGTTGACCTGGACGACGATGGTTACCGTATCCTGGACAAGTTTGGCCGGATCATATGTCGGCCATGGCGCATAGGCAAGTGTTTCCGCGCCTGTGTAGTGCTGGTAGATCTCTTCGCAGACATGCGGAGCGATCGGGCTCAGTGCCTTGATGAAGCCGATGATCATGTCACGGTTAACCTTATCCGCCTTGTAGCAGTCGTTGATGAAGATCATCATCTGGCTGATCGCAGTATTGAAATTCAGGCTGTCGATATCCTCACTGACCTTTTTGATTGTGAAGTGATAGGAATAATCAAGCGCCGGTGTCGGTTCATCGGTGATCTTCTCATCGCTCTCCATGCAGAGACGCCATACTCTTTCGATCCACTTGCGGGCACCTTCGACACCCTGTTCACTCCACGGCTTGCTGGCTTCCAGCGGACCCATGAACATTTCATACAGACGCAGTGTGTCAGCACCGTAGAGGTCGACGATCTCGTTCGGATCAACGATGAATTCCGGATAGCGCTTGCCCATCTTGATGCCGTTGGCACCGAGGATCATACCCTGGTGGACCAGTTTCGCAAACGGTTCCTTAACCGGCACGATGCCTTTGTCATAGAGGAAGTTGTTCCACATGCGGCTGTAGAGCAGATGGCCGACCGCGTGTTCCGGACCGCCGACATAGAGGTCGACCGGCAGCCAGTGTTCCAGCAGTTTCCGATCAGCCAGTTCCTTATCGTTATGCGGATCGATATAGCGCAGGAAGTACCAGGAGCTTCCGGCACTGCCCGGCATCGTACTCGTTTCCCGTTTGCCCGCTTTACCGTCTACCGTGGTATTGACCCAGTCGGTTGCTTTTTCCAGCGGTGAAGCGCCGGTGGACGATGGTTTGTAGTCATCCAGCTCCGGCAGGATCAGCGGCAGCTGATCAAGCGGCAGCGCGACAAGATTATCATCTTCCAGATGAACGATCGGGATCGGTTCACCCCAGTAACGCTGTCTTGCGAAGATCCATTCACGGATACGGTAGTTGACCTTCTTTTCACCCAGACCGTTTTCACTCAGCCAGTCGATCATCGCATTGATGGCGTCTTCCTTGTTCATGCCGTCCATGAAGCCGCTGTTGATATGAATGCCGTCTTCCGTCCATGCTTCCTTCGTGACGTCGCCGCCTTCCAGGACCGGAATGATCTCCAGACCGAATTTGCGGGCGAATTCATAGTCACGGGTATCATGGGCAGGAACCGCCATGATGGCGCCGGTTCCGTATGTCGCAAGAACATAGTCGGAGATCCAGATCGGGATCTTTTTGCCGTTGACCGGATTGATCGCATAGGCACCGGTAAAGACGCCGGTTTTTTCCTTGTTCAGTTCGGTTCTTTCCAGATCGGACTTGGTGGCGCATGCCTTCACATAGGCATCGACCGCCTCCTTCTGTTCCGCTGTCGTGATCTGTTCGACCAGGCGGTGCTCCGGTGCCAGTACGCAGTAGGTCGCGCCGAACAGTGTGTCACAGCGGGTCGTGAAGACGGTGAAACTGTCGTCATAGCCGTCCACCTTGAAGTTGACATGGGCACCGATCGATTTGCCGATCCAGTTGCGCTGCATTTCCTTGGTGCTTTCCGGCCAGTCGATTTCATCCAGACCTTCCAGCAGACGGTCGGCATATTTGACAATGTCGATGACCCACTGCTTCATGTTGCGGCGGACGACCGGATAGCCGCCGCGCTCGCTCTTGCCGTCGATGATTTCATCGTTGGCCAGAACGGTGCCGAGTTCCTCACACCAGTTGACCGGCATGTCCACGCATTTGGCCAGGCCTTCCTCAAACAGCAGTGTGAAAATATACTGTGTCCATTTATAGAAAGACGGATCACAGGTGGAGACTTCTCTGTCCCAGTCATAGGAGAAACCGATGTTCTTCAGCTGTTTCGTGAAGAAAGCGATATTGTCCTTGGTGAATTTTTCCGGATGATTGCCGGTGCTGATCGCATACTGTTCAGCCGGCAGACCGAACGAGTCAAAACCCATCGGATGCAGGACGTTGTAGCCCTCCATGCGCTTTTTACGCGAAACGATGTCGGTGGCTGTATAGCCTTCCGGATGGCCGACGTGGAGGCCGGCGCCGCTCGGATACGGGAACATGTCCAGGGCATAGAACTTCGGTTTGCTGAAATCCCATGCATCGGTGCGAAATGTCTTGTTGTCTTCCCAGTATTTACGCCATTTGGCTTCTGTCTGCTTGTGATTGTATGTCATACTCTCTCCCCTTTTCTGCAGATAATAAGAAAACGTCCTTACTTCTAAGGACGTAATATACGCGGTACCACCTTAGTTCACATTTCTGTGCCCTCTTGTTTCAGTTAACGCCTGAATTACGTTTGCTCAAAAGGTGAGTCACAGGCTTGTCTCAAACGGTTCGCACCACACACCGTCTCTCTGAATGATCCGTCCCCTGCTACTGGTCTTTCTCATCGCATTATCGATATTTTAGCAATATTCAGAAGAAACCGCAATGACCTTATCGGGTCAGACCGGCAAGATCCTCGACGATGAAATCAGGATGTCTGTCACCGCTCATATCAAGGTTCTCAATACTGCGTCCTTCCGTCACATAAACGCTCGGCATTCCCAGTTCGATCGCCGGCAGGATATCCTTCTGATAATCGTTGCCGACCATCAGCACATCTTCCGGATAGAGCTTCAGATAACGCAGCGCCATGCGCAGCGTCTGCAGTGATCCGTGGCCGAAATCAGCAGCTTTGCGGCCGGTGGCATATTCGAACATTTTCACGATGGCGCCGTTGCCGACCTGTTCCATACCGTCAAAACGCACCCTGCGGCGGTTGTCGGTACTCAGCAGCACGGCTCCGCCCAGCAGCGTCTGCAGGGCTTCGGAGTAATCCTGGTAGGTCATGTTGCGGTCAAGACCGAGCAAGAATGCCTGTGCTTCCTTGTGGGATACGGTCAGGCCGCTGACTTCAATGGCACTGCGGATGGCATTGCCGCCGATAAAGTCCACCTTGCGGATATCCGGCTCATAGGCCATCAGCCAGTCAACAGCCGCCATGGCGGTCGTGTAGAAGCGATGGTCATAGATTCTTTCGAAGCCGGCACTTTCAAAGAGATCCGCCAGCATCGAACGGCTGCGGCCGCTCTGTTCACTGAGAATCAGATAAGGAATATTCCGTTCGCGAAAAAATCGGATCAGTTCGATTGCCCCGGGACGGGGACGGCGTCCGTTCAATAATACTTCGGTCTGTAAGATATGCAGCTGATCGATCATAAAAGCACCCTACCTATTGTACCACCTAAGAATGACAGTATGTGTTATGATATTACGCGAAAGAGAAAAAGAAAGACATGAAAACCTGGCAGAAAGTTCTGATTATTATCCTGTCGCTGTGCCTGATCGCAGGCTATTTTGCGTTTGACGCTTTCTTTATCGCTCCCCGCCGCATCACAACCCGGCGCACTGACCTCACCAATGTGAAGATTCCCAATCAGCTTGACGACGTGCAGATCCTCTTCTTCGCCGATCTCGATTACGGCACCTATGTGGATGAAGCACGCGCCCAGACGCTGATCGACCATATCAACAACCTCGCTCCCGATGTCGTCATCTTCGGCGGCGACCTGTATGACACCGACGCCATTCCCAATGAAAACGAGAATGAACAGATCAGCCGGCTGTTCCGGCAGATCAAAGCGCCGCTCGGCAAATTCGCCGTGCTTGGTGACAGTGACGCACGTGATGAAGAAACCGCGGCCGCCATGGTCCGGGTACTGAACAACGGTGACTTCGAAGTGCTCCGCAATCAGAGCATCAACCTGCACAATACCGGCTCCCAGTCCATTACGCTTGTCGGACTGGACAGCGGTCTCAGCGGTTTCAATGCCGAACAGGCCTACAGCACGGTTTCACATACTGCTTATGTCATCGCGGTATGCCACACACCGGATTCCGCTCTGAGTGTGCCGGCGGATCTTACCGATTACTTCCTGGCTGCCCACTCCCATGCCGGTCAGGTATGGTATCTCTTCGGTTCCCTGTATGAACAGCCGATGGCTGAACAGTTCTTCCGGGGTAAGACGAATATCGACAACCAGTTCATTCTCGATGTTTCAAGCGGCTTCGGCACCCGCATGTACGACGTCCGTTTCCTGACCAGCTGTGAAGTCGCTGTCTATACCCTGCACAATCTGGTCATTCAGGAAGAAGTGAAACTGGAAACAGAAACACCGGCTGAACAGCCAACCGAAGAACCGGCGGAAAACGAACCGCCGGCTGAAGAAGATAACGACGTCTGGTCAGAGGCCTATGACGAATCGGAAACCTTCGAATACTACGGCGGCGAAGAAGAAACAACAGAAGACATTCCGACAGAAGAACCACCGGCGGAAGAACCTGTGGAAGAACCAACGGAAGAACCGGCACCGGAAGAAGCACCGGCGGAAAACAGCGAACAGACAGAATAATATGAACCGGCATCCGCAGCAGCGGATGCTTTTTCATGCCAAAAGAAAAAGCGCCTTTTCATAAGGCGCCTGAATTATTCTTCTTTTGTTTCGGGTTCCTGAGAACCGATCAGACTGCGGTAGAAAGCCTGCTGTTTTTCCCTGTCGTCCTGTCCGTCATTCCGATACGGCGCAAAGCCAATCGTATCAATTCCCGGCCAGCCGGCAAGTGCGGTATCGCCATGATCGATAATCGCCCGCGGGGTATAGACATCGCCGATTGCTTTTTTGATGTCAGCCAAAAGGAAACAGCTGCAGCGCATCGTTTCAGCGGAACGGTTCTGATGCAGAATGCCGTAGGAAAGATCTGTTTCCTGCAGCAGTTCAGCCATGACACTGATGCCCTTTTCCAGTTCTTCCTCATTCTCAGCGCTCAGGTGAATCAGGTTTGTGTCCGCTTCCCTGCGGAATTCAGCAGCCGGCCGGAAACGGATTTCGGCAAACGGCATTTCCTTGAGAATTTCAGCAATCGCCTCTTTACGGCCAAACGGCAGTTTCACTTCAGCAGGCATGGCTTTTTTCAGCACGGCATAGTATTCCTTATCGTTCTTTTCCCGATGCGGGGTGATCTTCTTCTGAAAACGGCTGATGATTTCCCGCGTCATGCCTTCGTCACAGTCCATCGCGAAATCAATGGCCGGCCAGCGTTCTTCAGCAATCAATGCATACAGATTGCCGTTGCTGGCATACAGGCCTTCCGTCTCACATAAAGCTGCCGCGAACGCCAGGTTATGATCCTGAAAATACCGGCTGAAGAAGGCATTGGTTTTCTCTGCGGCCTCGGCATCCGCCCGGATCAGCACATAGACGTCATAGCGCGCCGGCACCTTCTGCCAATGCATCTTCTGCAAAGCCTTCAGCAGCAGATCAGCCGCTTTCGCATCGGTCACATCAAAGAGAACCTGCTGATCACTCAGACGGCTGTTCAGCCAGTGCAGAAGAATTCCTTCCGGCATGACTTCAGCGTCCATGAAGAAAGCCAGATCGACATAGCGGGTCTTGAGATCATTGTAAAGCTGCGGGTGGTCAGAATGCGTTTCGTCTTCCGCATAAGGAAGCGGATCACGGTTCAGCAATGACGGCGTGCTTTCCTTCTCGGGAAAACGGGGATGCAAAAAAAGCACAGCCAGCAGCACCGCCAGCATGAGGCAGAAAAAGACTGTCATGACGATGAGCAGTGTCATTTTTTCTCCTCCCTTTCATCCGCGAAAGTCTCTCTCTGATCAAGAAAGACAGGTCTTTGTATCTTCAGCTCCCGGCCGCTTCCCGGCCGGAATTCAATCAGCACACTGCGGGCGTCACCGTTTACTGACGCATAGGCTATACGCATGCGCACCGCCTGCAGATTGTTCTTTTGGGCTTCCTGCAGCAGTTCATTCAGCCGGCTGGCCCGATGCACCAGATAAAAGCGGCCGTTATCCTTCAGCAGTCGTTTCACTGATGAAAACAGTTCTGCTGGTCTGAGATATTCTTCATGGCGGGCCGCCCGGATGATCTCACTGCTGTTTTTCAGCCGTTCGTCCATGGTTCGGAAATACGGCGGATTGCATACGATCACATCGAAGCGTTCGGCCTTGTAGTCCTGCAGACGGCTTCTTTCCAGAACCGCCGCAACCTGATTACGGTGCAGATTGTCTTCACATATCCGCAGAACGTCGTCGAACAAGTCAATGCCGTAAAGATTTCCAGCTCCCTGATGAGCCGCGTACAGCAGCAGAGCGCCGCCGGCACAGCCGATATCGAGAATGCGGTCGTTTTTGCGGACATGCATAAAGCGGCCGAGCAGTTCCGTGTCGGAATTGATATGATACATGCCAGCCGGCTGGATGATCGTATAGTCTGTGCCGTTAAGATAATCAGCCTTCATGGGTCTCCTTCAGTTCCAGCCAGAACGTGGAACCCTTCCCCTCTTCGCTCTCCACACCATAGCCGGCACCATGGCTTTCAGCAATCGCTCTGACAATGGCAAGACCGAGGCCGGTGCTGGTCTGTGAACGGGAGAAGGAATGCGACGATTTCTGATAACGGTCCCAGATATTCGGCAGATCTTCCGGCTTGATGCCTTCACCTTCATCAATGACTTCCATCCGCACGGTTTCCTCGTCTTCCTTCATCCAGGCGCGGATCGTGATCTTACCGCCTTTCGGGGTATGCTTGATGGCATTGGTCAGATAGTTTGTGATGATCTGGCCGATCTTCAGCTCATCCGCGTAAACGGTCAGATATTCCGGTACGTCGATTTTCACCTCAACACCGGCGTCATCGATCAGCAGCTGGTTCATGTCGACAACTTCATAGATTTTTTCCGAGAGATCCATATTTTCCTTGCGGGGAATATAGGTGCCTGTCTGCATCTTCGAGAGTTCGCTCATATCGGTTACCAGACTGTTCATGTAGTCGGCTTCCTTGAGAATGACTTCCAGGTGCTTGTCGCGCTTGATCGGATCGTTGCCGGAGATATCGCGGATCATTTCCGCATATGCTTTGATGTCGGTAATTGGTGTGCGGATATCATGCGATACGTTGGCGATCAGATCGCGGCGCAGCGCATCGATGCTGGAAAGCTTTTCATTGGCGTGGTTCAGGGTGGACGCCAGTTCTTTTGTCTCGGTGAAGGAGCCGCCGTCAAAATCAGCACTGTAATCAGCCCGGGCCAGTTTTCCCGCTTCCTTCTTCATTTTGACGATCGGATCGGTAACCGTCCGGGAAATATAAAAGCCCACCACGGAAGCCGCGATCATCGCAATCAGCGTATAAAGGACATACTGGCGGGTAAAAAACGTGACGATCGAATCGACCGGTTCGAGCGGCGTATTGACATAGATATAATAATTGCCCAGTTCCGCCTGAATGCGGCGGGCAAAGACGATCATTTCCTGCGAGGTGCTGGGATTGGTCACATTGATGCTGTATTCGCGATTTGTCCCCAGCAATTCGTTCATTCTGGCAGTATCAAAAAGCTGTGTCACTTCTTCCGGCACATTACCACTCAGAACACAGCTGGTGCCCAGGCTGTCAGCGTCATAGATCTGTCGGCCGCTGTCATTGAAGATCAGAATGCAGGCATTGTTGTCAACGACTTCCTTCAAAGCCGCGGAAACACCTTTCTCGGTCGCTTTCTGATCAAGCAGGTCACTCTGCACCGTATCGGCCAGAGTGCGGACCGTCTGAACCTTGGAGTTCCGGTAATACGGACGGATCAGACCGGTCTGCAGGACACCGATGAAGACAATGATGCCCACCGCCAGCAGAAAGAAAGACAGCCAGAATCGAAAACGTATGCCATGTGTATCAAGTTTCAAACTTATACCCCGTTCCATGTACCGTAACGATTCTCTCACGGTATCTGCCGAGATTTCTTCTCAGCATCTTGATATGCGTATCGACCGTGCGGTCTTCGCCGTAATAGTCAAAGCCCCAGACTTCCTGCAGGAGCGTACGGCGGGAAAGCGCGATGTTCGGATGAGACAGCAGATAGATCAGCAGATCGATTTCCTTCGGTGTCAGGTTGGCACGGACACCGTCCACGGTTACCGTGCGGCCCAGTACGTCAACCGAAAGACCGTCAAATCTGAGTGTGTTTTTGTCAACCGGCTTGCCGCGTTCCAGGATCACCTTGATGCGGGCCATCAATTCCTTCGGCGAGAACGGTTTGGAGACATAGTCATCGACGCCCAGTTCAAAGCCGAACAGTTTGTCATATTCCTCAGTGCGGGCACTTAACATGATTACCGGCACATTGCAGATACGTTTGATTTCCCGGCAGGTTGAAAAGCCGTCAAGCTTCGGCATCATGACGTCCAGTACGACGCAGTCATAATGCGTTGTCTTCAATTTTTCCAGCGCATCCATGCCGTCTTCCGCCTCATCAGCTTCATAGCCGTTGAGTTCGCAGTATTCGTGCACGACTTCGCGGATGTTCTGTTCATCATCTACAATCAGTATTCTTGCCATAGGTGTACCTCACTTCTTCTGGATGACGGTGATCGAATTGGCCAGCAGGCTTCCGTCATCGGATATTTTAGCATTAAAGAGGATATATGCGCCACGTACGAGATTCTGTGACACATTTCTGTAAAGCGACGGCATAACAGCCATGTCCGCCTGCCCTGTCTCGTCCGCGACTTTCAGGAAGGCCATCATGTCACCTTTGCGGGTGCGGTGCTGATGGACGCTGCGGATCACGCCGAAACTGCTGATCGTTCCCTTGTGCAGACTGATACTGGCCAGCCGCGGCACGTCGATCCGGTTCTTTTCGCGGATGATGACGACCGGCTGCAGGCCGAGGTTGAAGCCAAGCGCTTCCTTCTCCCGTTCGCTGATTTCCTCGTCATCGTCCTTCATCCGGACCGGGGACGGTTTGGATACAAGGCCGAGGTCGATCGTCACGATATCACCGCGGCGGATCTGCACGAGTTCCGAATAGCTGATTGCTTCATTCAGTCCCTGCCGCATGGTCGTCCGGCCCATCTGGAAACAGTCAAGCGCGCCGCTGTCGATCAATGCCTCGATCATCGCCCGGCTGACTTTGCGCAGCAGTGCGCGGGCTGTGAAATCATAAAAATCCGTATAGAGACCGTTTTCCTCACGTTCTGTGATCAATGCTTCGGATGCGTGGGCACCGACGCCTTTAACGATTGAGAGCGGACAGAGGATACGGCTGTTCTTCTGCTGATAGACTGTGGTGCTGTAGTTGATATGCGGTGCGTAGACACGGATCTGTTTCTGACGGCATTCGTCGATATAGAGAGCCGTCCTTGTCTCATCACCGATGACGTGGTTGAGAAGCGCCGTATAGAAATGCAGCGGCATATTGGCTTTCAGATAAGCCAGCTGCCAGGATACCAGACTGTAGGCGACCGCGTGCGATTTGTTGAAGCCGTAGCCACCGAAACGGGAAACAAGATCGAACAGTTCCTCAGCTGTTTCGTGGCTGTAGCCATTATGCAGACACCCGGAAACAAACTCATCCTTCAGCGCCTGCAGTTCGTCTTCCTTCTTTTTGGACATCGCTTTACGCAGCACATCAGCCCGGCCAAGCGAGAAACCGGCGCAGATCTCGGCTGTCTTCATCGCCTGTTCCTGATAGATCATGACCCCGAAGGTATCCTTCAGGACTTCTTCCAGGCCAGCAGCCGGATAACGGATGCTTTGCGGATGTTTTTTATTTTCGATATACAGCGGGATGCTTTCCATTGACGCCGGTCGGTACAATGCCAGCGCGGCGGTAATATCGGCGAAGGTTTCCGGCTGCATTTTCCGCAGCAGTGATTTCATACCTTCCGATTCGAACTGGAAAACACCGACCGTATCAGCCGCCGCGAACAGACGGCATGTCTTTTCATCGTCGAGCGGGATATTCATGATATTGAAATCAGGATCTTCTTCCTGAATTTTGCGGACGATTTCGTCGATCAGCGAAAGATTGCGCAGACCGAGGAAGTCCATCTTGATCAGGCCTCTTTCCTCGAGATAATCCATCGTGAACTGACTGGTGCGCATGCCTTCCTGCAGACGCATCAGCGGAATGACATCCGACAGTTCTTTCGAAGACATGATGATGCCGGCCGGATGAATTGACGCATGCCGCGGCAGTCCTTCCAGCCTTTCGGCAATCTGGAACAGACGGATAAAACGGCTGTCGCTTTCCGCCATCTGCTTCAGACGGCTGTTCTGTTTCAGGGCTTTTTCCAGCGTCATTTTCGGCACGTTGGGGATCAGTTTCAGCAAAGTGGATATATCGCGGGCATTGACATTCAAAACCTTGCCGACGTCACGGATCACCTGTCTTGCGGCCAGCGTGCCGAACGTCACGATATTGGCAATATGTTCCTCGCCGTATGTTTCATAGACATACTGCAGGATCTCGTCACGGCGGTCGTCGGGAATATCCGTATCGATATCCGGCATGGATACTCGTTCCGGATTCAGGAAACGTTCGAACAGCAGATCGTATTTCAGCGGATCCACCATTGTGATGCCAAGACAGTAGGCAACAAGACTGCCGGCGGCGCTGCCCCGGCCGGGACCGACGTAGATGCCGTTTTTGCGGGCATAACGGATAAAGTCATAGACGATCAGGAAGTAGTCTTCAAAATGCATGCGGGCAATAACGTCCAGTTCATACTGAAGACGTTTCTGATAGGCCGGATCATTCTTCCCCTGCAAACGCTTTTTTAAACCTGCCTGACAAAGACGCGGCAGATACGCGGCGCTGTCGGTTCCGTTTTTGACCGGATAGGACGGCAGACTGGTCTTTTCCAGCTGATAATCCGCCCGGCATTCAGAAGCGATTTCATCGGTTCTTCCAAGATCATCCGGATCGTACAGAGCAGCCATCTCCTGTTCGGAAAGCAGATAGCGGCCGCTGATCACTCCGAGCGTCGGGTCATTGATATTCTTCTGGGTACGGATGCCGCAGAGGATACGGTAGTCCTCAGCATCTTCCCTGTTCAGATAATAGACTTTGTTCAAAGCGGCGGTGCGGATGCCCTGATTCACCGCCAGCCGTTTCAGCATGGCATTGCGTTCCTTCCACAAAGAAGCGTTCTGATATGACAGGGCGATATCAAAAGGCGGCAGTTCCTGCTTCATGATCTGCAGGCGTTCCGTGATAACCTCGCTGCGGCCGCTGATCAGAGCGTCATCCAGCCATCCCCCTTCGCCATAGGCAATCAGGAAACAATGACCGGCATATTCATTCAGCTCCGTCAGAGTGCACGGCCGGTTTTCACTGCAGAGCAGACTGGAAAGCCGCATCAGATTCCGATAGCCGATATTGTCCTTGCACAGCAAAAGAAACGGAACCGTCTGCTCATGATAGAGGCAGTCCGCTTCCAGACCAACGATCGGTCTGATATTGTATTTCCTGCATTCCCGAAGAAACAGCGGAACGCCGTGCATGACATTGCGGTCGCTCAGTACGGCATAACGAAAACCCATCTCAGCGGTCTTCTGCACGTAGGATGGTATACGGACGGTGCTGTCCAGAAGCGTATAGCAGCTGCGTACCATTAAATGTGTCGTCATCTTTGTCATTATATACCATTCACCATGCTAAAACCGTGTTTTCAATAATATAAGGATGAATCCCGGTGATTTCATGAAAATCCAAGGTGGTTGGTGATGTTTATCCGCGGCAGAATATGGTAACATAATATGGATGCTTCTAGTAATTCGGGAGACGATATGAAAAAAGACAAAACCAAAAAGGAAATAACTGTGAATACAGTAGATACAGAAAAGCTGAAGGAACTCGAGAATGTTTCCGACGAACGTTGGAAGCAGCGCTCCAAGGCCCGCAGCAAACTGATCTGGAAACGGATCGGCGTCGGCTTCATGGTTTTCATGGTAGCGGTCTACTGCGCTGTCGGTATCGGCGGTCTCTGGTTTGCCCAGAAACTTCTGAAAGGCATGCCGGAGCTGCGCATTGCCGACTTCATCAGTGAGGAATCCAGTAAGATCTACGACGCCAACGGTTCGCTGGTAACGGAAATCGGTACTTACTACCGTGAGAACATTACCTACGAAGACTGTCCGGAAGTGCTGATCGACGCCTTCCTGGCGGTCGAAGATTCCCGTTTCTTCTCACACAACGGTTTCGATATTCCGCGTTTCTCAAAGGCGGCCATTGAAACCCTGATCCGTCACAATACCCAGGGCGGCTCCACCTTCACGATGCAGCTGGTCAAGAATACCTACTTCTCGATCGATGACATCGAGACCGGCGGTGTTGAGCGTGAAGCGACCCTGAACTATAAAGCCCAGCAGATCATCCTGTCGATGGAGCTGGAGCACTACCTGGACAAACGGCAGATCTTCGAACTGTTCCTGAACAAGATGAATTTCGGCCAGCGTATCCGCGGCATTGAAAAAGCTGCCCAGTATTACTTCAACAAACATACCAATCAGCTGAATCTGAGTGAAAGCGCCCTGCTGGCCGGTATCATCAACCTGCCGAATGGCTATAACCCGTACAACTATCTGGACAAGGCGACAGCCCGCCGCAACGAAGTACTCGACTATATGGTCCAGCACGGCTATATCACCGAAGAAGAAAGCGCCCTGGCTAAGGCCATCAAGGTTGAAGACCAGCTGATCGGTGAAGATCACATGCGCATCGAAAGCAGTTCGTACGGACAGTATATCGACGCGGTTCTCGAAGAAGTCATGGCCATGACCGGCTATGATCCGGTCTACGTCGGCATGAACATCTACACCGCGCTGATCCCCGGCATTCAGGACGAAATCGAAGCAATCGAAAACGAACAGACCGATATTATCTTCCCTGATGAACTGATACAGTGTGCCATTATCTCAGTCAACAATACCAACGGTGAGATCGCCGGCATCGGCGGCGGCCGTTATTACAGCGGCGGCGCCCGTCTGCTTAACCGTGCCACATCGCAGTACAAGCAGCCAGGTTCTTCCGTCAAGCCGTTCCTCTCCTATGCCCTCGCCTTTGAATACCTTGGCTATTCGATGGACGAAGTTCTGGAAGACAAGCCGATCACCTATCCGGGTGAAAGCCGTATCCTGGTCAATGCCACCGGCAACTACTCCGGCATGGTCAGTATCCGTGACGCGGTCGGCAGCTCGCTTAACATTCCCGCTATCATCACCCTGCAGCGTGTGCAGGAGAAAGTCGGCAGCGACGTCATTGTCAAATATCTGAAGGACATGGGTATCAGCCATGCCGACTATGACACCTTCCACCTGTCATATGCCATTGGTGCCAACCAGTTCGAACTGACTGTCAAGGAACTGGCCGGTGCTCATGCGACGATGATCAATCTCGGTGTATACAACGAGCCGCATACCGTCCGCAAAGTTGAACTGGAAAGCGGTGAAACATATTACCCGCAGAATCAGAACGTCCGTGTTCTCTCACCCGGCAGCTGCTATCTGGTTGACCTGCTGATGGAAAACAACGTCAATTACCGTGCCTTCAACTACATGCAGGTCCTGCAGAGAGGCTACCCGGTCTACGCCAAGACCGGTACGACTGACTGGGGTGACGACGGTCTGCAGTTCGGTATCCCGCAGGGTGCGGCCAAAGACCATCTGATGGTTTCCAGCACATCCAACTACACGAACGCTGTCTGGCTCGGCTATGACAAAGGTGAACCGGGCGGCATGACCTGGATGCCTATGTGGAAGCTGAATCTGAATATAACCGGACGCATCAACATGCATCTGCTCGATGTCGAAGAATACTACGCAAGCAATCTGGGCGGTGTTGCGATGCCGCCTGATCTGACAACCGTCTCCTATGTACAGGGCACCTTCCCGCACGTTATGCCGGGCGGTGTCAGCGGCAGTATCGTGACCTCCATGGCCTCGGTCGCCGGTCTGGAAAACTCACCGCTGATCTCCGGCGCGGAATGCAACAACTGCCGGATGACCAACTACCGCAGCGACAAGAGTGAAGAAGACGACGATGACGATGAGGAATCTGACCCTGCCGAAACAACCAACACGGCACCGTCTCAGCCCGCTACAGAAGAACCGGCCTATACCTATCAGTGCCCGGATGGTACGTGGGCACCTGATGCGAGTGGCTGTAAGGTACAGCCGCAGCCGGATACACCACCGGATCCACCTGAGGAACCGGATCCGCCGCAGCCGGATACTCCTCCTGAGCCTACAACCTTTACGTGTCCGGACGGATCCGTCGTTGAAAACGAAGAAGCCTGTACGGTAAACACCTCAGTGCCTGAGGAGCCAAAAAACTGAATCACCATACATGAACAGAAAGAGGACATCCAGTCCTCTTTCTTTTGTTATCCGCAAATGAAAAAGACATACGTCATGTATGTCTTTCAGCGCTTGTAATTGCCTTTTCCCTCTTTTTTCAGATCACGGGCCATCAGTTCGGAAATAGCCTGATGAGGATCTTTGTTTTCATACAGTACGGCATATACCTGATCGGTGATCGGCATTTCAATGCCAAGCCGCATCGCTTCTTCATGAACGACTTTGCAGGCAAAGATACCTTCGACGGTTTTCGTGTTGTTCTTCATGAATTCCGCCGCCCCGCCTGCCTTACCGATTTCATAACCTGACATGAAGTTACGGGAATGACGGGATGTGCAGGTGACGATCAGATCACCGACGCCGTCGAGACCTAGGAACGTTTCCTGACGGCCACCGAGCAGCACACCGAATCTGGTCATCTCAGCCAGACCTCTGGTGATCAGAGCCGCTTTGGCATTGTCGCCCTGGCCTACCCCTTCCAGCACGCCGGAAGCGATCGCCATGATGTTCTTCAGCGCGACACCGATTTCCGCACCGGTCACGTCGTTGTTCGTATAAACACGGAAATACTCATTTGAGAACATCTTCTGAATCAGAACGGCTGCTTCTTCGTTGTCACTGACGGCGTTGATGACGGTCAGCTTGCGGATGATGACTTCTTCCGCGTGAGATGGACCGATCAGTGATACGACAGCTTTCAGAGTGCCTTCCGGCATGGTTTCCTGAATCACCTGGGACAGCCGCTTATGGGAAACCGGATGGAAACCCTTGGCGACATTGATGACAATGACCGGTTTGCTGAGATATCCGATTGCCTGCTGCAGAACCGACTCCATCGCATTGGTCGGTACCGCCAGCAGAAGAATATCGGCATCTTTGACAATGCTCATATCATCCGAAGCTTTCAGTGCTTCATTGATCTCTGTAGCAAAGAAACGGCTGTTGCGGTGCTGCAGGTTGATATCGTTGACTTCCGTCTGATCTCTGCCCCACATGACCACTTCCTGATGATTGTCAGCCAGCACCTGGCCAAGAGCGGTGCCCCAGCTGCCGGTGCCGAGTATTACGGTTTTCATTCCGACACCTTCTTTCTGACAATGATACGGATCGGTGTTCCTTCAAGATCGAATGCCTGACGCAGTGAATTCTCGAGAAAACGCTGGTAGGAGAAATGCAGCAGTTTCGGATCATTGCAGGAAAGCACGAAGGTCGGCGGCTGGGTCGCAACCTGAGTCGCGTAATAAATGCGGAACCGTTTGCCGTTGCGGGCCGGAGCCGGATTGGTGATCTGGGTATCAGCGATGACCTCATTGAGAATGTTGGTCGGGATACGGCGGCAGGCATTTTCATAGACCCTGTCGACGACCGGGATGATCGTATCGACGCGCTGGTGTGTTTTCGCACTGACGAAAACGATCGGCGCATAGGACAGATAAGCAAATTCAACACGGATGCGTTCAATGAACTGATTCATTGTCTTGTCATCCTTCTCGACCGCGTCCCACTTGTTGACGACGATGATGATCGGTTTGCCTGCTTCACTGGCATAACCCGCCACATGCTTGTCCTGTTCGCGGATGCCGGCCGCTCCGTCGATCAAAAACAGCGCCACGTCACAGCGCTCAATGGCTGTCATAGCCCGCAGCACCGAATACTTCTCGACTGATTCATAGACTTTGCCGCGCTTGCGGATACCGGCGGTATCGACAATGACATACGGTCTGCCTTCATGTTCGAAAGCGGTATCGATCGCGTCTCTGGTCGTTCCCTGTACATCGGAAACGATCGAGCGTTCTTCTTTGAGGATGGCGTTGACAAGCGAGGACTTGCCGACGTTCGGTTCACCGATCACGGCGATATGAATGCCTTCCTGACGGGCATCAGGATCGGTTTCCGGCATCAGTCTGACACATTCGTCAAGAATATCACCGATGCCGATACCATGAATGCCGGAACAGGCAATCGGATCACCGATGCCGAGGTTATAGAATTCATAGATATTCATGGCCCGGGTGGAATCATCGATGAAATTGACGGCCAGCACGACAGGCTTGTCCTGTCTCTGCAGGATGCCGGCAATATAACGGTCATCATCAGTCAGACCGGTTTTGCCGTTGGTGACCATCAGAATGACGTCCGCCTCGTTGATGGCTATCTGTACCTGGGCTCTGATTTCTTCCTGATAAGGCTGATCCTGCAGCTGAATACCGCCGGTGTCGATCAGCTGAAACGTACTGCCGGTCCATTCGCCCTTGGCATAGATGCGGTCACGGGTCACACCGGGCGTGTCTTCGACAATGGAAACACGCTGACCGGCGATTCGATTAAAGATCGTAGACTTACCGACATTCGGTCTGCCTACGATCGCAATTACTCCTGATTTCATTGTCACTCCTCCTTCTGAAGGAATTTTTCACAGAGCTGATAGATCGCCTCTGTCACTTCCGGAATCGTCATGTCGGAAGTATCGATCTCAGTCGCGTCATCAGCCTTGCGCAGCGGTGAATGTTCACGGTGCATGTCCTGATAATCACGCTCAGCGATTTCCTTGGCGATCGTTTCAATATCGGAAGTCGGAATACCCTTCTCGATATTCTGCTTGTAGCGGCGTTCAGCTCTCGCATAAGCGGACGCTGTCATATAGATCTTGACTTCCGCATCCTTCAATACCACGGTGCCGATATCACGGCCGTCCATGATAAAGCCCTTGGCTTTCGCCATTTCCTGCTGTCTGGCTACCAGATCTTCACGCACTTTTTCCAGTTTGGAAACGTCGCTGGCCGCCATACTGACTTCATCGGCGCGGATGTCTGTCGAAACGTCCTTACCGTCCAGGAAGACCTTTCCGTCCGGTGTCAGAGTGATATCCGTATTCTTCAGCATCTCGCATACAGCAACTTCATCATCCAGCGCAATACCGCTCTGCAGCGCCTTCAGGGCTGTGCAGCGGTACATCGCACCGGTATCGAGATGAACGTAATTCAGAATCTTTGCCAGTTCTTTGGCAATGGTGCTTTTTCCGGCAGCACTCGGTCCGTCGATAGCAATGTTAATACGCATATTTTTTACCTTCCTGATACGATGAAGATCCAGTAAAGAACGATCAATAAGAGAACTGCGACAGCGACGATCAGAACGATCAGAACAATATTCAGGATCCGGTTGGTCTGATTCATCTTGTCGTTGACCTCGCTGAGATTGTCTTCATAATCATCCAGCTGAGCCCGCATCTGCGTTGTTTCATTCAGCAGCTGCTGGCGGGTATTGCGGTCGGAATCAAGATGACTGCGGTAGGAATCATCAGTCATATAATCGGAAGTTCCGGTACGTTTGCCGTTGACCAGGCTCTGTACTTCCGCCATGATGTCTTCCTTGGACATCGTCTTGGTGTCTTCTTCCGGTGCAGTTGAAGGAATCGGATCCATCCGCTCGGTATTCTCACTGCCGCCGAAGCTTCCGCCGTGCGGTACGAAGTACGGAATATCCGATGTTTCGTTGGTGATCTCTTCCACCTTCGGTTTTGGTTTCGGTTTCGGCTGCTTGACAGCCGGTTTGACCGGTTCCGGTGCCGGCTTCGGTGCAGGTGCCGGTGAGGTTGCCGGCCGCGGGTAAGGACGCAGCGGCGCGGAAGACGCTTCCTGCATCTTGCGGGTCGCATCCAGCTGATTCAGAACATTCAGACTGGTCTTGTCGGATACAGCATGTCCCTGATCAATGTTGTACTGCTTTACTTCGCGGATATACTCATCGAGATAATCATTGTCAAAGCCGGAATGATTCTCGTTCTGTTCAAAGATATCGTCAGCGTTGAAGCCGAGATCGATTTCCGGTGTTTCCGTGAAGATAGGATCATCAGACGGCGGCAGCACTTTGGCATGTGCGGCATCATGATCATCTTCGGTGTAGTCCTCCGGAGCCGCGAAGTTGTCAGAGTTAATTTGATTCAGGCGGCGTTTATATCTGGACAGTTCCTTTGTCGAAATGTCATCATCAATATCATGCTGAAGACGGTTCCTCAGCTCTCTGTATTTTTCGGTACGTGATAACTCTGCCATAAATTTCTCCAATATCCAGATAATTATATCATAGGATAATCAAATGTCGCCTCCTCATCCAGGCCTCAGGACTGTTTTTTTGCCTGTTTTTACGCTGTTTTTACTGCCTTCCGCCATGAATCTCTGTCAAGCAAAGAAAAACACCTGCCAGATAAAGGCAGGTGCTGATCAGCAGTTAACGGTGCAGAAGCGGTGAGAGATGCTTGTACATCAGGGTCGTGACCACACTGACGATGATACCTTTGATCATATTGAACGGTAAGGTTCCGAAGATGACCAGCGTCTCGAGATTCTTGATAACAGACATGTCACTGGCTGCTCCGAGGATCGCATCCAGTCCCATGACATTGACATACATCGGCAGAAGGACAAAGTAGTTGAACAGCGCTCCGGCAATACCCATGCATACCGTACCGACAGCCATACCGATGATGGCGCTCTTCTTGGTCTTGTTACGGGTGTAGATCATAGCCGCCGGAACAACCAGCGCGACACCGACGATAAAGTTCGCCAGTTCACCGATGAACATGGTGGAAGTCGGCTTGATCAGCAGTTTGATGAGGATCTTGACCGCTTCAATGGCAATGCCTTCCAGCGGGCCCATTGAGAAAGCACCAAGCAGTACCGGCACTTCACTGAAGTCCAGTTTGTAGAAACTCGGGAACGGTGGTATGGCGAATTCGATCCACATCAGCACCGCGGCCAGAGCTCCCAGAATTGCGATTTTTGTCAGTTTCTTTGTCGTATCATTCATTTGGTTTCCTCCCTGCCTCAAAAAGAAAAGAGGCATTTGATAAAAACCTCCAGGTTGAATATGAAATGGATAAACGATCTCTTCCATCCAGACTGTACTGTCGCCATCGGAATCGCACCGATTCGGCCTTTCGGCTCGCGGGGTTTACCGCCGGTCGGGAATTGCACCCTGCCCTGAGTTTTATCGCTTTACATTATAAGACCGCGGCCATGGAGTGACAAGTGTTATGAATGCGCAGACAGAAAAAGAACAGCCCGTGAGGACTGTTCCTGTCATGTCTTTAATTCAGATTCATGATCTTGCTGAAGATCTCAACGACATTGCTCATGGTCATCCGGAAATATGTGAATGACAGCATGGCGATGAGGACAACCAGCAGAGCGATAAACCAGAACTGGATATTGCGGCTGATGTCTTCCGATACGAGGCCGATGCCGTATGTCTTCATGGCGATTTCATAAACCAGACCGGCAATGAGAATCGCAAAG
This sequence comes from uncultured Erysipelotrichaceae bacterium, assembly GCA_902793635.1. Classification (GTDB taxonomy): domain Bacteria; phylum Bacillota_I; class Bacilli_A; order Erysipelotrichales; family Erysipelotrichaceae; genus Bulleidia. The sequence goes on along the minus strand of CADBEA010000020.1, from coordinate 13,866 downwards.
CCGAGTGCCATATTGTGCTTCAGTACAAAGCAGGCAACCAGGAAGATCAGCGCGGAAGACAGCGATGAGCGGCCGGTCACGTCGATCAGCACCGGCATGGTGATCTGCTTTCTCATCAGTCCGCTGACAATGGAAATCAGATAATAACTGAGATATTCCGCCGCCAGTGTGAACAGAGCGATCTTAACGGCAATGCCGGACGCAGATGAGAAGTTCATCTGCACAATGCTGAATTCCACAGATGTGATGATCATCCGCAAAGCACTTCCGAAGAAGGCGCCGAAGATTATCCATTTGAGGATATTGAATGCCAGAATCGTGAAACGGCTGACTGTCGCATAGCCTGCTTTGGAAACACGTTCCATAGCTGTGCCGGGTGCGACCATCATCTGCAGGATGTTCGCTGTCGGCCGGTCGATCATTTCATCAAGATTTTCCAGCTTCTTGCGTCTTCTGTAAGCTTTGAATTCCATGAAGCGTTCAGCCAGTGACTTCTTCGGCTTCTCCGGTTCAGATGGTTCTTCTTTCTTTTCTTCTGTTTCAGACTCAGTTGTTTCTTCTGTCTTCTCCTCGGCAGTTTCCGTTTCCTTTTCTTCGTCTGTCTTTTCCGCTTCTTCCGTTACTTTTTCAGTTTCTTCAGAAGTCTCTGTCTCTTCTTTCTTTTCTTCAGAGGATTCCGTTTCTTCTTTTTCTTCAGAAGTTTCGGATGTTGTTTCCTCTTCCATCTTTTCAGATTCTTCTGCTGTTTCTTCAGAAGTCTCCGTCTTTTCTTTCTTTTCTTCGGAGGATTCTGTTACTTCCTTCTCTTCAGAAGTTTCAGATTCTGTTTCTTCCTTTTCTTCAGAAGTCTCAGTTTCTTCCGGGGACTCGGTCACTGCTTCCGCGGTTTCTTCCGTTTCCTCGGTAACCGCAGCTGCTTTTTCTGCTGCTTCCGGTTCTTCTGTTTCTTCAGCAGCGTCAGTTTCTTCTTCAGTGCTTTCAGAAACCTCAGCCTCTTCTGAAGATTCGCTTTCTTCTGCCTTCTCTTCCGATTCGGCAGTTTCTTCAGAAGTCTCAGCCTCTTCAGCCGGCTCTTCCGAAGTCTCTGCTTCTTCAGATTCTTCTGCTTCTTCAGAAGACTCTGCTTCAGCTGTTTCTGTCTCTTCTGCAGTTTCCTCTTCTTCGGAAGTTACTGTCTCTTCTTCAGAAGTTTCAGTCTCTGTATCCTCTGTTGTTTCAGTTTCAGCCGCCTCGGATGCTTCTTCCGCTTCCGGTTCAGTTTCAGCTGTTTCAGCCGGTACGGCAGTATCTGCTTCAGCAGCCGGTTCTTCAGCTGTCTTTGATAAGACTTCTTCTGCTTCCGGTTCTTCCGAATCTGACGGTACTTCCAGCAGTTCCGCAGCCCGGACATTCTCATCGTCGACATCTGTGTCCGTTAATAACTTTGTGCCGAACAAACCGGCGAAGAAGGCCGTTATTTTAGCGAAGAAGCCGCCTTTTTCAGTACTCTCTTTGACCGGTTCCGAAACAGTGACAACCGGTTTTCCCCCAACTGGTTCTTCTGTTTCCGGCAATACGACAACCGCCTCTTCTGCTTCATCAGCTACGTCAGCCCGAGGAAATTCCGGCAGAACGATCACAGTTTCTTCTTCATCACGGACTGCCGGTGTTTTCGCATATCTGAGATGTCTGTATTCAACTGTTCTTTTTCTGTTTTCAGCAGGAGTGTTGGTACGTTTTCTCTTTGCTCCTAAATATGTCTTGCTCATAAAGTCGCCTCTAAAATGGAATCTTTAATATACAAAATGTGCTTTGCAGCACATCCTGTTTATGAGAAATAATACTGTGGAAATCGGCGGTACAAATTAAGCACGGCCGGAATATTCACCTGTAACAGTGGAAATCACTACCATCTCACCGTTCTGAATGAACAGCGGGACTTTGATCTGCAGACCAGTTTCAACAACAGCGTTCTTGGAAGCAGATGTGGCTGTGTCACCCTTGACTGCCTGCTCGCACTCTGTGATCTGCAGTTCGACCTTATCCGGAAGAATGACACCGAGGATCTCGGATTCGTTTTCGTTCTTTTCGAATACGGAAATCTGAACATTGTCATTCGGCTTCATGAATTTCATTTCCCATTCAAGTCTTTCCTTCGGGATTTCAATCTGGTCGTATGTGTTGTTGTCCATGAATACGAGGTTCATGCCGTCATCATACAGATACTGCATTTCCTTTCTCTCAACACGGACGTCTTCAACTTTGTCACCGCCGGTGTAGTTCAGTTCCTTGATAACACCGGAACGGAGATTCTTGACCTTAACTTTAATGATCATCTGACGCATCGCGGTCTTGTTATGATCAACGTTAAGGACGTTGTATAATTCACCATCTTCCTGAATGGTCATACCTTGTTTTAAATCGTTAACAATTACCATATTTCTCTACCTGTCTATCCTATATTATTGTATTAAAATGCCTTCTTTTGTCAATGAAATCGTCCCGGTGCAGCCACCCCTTTCCATCCGGAAATCAGATCGTCAATAAAAGACCGTATTTACTTGTATACGGTCTTTCTTCTGCTTACGGGATGTCATCTCCTTCACTGCGCAGCATCATGCAGTCAATCACTTTCATACTTTCCGGATCTATTGTCAGCAGCACTTCCTCCGGATACGGCCCATCAACCGTTATCCTGAGAATACTGCCTTCCAGCTGATCCGTCAGTTTCTCCGTGTCACCGAGCCACTCCTCCGGTTCTTCTCCAGTCTTCTCTGCTTCTCCGGTTTCCTCTTCTGTTTCCTCCTTTTCCTTCTCTTCCGCCTGCTTCTTTTCTTTTTGCAAAGTACACATGGCCTCTCTGATGACATCAGCTTCCGAAAGAAAGTATTCCTGTTCGCGTTTCAGATTCAGGATCACTTCACTGCGGTTTCTGATATTCGCCGCCAGAATGCCTGTATACAAACAGAGGCACAGGAAGACCGAGAGAAACAGCGTGCTGATGAAGCCGCTTCTAGACAGCCGCGATAGCTGCCCGTGATATCTGTCCATGACGTTCATAATAAAGGATCACGGTATTTCCCATCTGTTCAAAGCGGCAGGAATCAATATCGGCCAGGATGATCTGGGTGCCCGGCTGGATGATCAGATGATCGTTGACCTGCTGCAGAACACAGTCTCTGCCCTGGTATTCAAACTGCAGCGAACCGGAACGGCATTCGAGATCATAGCTGATCAGCAGAATGCGGCGCAGCTGGGTCAGTGCCACTTCATCCTGCACTTCTTCATTGAAGCGCAGACTGTCATGCATGACAGCGACCGATATCATCAGAGCCGGTACCAGCATGATAACGATCATGACGGAAAGAACAACGTCCGTCATCATGATGGATCCGTTTCGTCCCCGTATGTGATCGCACAGCCTTTCAGATTCATGAAACCTGCCTCATAGTGATCTTCCATTTCCGTAACAGCGGTATGGATTGCCGTCTGACTTTGCAGTACAAGTGTGACAGCGGCTGTGATCAGAGAACCGATCAGAGCCGTGATCAGCACCGCGATCAGCGCGTCGCTCAGCAGGAAGCCGCTTTTAGCGGAAGACAAGCCGGCCGCCTCCCAGTTCGATGATCACCGATGTCCTGTGCTTTTCAAAATGCAGAGTCATCGCCTTGTTCACATTCCCTTTTTCATTGAACGTGATATCCGGCACACTGCCGTCTTCGGAATAACAGACCGCATAATCGGCTTTGCGGATCGCTTCCGACTGGGCCCTGAGATAGGCATCCGGAAAGGTATGAAAACTGTCCGTATCCGGTAAGGGAGGCGGCAGTGTGAACAATGCCAGCACGGAAAGACACAGAATCACCATACAGATTTCGACAAGTGTGAAGCCGCTATTCAACGTAGGCCTGGCCACCGGAGATCACCAGTGTCTTATTGCCGCCGCAGGTCGCCTGATCCTCGCTGAGCAGTCCTGCCGCGATCAGGTCGGAGACGCTGCCAGGATAATCGTCATACTGCATTTTGTACTCGAGGATCGCGGCATCCGCCACCTTCTCAATTGCTTTGCAGCCTTTGTTATTGACGATTTCCATGGTCTTCTGAATGTTGGGAACCGTAAGCAGAAAAAGCACGGAAATGACCAGCAGAACGATGGTCTTTTTTCCAGTTAAATAATCCATTACCTCACTGTTATCAGTTGCTCCGGAGTACATTACTGGTTTTGAACCATCTACGGTACTGTTCTGACTCTTATTACCTGAAATCATCACTACAGGTTTGTTTTGTTCTATTTTATTTACAGTTTTCTTGAAACGTTTATCAGTTCTGAACTGAGAACTGTCTGTCGAAGAAGATAATCCTGTTTTAAAGACAAACAATAATTTGAAAGGATCTGGCTTACCGTTGGTATAACCACCAATAATGACGTTCTCGACCAATTCGTTAAATATCATTGGATCAAATTCTGCCATTGGCTCTTTTCTTTCCAATAGCTTCTGAAATGAATTGATTCTTTTCATGCACTCGGATCTGATGTTCTTCATCTCGACCAGAGACTTTTCTTCCTCCTGAAGAGCACGGAGTTTATTTAGATTGTCTGAATGCTTCTGGTTGTATTCACTTTCTTCGATCCTTTTTTCCAGCAACAAATCGATCAGATTGGAATTCTTTTCTTCCAGCGCTCTCTGCCGTCTTTTGTTTTCCTTCAGTAAATCCTCCGCATCACTGTTTGCCAGTGCTGTTTCCACCTTTTTCATCAAGTCACTGATGACTGCAGATTTGTTGGTAATCATGTGGTTGAAACACTGCACGAAGGCCTTCTCGATCATTTCTTCATGAACCATCTTCGAATCGGGACAGGCTTCCTTTCCGCGGAAGACCTTGTCCGAGCACATCCATACGACCTTCTTGAAAGCACTGCCGCTGTGGACGCTGCGACGATTGACCATTGCCCCGCAGAAACCGCAGCGGATTTTGGAGGAAAACGGTGTGACCGTGCTGAGTCTCGACTTTCTTCCCTTCTCATCCGTCATGTGGAGCTTAGCCCTTCGGGCGATCTCCTTCTGCACCGCTTCAAAATCCTCACGGGAGATAATTGCTTCGTGATCGTCACGTACCAGAAACTTGTCAGAGTGTCCGTTATTACGGACCCTTTTCTTTGAGATCGGATCAAGAGATGTTGTCTTGCCCATCAGAAGATCACCGACGTACTTTTCGTTTTTAAGAATGCCGATGATCGTCGATTCGTTCCATTCACCCACATTGCGCTTCGTCCTGCATCCTCTCTGGTTCAGCTCACGTCTGATCATGGTGGTTCCCCAGCCTCTCAGATAAAGATCGAAGATCAGCCGGACGATTTCTGCTTCGGATTCAACGATCGTAAACTCTTTTTTCCTGGCATCATACCGATATCCAAGACATTCGGAGAATCCTACCGGCACTCCTTCTGCCATCTTGTGCAGCATGCCCGCCCGTACATGTTCGGAGATGTTTGTCACCTCCTGCTGGGCAACGGATGACAATATCGTCAGCAACAACTCCCCATCCATCGTCAGAGTCCGGATGTTTTCCTCTTCAAACCAGACTTCAACGCCGATCTCCTTGAGGCGTCTGACGTACTGGAGGGTATCGACAGTATTTCTGGCAAAACGGGAAATGGACTTGCATATGATCAGATCGATCATCCCTGATTCCGCATCGGCAATCATCTTCTGAAAGCCGAAACGCTTGTCCGTTTTCGTGCCGGTGATTGCCTCATCGGAATAGAGGCCGGCAAACTGCCAGTTTTTATGCTGCCGGATGTAATTGCCGTAATACAGCATCTGTGATTCATAGGAATTCTTCTGATCCTCCAGTTCCGTTGAAACCCGGCAGTATGCACAGACCCTCAGTTCCTTCTCCGCAAGCGAAGCCGGACTCCTGTCTGCCCTTTTCACACCTTCGATCTTTTCAACTTTTCCCATAGGATCTCCTCTTATTTTATATATGGCGACTGCGCAGGATGCGGACACGGATGTTTTCTTTGATCCGCCGTTCGCCATGGTTCTCATTCACTTTTTCCAGACGGACATGCTGATACGGTATCGATGTTTCCAGAAGGATCTCTTCCCCTGCACCATCCTTCTCTGTGTTACTTCTTACAAAGAACGAAAGCGTAAAGGGATCTTCACCGTTTCCGACAACGATCTTTTCCACCAGGATATGCTGCAGGATCGGATCAAACTTGATTTTCTGATCCTTTTCGAAATCCGGAAGAAACTGCCGGATGTATTTCAGATATCTGATCCTGACCTTTCCGGCACATTTCAGCTTCTGATCAGTTTCGATCAGGTCGTTCATTCTTTGAACGATGACCTGATGGCGCAGCACATATTCCGCCTTTATGATCTGACCGCTTTCCAGTAATTCCGTTAAGCGCAGTTCAGTTTCCTGCAGTTCTTTTCGTGTCGTTTCATTCCGCAAAAGCCGGATCAGAGGGTCATCTTCTTCAAGATCCCTTTCCGTCTTTTTCAGGATGGATGTAATCAGATCCGTCTCTTCAGAGGCAAGCTGCCTGAAGCAGGTCTCAAACGCAAGAATGATCGCATCTTCATGAACTGCCTTTGATGAAGGGCATTCACTTGCCCTGCCTTCATCTTTCCTTGCGCATTTCCAGACAAAATAGGCAGGCTGATTGCTGTTATGGATCTTTTTACGCTTCAGACGTGACGAGCAGTATGCACATTCGACAAACGGGAATACTGTTCCAAGCTCCCTTCTCAGGCGTTCCCATTTTTCCCGCTTCCGGATTTCTTCCTGAACCTGATCGAACTGAGACTGAGGGATGATCGCTTTCTTACGGCCACTGGGAACCGGTTCATCGATCATACCGCCAGCCGCCTGTCTTTTCTGCAGGTCAGAATGACGATCAGACCTAAGCATCTCTGGATTACCGGCATACTTCCTGTTTTTCAATATTCCGAGTATGCTTCTTTCCTTATATTCCCTGCCGCTCTTTTTCCTGTATCCTCCAAGCACCAGTTCATGGCGGATCAGCTTCAGACTGTATCCGTCAAGATACAGATCATAGATCAGCCTCACAGCCTTTTCTTCCATCGTCCCGTCATAACATCCGTCATCTGCACGCATTTCACCGGATAAGGTTTCCAGTCCTTCGGGCGTGTAAACCTTTGCACTCAGATCTTCCGACATTTTCGTGCAGCTTCGTTTCTTTCATCCTCTTCCCTTTGTCTGAGGAATTCATATACGCTGTCGCTGTAGATCATCCATCTGCCCAGCAGCCTGACACCTTTCAGCTTTCCCAGCTTCAGCATCTTATAGACGTAATGCCGTTCCCTCTGCAGGATTCCTGCGGCATCCTCAACACGCATCAACAGATTATCCATTCTGCATTTTCCTTTCCTGCATTTCCTTCATTATGCGTGGCAGAACAGATGTATTCAAAAACTAAATAACCCTTGGTTTTACGCATATTCTGAATACGTACGTTGTTTTTGAATACAATAGTATTATCTCACATTTCTGATCTCCTGCATAATCATTTTTCGCACTTTTTCATATTCTTCCTCCCTCAGCAGCCCAGCTTTTTTCAGTTGGTTGAGCATGCTCAGCTGCCCCAAAGCGTGCACCACTTTTTCATGTTTCCGCGTGCTTTTTTCATCAGGACCAACCTCCATTTTCATATCTCTCCTTTCCAGGCTCACTGCTCTTTCTTTTCGCCGGCCAGCAGACAGAGCACCTCTGCCACTTCAAGCAGCTGATCCTTTAACCGCACATCCTTCACCCTGCCGAAATACAGAAACTCCAGCGGAACCTCAAAGTAATCTGCCAGGCGCATCATGATCTCAGGCGATAGTCCCTTGTTGCCATTCTCCGCCTTGCTGAAACGCTCCCGTGAAAGCCCGATCGTTTCACCCAGTTCCTTCTGCGTCACATGCTTCAGCTCCCGCAGAAGCCTGATCCGGATCCCGATCGAGCGGATATCGTAAATGTAGTCTCTGTCATCATTCATGGTGTCATTCAAAGCGTATCTCACAACCACCCCACCCGTAAGACCCCAAGAATGCACCATCTGTGCATATTGTGCACAAAATGCGCCGCAGGCACCGGAACAGCGTTCCGACCAAAAGCAAAAACGGGCTGGGCACCACCGACAACCGATGATGCCCAGCCCAAAATTTTCCGCCACCCCTGACCCTCGGTCAAATCACTCCCAAAACCGCCGGAAGCCTTCCTGCCCACCAAAAAAACAGCTCCGACAAATTCAGCGGAACTGTTTTTGCAAAATCCAATATAAATTCAGCCTGGATTATTATGGATCTGAAACAAACTGTATTACCCCTCAAAAGCGAATCGCAGCTGCCTGAAAGGAATGCCGATCCTGATCCAGTCTTAGCATCCCTGGCTCACCCATTTTGGGCATGCGCCGTATCCTTCAATCCGCGAATGCGTTCTGCTTCTTCAGGATTTCCGTTTGTTTCATAAAGCCGGCAGAGTCTCTCTGCACATTGATCCACTTTTTCAAGACATTTCGGATCTTCCTTCGAGAGTTCCATATAGAGATCCAATGCTTTGTTATGATATAAAATTGCGTCCTGAAACTGTCCATTGACTTCAAAAAACAGAGCATACAGATGAAAGACATTCGCTTTTCTTTTTTCATAACCGACCACTGAATAATCTTCCATAAGACGGACCAATTCAAGAAGCCAAATAAATCCTTCATCCTTCTTTCCAAGTCTGATCGCTGTCATTCCGGCTCTATAGTATGTATCAAGTTCCTGATTGTCAGGCTTTCTGTCTTTCATAAGTCTCAGGTCCCTGAAAGCTCTGATTGCATTCTGATATATCTCAAGTGATTTTTCCTTTTTATTCTGCTTATTCAGGAAATACAGATACTTAAAGCATTTTCCCAGGTATGATCTGAGGAATCCTTCATTGTCGGACTCATAAGTTTTCTGCAGATATTGGAAGGTGTTATTATACAGTTCTTCCGCCTCACTCACTTTCTGATCTGCAGCATTGATCTCCGCCAGCCAGAAAAGTGCTTCCGACATGACTGCTTCCTCTTTGTCTGTCAATACATCCTTCTGTTTACAAGCGGCCAGAGTCCGTTGATAACAATCCTTCGCCTCCACGATCTGATTCATCAAGTAATATAAAGGTCCTATAGAGTTAAGCCAGGCAAGTGTAGTGGGATGAGATTCCCCTAATGTTTTCGTATAGTTTTCATATACTGCTTTGCTGGTATTCAGCGCTTCCTGATTACGGCCAACCTTCGTATATTTAGAAGGAAGTGTTCGTAATACAGAAATTGTAAATTCATGACTCTCTCCAAACAGTATTCTTCGCTGCTCATATACTGTTATTCCAGCTTCCAGTGCCTCCTGATTCCGACCAAGAGCAGCATAGATATCTGACAAATCATTCAGGGTCTTCAGAGTTTCGGGATGTGTCTCCCCAAGCATCTCTTTCTGTTTTTCGTACACCTTTTCCGCATACTGCAGTGCTTCACTTTTCATCCCAAGTTTGCTGCAGGCAGTGGAAAGATTATATAGAGCATTCAAGGTATCAGGATGATTCTCTCCCAGAATCACATTTCGCTTTTGATATACTTCTTCAAAGAGTTTTCTCGCTTCCTCATATTGACCCGAGTCAGAATATCGGCTTCCTATATTATTCAGTGTCATTAATGTATCCGGGTGATCTTCTCCAAACCTTTTTTTTCGAATGTCATACAATTCTTCCAGAATCCTGAGAGCTTCTTCTTTTTTCCCTGCCCTGGATAATGAATTCGAAAGATTAAACAGCACAATATGAGTCAGATCATCATCATCGCCAAACACTTCCTTGCATGTTTCATATAATCTTTCACGGATTTTCAAAGCTTCTTCATAATGCCCCAGTGTATAGTGCGAATTTGCAAGATCATTCAACCCCCTTATAGCAACATGATCCTTTTCTCCATATTCAGATATCAGGTTATTTACAGCATGTTCCTTCAGTTTCAGCGCTTCCTGTTCATTTCCGTTCAGCGAATAAGAAGCCGAAAGAACTAATTCGACAGAGCTTTTTTCTCTGTTACTGAGACCATATTGATCCGCATTGTTGTAAACAGCCAGTTTCAGTTCCAGATCCTTATGAATATTCACTGTCTTCAAAGCCCTGCTGCATAAATCAAACAGCGGCCTTATATATTCAAATTCATCTCTGCCGGATATGATTTCCTGGCACAGAAAAATAATCCGATCCGTCAGGAACAACACTCTTTCGTTACTGATTTCTTTTCTGTTCAGCTGTTCTTTGTAATATCCGGTGATAGCCTTGAGATTTTCCTTTTTACTGCCAGGTGAATAATCGCGGTCAGCAAAGATTGCTTCTCTTACGATGTTATGGAAGATCCTTCTGACTCCGTCATCTGTGTAGATGAACGATTTTCTCATCAATTTGTTATAGCTGATCTCAAGGCTTCTGAAATCGCTGAGTCGATCCGATATCGCTTTGAAATCGTCATCTGTCCATTGTCCGAGACTCGACATAAGATATAGATTCAGCTTGTCCTGATCACTCATCAGCTGCAGATAACGGTTTACGATCTGGGTGATTCCGCCTTCAAAATCCTTTTTTGTCACGTTTTCATCTTTTTCAATGCACATATCGATACAGATATCTACATATACCGGAACACCTTCAGTCACTTCACAGATGGTTGCTGCAATCTCATCAGAAACATTGACATCTCTGATTTCCAGAAGCTCTTTGACATCTGATTCTGCCAGTTTATCAATTCTGATCTGATATTCTGAGGACAGTTTTCTGTCATCGATCTGGTCCCTTCCGCACAAAAGCCAGAGCACAGAAGGAACAGACTCGATCAGTCCGCCTACATACTGCCCGTCAGTATCCGGACGGCCAAACAGCCATGAATCATCATATTCGGGATTATTGATATTTTCTGTCGTCTTATAATCCAGACGTTCCAGAGTATCGATTGCGATCACGACGGGAAGAGATTCCGGAAAACTCTTCTGCAGGCTTTCGATCATGCGCACCAGGTCATAGCTGAATCCTCTGTGCAGTCTTTTGAGCAGTTGTTCCGAACTGCTGTTGTTCAGTGATGTGATATATTCCGCATACTGATTCAGCACTTTACCTTCGGCATATCTGCTCATGATATTCTTCGTCGCACTGTAGCCCTTTTTCACCTTTTCATAGACGTCATAAAAAGGAATTGAAATACCGGCCACTTCGCCCATACTCTTCAGGTCTTCCAGAATACTGCTACGCGATGAGGACTTTTCCCCGATCCTGTGTTCTTCATCGGATTTTTCTTCATACGCTGCAACAGCAATATCAAATAACAGGAAATCAAAATCCTTATCGCATCTTTTCTTATACTCTTCCTTCAGCTTTGTACGGAGCCTATAAAGGACTTCAACTTCATTGGTTGAGATATCCAGTGAGTATTTGACTCTGAGCTGATCTTCGCCAAGAAGCGCCGGCATAGTATCGATCAGCATGGTCGAATCGGAGGAATGATCGGCTTCACGCAGCAAATGTTCCATCAGATGAGTTTTGCCGATACCGCCGACACCCCAGTAATAAAGTACTGAAAAAGCATCATGATCTTCTCTCAGCTCATTCAGTTCCCTTTCAAAGCATTGAATCGGAACCACCCGGTCCACAAATGCTTTCTTATTTTTATTTTTCTCTTTAGAAGAATCCTCAAGGGTATATTTCAGTGCTTTTCTGGCCATACTGCCCTCCTGCAGCTGCATTATAAACATCTGATACTGATTACATATATTTTACCGTTTGTCGGAGTATGCAGGAATAATAATCTGAAAAGATTATTTCAGTATTCCAGCCAGAAGATACAGCTGGTCAGCGATTGCCAGAAGCAGATCTCTGAAACAGGAATCTCCTGTTTTCCCAAAATAAAGATATTCCAGCGGCACGTCAAAATAATCTGCAAGCCGCATCATGACTTCAGGCGAAAGACCTGTACGCCCCTGCTCGACTTTACTGATGCGCTCACGGGAAAGACCGATCGCATCACCCAGTTCTCTCTGGGTAACATGTTTGAGATCTCGAAGCAGCCGGATCCGCATGCCGATCGAGCACAGATCATATATGTAATCGCAATTGTATTCCATGATAGATGTATGTGCTTTGGTCATGGTAGACCATATACCCCTGAAAAAACTATATAAAAATCGCTCGGCCATTTTTGGCAGAGCAATTATCTTATCTTTATATATTTTCAGCCATTATCTTTTACGACCTGATTATTACATATCACCGGTTATAGAGGTGTACACGAGTATGTACACTTCAAACAAACTATCTGCCATTTTGGGCGGTGCACCGCCCACTTTCTGGTTTCCATTTCTCTATCATTTTTCTTAAGAGGAGGAACCGTTTGTGGCAGCCAAGAACATTCAGGAAGCAATCGTCCACCGTATCGCAGAACTATGCGAACAGAATCAAATCACTATATCCGGACTTGCCACAAAATGCGGTCTCAACCGATCAACCATCAGAGACATCATGAGCGGCGAATCGAAGACATCTAGCATCAAAACAATAAAAATCATATGTGACGGTCTCGACATAAAGCTGAAAGACTTCTTCGACACCGACGAGTTCGACAACCTGGAGCAGGAGATCAGATAACTGCTCCATTTTTTATTGCGGATGCTCTGAACAAAAATAATATTCATCTTGAAAGGAGCATCTGAAAATGGAAAAAGAAGCATATCTTTTCGCAATCTACGAAATCCTGCAGTCAGAAACTGATGAAAACAACCCCCTGTCTGCCGTCAGGATCATTGAAATCCTCGAAGATCGGTACAGCATTAAGATCGGCATTAAGAAGTTCTATAAAGCAATACGGGTTCTGTCCGGTCTGTTTAAAATCAGTCCCTACACCGAAAACCGCAAAGGCTATTATCTGATCAGCCGTCAGTTCAGCAAAGCAGAAGTACTTCACCTTTGCCATGCGGTGCATTCGACCAATTCAATGACACCGACACAAATCCGGAATCTGGAGGACAAGCTGCTCACCTGCCTCAGCAGCTGTGAGAGGCAGGAATTCCGGGAATCGGTCTATCTGATGAATCCTAAGAACGCCGGAAATGAAGAATGGCTCAGCAATATGGATCAGATCTCAGAAGCAATCTATCGGAACCAATGGATCCGGTTTGATTATGTTCATTACGACATCAATAAAAACCTCGTTTCACGAAAAGAGCCATATTTCCGCGAGCCGAGGTTTATCGCTTTTGACAATATGCATTCCTATCTGATCACGACCGACGATCATCATAAAGAACCTACGCATTTCCGTATTGATAAGCTCCGGAATCTGAAGATCCTTAAAAAGGATATTGATACTACTTTCAGCATTGAAGACGCCTATGAGTATGCAGCATCAAAGATCTTCATGTTTGCCGGAGAAAACATTCAGGCAAAATTCAAATGCAGGATCACCCAAAATGTATTTGATATCATGATCGACGAATTCGGTATGGATGCCAGGTTCATACCAATTAAAGATGATCCGCAGCATTTCATCCTTTCTGTTAGAGCATCTTTTCAGGGACTAATCATATTCTCACAGAAATATTCAGACATTATTACTCCGGTCTTTCCGGAAAAGCTGGTTGATTATTTCAAGGCTGATTAATGCCCTGATGTAGATGTAATAGTAGATTACAAAAAACTCGCTAAGGTTTGTCAACACAAAATGCATTAAAGAATAATACACATTATGAAAATTCGTTCTATATAGAACGATTTTCTTTCGGGCTGATTGTAGTGATTATTACTTAGGTTCTATAAGTCTCCATGGATCTTGCGTAGTATATGCGGAAGAACTTATTCATG
>CADBEA010000019.1 GCA_902793635.1 uncultured Erysipelotrichaceae bacterium | reverse complement strand
CAGCATTACTGCTTTCGACTTGAGTTTCGCTACACTTGGCGGTAAATACCCGTGGCTGGACTTTCACCAGCTGGAGATGTGCCATGCCCGGCACACCTGCAAAGAGATGCACAAGTAACGTGCATCTCTTTTTCTAACGAAAAGACTTCCCGTTATCCGGGAAGTCCGTTTTCTTTCATCAGTTCCGCTTCTTTTTTCTTCGCGGCTGTCTGCAGATAGATCAGACACAGTATGGTCTGCACCAGCGAGGAAGCCGGTGTGGCAAGTCCCACTTTGAACAGGGACACCGGTTTGATCTTCGCCATCAGGAAGGATACCGGCACACGCACCCCGAAAGCACCGATGATACTCTGTGTCATGACAAAGGACGTGAAGCCGCAGCCGTTGAAATAACCGGTCATACAGAAGAAGAACGAAGTCAGAAGACAGTCGATCGCATAGGCCTTCAGATATTCCCAACCCTGCACGACAACTTCGGGATCGTTTGAGAAGATACCGCACAGCAAATCACCGTGGAAAAAGGAAATGTATCCCATTAATGCACCGAAGGCAAACGATACGGCAATGCCCATGCGCAGAGCCTTGTGAGCTCTGTCCATTTTCCGCGCGCCGTAATTCTGGGCTACGAAGGTCGCCATGGACTGGCCGAACGCCGACGGCACCAGCATGATAAAGCCGCATACTTTTTCCGCGACACCGACACCGGCACTGGCCATCAGGCCCAGTGAATTGACGATCGCCAGAATGATCAGGAAGCTGATGCCGACCAGGAAGTCGGCCAGCGCGATCGGCGCACCGAAGCCGACGATGCGGCGGATCACCTTTCCGTCAAAGCGGAAGTCGCTTTTGCGCAGACGAAACGGCAGCTGGATATGACGGATGATCAGCAACGACACCAGAACGCTGAGCGCCTGGGATATAACGGTCGCGAGCGCCGCTCCGGAGGCACCCATGTGCATCACCCGGACAAAGAACAGATCGAGAAAGATATTGATGATCGCCGCGATGGTCACCGCTATCAGCGGTATGCGGGAATTGCCGATACCGCGGAAAAGCGAGCCAAGCAGATTGTAGGCGATGATGAAGATCAGGCCCGACGAGCAGATCTTCAGATAGGAACAGGTCATTTCAAACGCTTCCTGCGGAGCGTTCATCAATGCGGCAAGCACCCGGTTGCCGGCTATCATGACAAGCGACAGAACCGCGGCCGTCAAGGCGAAAAAGACAATACTGACGCCGACCGCGTGACCGGCCTCCTGGTGTTTTTCTTCGCCGATCAGCTGCCCCAGCAGGATCGTCGTGCCCATCGAAAGACCGGCCATGACCTGGGTGACGGTCATCATGATCTGGGCGCCGGTCGAAACAGCCGATACGTCACGGCTGGCGGCGAACTGGCCGACGATCATCAGGTCGACTGCGCCGTACAGTGACTGCAGAAAAAGCGCCGCCAGGATCGGCAGTGTGAATCTGAGAAGCGGCTGAAGGATCTTCCCTTCCGTGAAATTTCCTGAATTCATATTGTCACCTTCCTGTTAAAAAACCGAAAGAACTTCTACAGCCCTTTCGGTTGTTTTATATGGCATTGTTGAAAAATCCAAATGATCAGAAGAGACCCTGGGCCATCATCGCTTCCGCAACCTTCTGGAAGCCGGCGATATTGGCTCCCTTGACCAGATCATAGCCGAGGCCGTATTCTTCCGCGGCGGCTGCCGAGTTGTCATGAATGGACTTCATGATGCCCTGCAGTTTCGCGTCGACTTCTTCCCGGCTCCAGCCATAACGCTGGGAGTTCTGGGACATTTCCAGAGCGGAAACGGCGACACCGCCGGCATTGACTGCCTTGGCCGGGCAGACGATCAGGCCGCTGTCTTCCAGGAATTTGACGGCTTCGTTGGTCGTCGGCATGTTGGCGCCTTCGAAGTAGTACTTTGCGCCGGATGCGGCGATCAGCTTCGCTTCTTCCATACCGACTTCGTTCTGGGTCGCGCACGGAATATAGACGTCTGCCTTGACTTCATACGGTTTCTTGCCTTCGTGGAATTCACAGCCGAACTTGTCCGCGTACATCTTGACGTTGGCATGACGGGAAGATCTCATTTCCAGCAGATAGTCGAGCTTTTCCTTTGTCGTGATGCCTTCCGGATCATAGACATAGCCATTGTGGCCGGAAATCGTGACGACCTTGCCGCCGAGTTCGGCGATCTTGGTAGCCGCGCCCCAGGCAACGTTGCCGTAGCCGGAAAGGACGAAGGTCTTGCCTTTGATCGTGTCGTTTTCATGGGCGAACACTTCGCGGGCATAGTACATAATACCGAAGCCGGTCGCTTCCGGACGGATCAGGGAACCGCCGTAGGTCAGACCCTTGCCGGTCAGAACGCCGTTGTCAAACGCGTCCCGGATTCTTCTGTACTGGCCGAAGAGATAGCCGATCTCACGGCCGCCGACACCGATGTCACCAGCCGGCACGTCGGTGGAAGGACCGATATGTCTCTGCAATTCGGTCATGAAGGCCTGGCAGAAACGCATGATTTCGTTATCAGACTTGCCGTGCGGATCAAAGTCGGAACCGCCCTTGCCGCCGCCGATCGGCAGCGTGGTCAGGCTGTTCTTGAAGATCTGCTCGAAGCCGAGGAACTTGAGGATCGAGAGATTGACCGTCGGATGGAAACGAAGACCGCCTTTGTACGGGCCAATGGCGCCGTTGAACTGGATACGGTAGCCGCGGTTGACATGTGCCTTGCCGGCATCGTCGACCCAGGCAACACGGAATTCCACCGTACGTTCCGGTTCGACCAGACGTTCCAGCAGAGCCGCTTCTTCATATTCCGGATGCTTTTCGATGACCGGTTCAATGGATGTCAGAACTTCTTCAACAGTCTGCAGAAATTCCGGCTCGGTCGGGTTCTTTTTTCTTGTTTCTTCGATGACTCTCTTTACATATTCATTCATGTTCTTTCTCCTCCACTCTGATCGTTTATAACAACTGCGTTTGTTTTGACGAATAACTGACGGATACTGCGGGATAACTTCCTTCCGAATGAAAAGCTTCCGTTTAAAAACACTCGTACATTATAAAATATTTCAGAATAGATGAAAAGATTTTCTTACAATGAAAGAATTTACATTTTTTAGAGGAATTTGTCGAGTTCCTCGTCGACGATCTTCTTCCGTCTGACTTTCGGATCGCGGATCACGTTGCCGTCCTTGATGACCATGGAAACATTCCGCAGGGCCTGCAGATTATCCAGCGGGTTTTCTTTCGTGACGATCAGTTCGGCGCATTTGCCTTTGTCAATCGAACCGGTGCTGTCTGCGATACCGGCCAGCTGGGCGTTGCGCAGGGTTGCTGTATATAAAGCGAAGGCGTTGGAGACACCGACATATTTATGGAAGTAGACGAGTTCGCGCCAGAAGTCATACTGGGATACCCACGGGCAGCCGACATCATTGCCAAGACCGACCGGAATACCGTTGGCCAGCGCCTGTTTCGAGCATTCCACGATACCGTCAAAGACGACCTTGCCGTTATACTGTTCCACTTCCGACGCGTTGGACACACTTCGATCAAACAGCGCGTAAGGAAGCGCCGGTGACAGTGTCGTGATCAGGAAGGACCCGTTCTCTTTAAACAGACGGACCATTTCGTCATCCAGCACGGCGCCGTGCTCGATCGAATCAACACCGTTTTCCAGAGCCGCTTTCACACCGGCCGAGGATTCCACATGGGCAGCCACCTTGAAACCGAGCCGGTGTGCTTCCTCACAGACCGCCTTGATCATGGCCGGATCCATTTTCATTTCTCCCGGCACACCCTTCTCTTTGGCGTCCATGACCCCGCCGGTCACCATGATCTTGATCAGATCGACACCCTGGCCGGCTCTTTTGCGCACCATCCGGACCGCTTCGTCGATGCTTTCTGCCGCGATGGCGACGGAACCGGCCATATGGCCGCCCGGTACCGTGATACCTTCATTGGCGGCGAGAATGCGCGGACCGATGCGGACACCGTGATTGATCTCGTCACGGACTCTGGTATCGATATCCCGCAGACCGCCGACCGTGCGGATGGTGGTCACGCCGCTCAGCAGTTCATATTCGGCATAGCGGGAAACCAGCTGATAGGCAGCCGCTGTGCCAAGATGGGTCGCGAAGATCATATTGACCAGTTTTTCGTTGTCGCGCTGCTTCTTCTGCGGTTTGCCGTTGCCGGCGAGATGAACATGCATGTTGATCAGACCCGGCATGACATACTGCCCGTGCAGGTCGATTCGCTGATAGCCGGAAAGAGCTTCGCCTTCCGGACGGATGTCTTTGATCCGGTCGTTTTCGATCAGGATCACTTTGCCTTTTTGCGGCGTCATGTTTTCATGACCGTTCAGAATGATGCCGTTGACCAGTGCGTACTCCATGCTTATTTATCCTCCCATACGAATCTGCCATTGCGGAAAATGGCTGTAACGGTGCCGTCTTCGGCGATACCGTCAATTTCCATGTCGGCCGTGCCGAACATGAAATCAATATGCTGGCGGGAAACATTGCCGCCGGCTGCCTGCAGTTCATCGTCGCTCATTGCCGTGCCGCCTTTGAGGTTCTCCGGATAGCACATGCCGAGCGCCAGATGGCAGGCGGCGTTTTCGTCATACAGTGTGTTCAGGAACAGAATGCCGGAAGCGGAAACCGGTGAGCCGTACGGCACCAGGGCCACTTCACCAAGCCGGCTCGACCCTTCATCGAACGCCAGCATGTCATTCAGCACGTCCGCTTCCTTACCGGCGTGCGCCACCGTGACTTTGCCGTCCTTGAAATGGAAATGGAAATCCTCGATCAGTGTGCCGTGATAGGACAAGGGCATGCTGGCATAGACAACGCCGTCGACCCGGTTACGGTCCGGCATACAGAAGATCTCCTCGGTCGGAATGTTGGGATCGAAGTAGACACCGTCCGGTGTCGTGCAGCCGCCGCCGACCCAGATATGATCGCGGACCAGCCCGACCGTAAGATCGGTTCCCAGACCGCTGCGGAAATGCAGACGGTCAAACTGACAGGCATTCAGTTTATCGGCATGGCGGATCAGCTCCGCGTCATGTTTTTCCCATTCCTGCAGCGGATCGCTGCCGGTATGGACCCGGCTTACCTGGAAGATCGCCGCTTCCAGTCTGTTGAAGGCTTCCTCTTCCGGAAGATCCGGGAAGACGGTTTTTGCCCAGGCAACGGAAGGTATGCCGAACACGCACCACTGGCCTTCGTTATTCACGGAATATTTCTGCAGATCCGCCATCATTTCCAGATAGGCTGACTGATAGGCATTGCGCTTGCTCTGATCGATACCCTGCAGGGAATTCGGCGCGTCGGAGATGACGGACAGATAGCAGGCGTGCTTCTTCTGCCGGTCCGCCTCCCGCGTGTGGATCCAGGTGCCGATGTCACACAGTGTCTCGGCTGTCTGGTATTCATAGTCCATGCGGTTCAGTGTCTGATCTTTCCAGTCGACACTGACACTGCCGGCGCCGGCTTCATATGCCTCTTCGACCAGCATTTCAATGAATACATGGTCCCGGACGTCCGCCCGGATGATCAGCGGCTGTCCTTTCTGAACATTGACGCCCCGCCGGACCGCCAGCCGGGCAAGTTTCTGATAAAGTTCATTCATCCTGTTTTACCTCCTGTGCTGCAAATTCTTCCTGATAGCCTTTCAGCTGTGTCAGGTTCTGCACGTATTCTTTGGCAAGGTAGAAAGGCCGCGGGCCGAACGGATTGATCACGATGCCGGTATAGCCCTGATTCATCAGGCCGGTGCATTTATTGAAATCCATGACCAGCGATGCCGCTTCCGGCTCCTCGATGATGTATCCATAGCGGCCCAGGGCGTCCCAGTCGGTGAATACCGGCAGGCACGGCTTATCCGGTTCCAGTTCGCTGTTGACCGACAGGAAGGCGACCCTGGCATGACCTGGCAGCGGCTCCATCATGTCACCATGGTTTTTCTGATCCGGTCCGAACGTGGCCGGAATAAGATACTGGCCATGGCAGATATCGTAGTTGAGCAGTGAAATATAGTCGCTGTTGGCAAATTCTGTCGTATAGACGCTGACCATACCGGAAAGGCGGGGATTTTCCGCCTGGATCATCGGTGTGATCTGATGCATGGGACGCTGGGAAGACAGAACGGTATAGGGTGTCAGATGATACTGGCCGGCATCGTATGTAACGCGCGCGTAAATATCTTTCGCTTTGCGGACCTCTTTATCAGCCGCGTGGATGGTAAGGATCCTGGCAGCCACCGGCTGCTCCGTCCCCGGCAGGATCGCATAAACCTGATCGTTCTCCTTCATGGTTCCCTGCACATAGCCTTCCAGCACATTGCCTTCCGCCTTGAGAACCGTGAAATGAAAACGGCGGCGGTCACAGGAAGATGCCTGATATTTCAATGTCCGGATCATAGCTCGTCTTCGTGTGTAGCGGGTATAGCGCAGCAGATACAGAATGCCGGCCGCCAGCACCGCCCACCACAGTATCAGCAGACGACCGCGGTAGAACGTCGCGCCGCCATGGTATGCCATGAAAAGAACCCAGATTACCAGAAAAGCCAGCCACAGATCAGCGAAGGCGAGATTCTTCGTCCAGCGGCTGATCCGCTTTGTATTGTTCTTATAGCCATCCGCCTCGTCATATACCGTGTTGGCTGTCTGCATGGCGATCCACGCGGTAATGATCAGGGCCGCCATGGCAAAACTGAGAATCACCCAGATATACGTATCCGGATCGGAACCCCATATCTCCACAAAGAAAAGACAGAACGCCGGCACGGCGATCAGTGAAATCACAATGGCAACCGCGGCAAGGGCTCCCGCCAGAAATTTCTTTCCCATATTATCCACTATTATACATTTTTATGCCGGGATTGCATGGTAAGATGAAACCATGAATCCCCTGAGTGAACAATTGATGGCAAACACCGACGAAGAATACCGGCAGTTCACTCTGCCGCTGCTGCCCGGCATTCCGGCCGACACCGTCCTCGGTGTCCGCACGCCGGTGCTGCGCAAACTTGCCAAAGAGTACAAGCACACCGATACGGCCGCCGCTTTTCTGCAGGATCTTCCCCATAAGTACTATGAGGAAGTCAATCTGCATACCTTCCTGCTGGCTTATGAAAAGGACTTTGCCAGATATATGGAAGAACTGGAAAAGATCCTGCCGGAAGTAAAATGCTGGGCAAGCTGTGACGGGATCCGCAATCCCATTTTGAAGAAGCACACGGACGAACTTCTGCCGTATATCACCGGCTGGCTGGCCAGTGATCAGATCTACACGGTGCGGCTGGCCATCGGCTTTCTGATGGCCTATTTCCTGCATGAGGCATACGACCCTTCGCAGCTGGCCATGGCCGTTTCCGTACAGGGTGAGGAATACTATATCAACATGATGATCGCCTGGTATCTCGCCACGGCAATGATCGATCACGAAGAAGACGTTCTGTTCTATCTCAGAAACGACAGACTGAATGATTTCGTTCACCGCATGACGATCCGCAAGGCAATTGAAAGCTACCGGATCAGCGCCGAAACAAAGGCATATCTGCGCAGCCTGCGCCGGAAAGGGCCTTTTCCCGCAGATGCGGAATGAATAATGCTATAATTCTTTTAAACGAGGCAAATTATGAGTACAACGAACACTTATGACAAAAAGTCTCTGTTAATGGAGACGCTGCGCATGGCCTGGCCGGCGGTACTGGAGAGTTTCTTCATATCCCTTGCCGGCATGATCGACACAATGATGGTTTCTTCGCTTGGCACCTATGCGGTAGCGGCGGTCGGTCTGACGACCCAGCCGAAATTCATCACCCTGGCAGTCTTCTTCGCCTGCAACGTAGCCGTATCGGCTCTGGTTGCCCGAAGGCGCGGCCAGGATGACAGACGCAATGCCAACGAGATCCTGCTGACAGCGATCGTGTTTACCATCATCGCCTGTATCATTCTGTCGGTGCTGTCCATTGTTTTCGCCAATCAGATCATTTCGATCAGCGGCTCCAATCCGGACACCCACGGGCCGGCTGTGACATACTTCAATGTCATTCAGGGCTGTATGATCTTCAATGTCATGTCACTGGTCATCAACGCCGCTCAGCGCGGATCCGGCAACACGAAAATTGCCATGACGACCAACGTCACCTCTTCGATCGTCAACATGGTGTTTAACTACCTGCTGATCGGCGGCCACTTCGGCTTCCCGCGCTGGGAACTCTTCGGTGCCGCGGTCGCTACCGTGCTCGGCACCGTTGCGGCCTTCGTCATGAGCCTGCGCTCACTGTTCAACAAAAACAGCTATGTGTCGATTCCCTATATTCTGGAGAACAAGATCCGGCCGCTCGGCTCCGCCCTCTCCAGCATCTACCGTCTCGGTTCCAACATGCTGGTGGAAAATGTCGCCATGCGTGTCGGCTTTGTCACAACAGCCATGATCGCCGCAAGACTCGGCACCGATGCCTTCGCGGCACATAACGTTGGCATGAACTTCCTGTCGCTCGGCTTCTCGTTCGGCGACGGCATGCAGGTCGCGGCAGTTGCCCTGATCGGCCGTTCGCTAGGTGAAAGAAATCCCGAAAAAGCCAAGTTATACGGCAGCCTCTGTCAGCGTACCGGTCTTGCCATCTCGCTGATCCTGGCCATGATACTGTTCTTCTTCGGCCGCAACCTCTTCGGACTGTTCTTCACGGATCCCAAGGTCCTGGATATGGGTGTCATGATCTGTGACTACATCATCGTGATCGTCGTCTTCCAGATTTCCCAGATCATCTTCGGCGGCTGCCTGCGCGGTGCCGGCGACGTCAAGTTCACCCTGTTCGCCTCACTGATCAGTGTCACGATCATCCGTACGGCTGTCACATGGGTCCTGACAAGCATCTTCAATCTCGGTCTGACCGGCATCTGGATCGGTATCCTCTCGGATCAGGTATCAAGATTCATCTTCCTGTCGATCCGCTTCCGCCGCGGTGAATGGACACAGCTTCTCATCTGATGCGAACACGCTCTGCTTTGGCAGAGCTTTTTCTTTTGTTTCTGAGACGGTCCGGTTTGCACAGAAAAAAAGCAGATCCCTGTATTTGCAGAGATCTGCATCGCGTGTGTTGTTTATTTGAAGACGCGGATGTGAACGAAGACCGTGGCCATGGAATTGGCGACGGTGGACATCGTCTTGATGAAGATATCCAGAGCGACACCGACGACGTCTTTTCTTGTATCACCGACCGTATCGCCGGTAACCGCTGCCTTGTGGGCCGGTGTGCCCTTTTCACTGCCGACGATGGCGCCGCTTTCAATGTACTTCTTGGCATTGTCGAAGGCACCGCCCGAGTTGCCCATGAAGATGGCACGCGGAATCGCGACGATGGTAGCGCCGATCAGCATGCCGCCGACGAACTCGACACCGAACAGGAAACCGCCGAGGACCGGAATGAACAGGGCCAGAACAGACGGGATCAGCATCTTGCGGATGGCTGTGTTGGCAGCCATTGCGATCATCCGGTTGTAGTCCGGCTTCTTCGTGCCTTCCAGAATGCCCGGCTCGGAGAGCTGTCTGTCACCTTCATCCGCCATCAGCTTGGCAGCGTCGATGGTGTTGTCGGTCAGCAGCGCGCTGAAGTATTCGACCATGGCACCGCCGATGATGGAACCGGCGATGACGACGTAGGACGCGATATTCAGGATCGGTTCGGAACCGGCCGACGTGTAGTTGGATACATAAGCGACGATCAGGGAAACGGTCGCGAAGGCGGCCGAACCAATGGCGAAGCCTTTGCCGATGGCGGCTGTCGTGTTGCCTACCGCATCCAGACGGTCGGTGATGGCACGGACCTTTTCATCCAGGTGGCAGGATTCGGCAATACCGC
Organism: uncultured Erysipelotrichaceae bacterium; assembly: GCA_902793635.1. Classification (GTDB taxonomy): domain Bacteria; phylum Bacillota_I; class Bacilli_A; order Erysipelotrichales; family Erysipelotrichaceae; genus Bulleidia. The sequence goes on along the minus strand of CADBEA010000019.1, from coordinate 31,386 downwards.
CGGCGTTGTCGGCGATCGGACCGAACGCGTCAATGGATACCGTCGCGCCGACGAATGACAACATGCCGAGAGCCGATACGGCAATGCCGTACGTGCCGCACAGACGTCCCGACACGAACAGGGCAATACCGATGACCAGAACCGGCGCCAGACAGGATCTTGAACCGATGGCGTCGCCCTTGGTGACGACGAACGCTTCACCTTCGTGGGCGATCGAAGCCAGACCTCTGGTCGGCTTGAATTCCGTACTTGTGTAGTATTCGGTGATCGAACCGATCGCGATGCCGCTGATAATTCCGAGCACGGAGGAGATCCACGGTGAGATCCAGCCGAACTTGAAGGTTTCATACAGCGGTACGTTTTTAAACACGAACAGGCTGGCGATCAGGCACATGACCAGGGTAATGCCGGCTGAGAACCATGTCGCAAGATTCAGCTCACGGGAGGGATCGTCGGACATCTTTCTGACATTGGCCAGAAACAGACCGATCAGACATGCCAAGAGGCCCGACCCCGCCATGATCAGCGGGAACATGATCGTTGCCTTGAAGGTATCGGCGGTGACCGTGCTGCCGTAATTATTGTAAGCAGTGACAGCGATCATCAGCGTCGCGGCAATCGTCGCCACGAAACTTTCCAGCAGGTCGGAGCAGTTGCCGGCGATGTCATTGACGTTGTCACCGATAAAGTCGGCGATGGTATTCGGGACACGGCTGTCGTCTTCCGGCAGATCGTGACGGATCTTGCCGAGGATGTCAGCCGAGATGTCCGCTGCCTTGGTATAGTTGCCACCGGCGACACGGTTGAACATGGCGACGATCGAACAGCCGAGGGAATATGTGGTAATGCGGGTAATGGTCGGATTGCACGGCAGGCCGGTCAGAAGACCCTGGCTCGTGGCTTCCGCGGAAACACCGTTCCAGATGATCAGGATCAGGATCAGACCCATCAGACCCATCGCCTGTACGGACAGACCGCTGATCGAGCCGCCGCATAAGGCGACCTTGACGGTTTCACCGATCGAGAGGGTTTCCTTGGCTTTGTTCGTGGTACGGACATTTGCGAAGGTGGCACTGCGCATGCCGAGCACGCAGACGAAGCTGCTCATCGCCGCACCGATCATCAGTGTGATGCCGCTGGTGACTTCAACAAGCAGTGTGAAGATGATTGCCAGTACGATGACGACGACGATGACATACTTGAATTCTGTTTTCAGGAATGTATCAGCGCCGCTGCGGATGATGGCCGAGAGTTCTTTCATGTCCTCCGTGCCTTCGTCCATATTTCTGATCGCACCGTAGTTGTAGAAAACGTAGGCCATCGAGACCAAAGTGATGGCCAGAATGCATAGCCAGTAGCCCATAGATTTTCTCACCCCTTAGAAATCGATATCATTTTTACCATAGCATATTTTTCCGGCATTATTCACAAATCGCTCCAAAAAAAGAAAGACTTTTTCCGTCCGCTTCGGTTATCATTAAGTTAGATCACATGCATTTATGAAAGAAGGTACAATATCATGAGTACAAAGAACCCCAAGATCCTGTACATTGTCAGACGTCTGAGCGGTGGTATTCTCACCTATCTGATGGAACTCTCAAACCGGCTTGTCGATCTGTACGATATTACGATCGGCTATTCCACCAACGAAGAAACACCCGAGAATATCCGCAGCCTTTTTGACAAACGCATTTCCCTTGTTCCGATCGTGTCCTTCCAGGGCAAATCGAACCTGATCAACGACGCTTCTGCCCGCTCCGAACTGCGGGCGCTGGCGGAAAATGAAAAACCGGACATCATTCACTTCCATGGCTACGAAGCCGGCCGTCTGGGCCGCAAGACATTCGCCGACGCGGAAGTGCCGATGTTCTATACACCGCACGGCTATCTGTTCCTTTCAGAAGACCACAACGTGCTTTCCCGCAGCCTTTTCCGCATGAATGAACAGAGCTGTGCCCGCATCAACTGCACGACCGTGGCCGTCAGTAAAGGTGAGTTCGCGGAAACACTGGCCTTTACCGACAATGCGGTCTACATCAACAACGGTGTCAACCTGGTCGAAATCGACGACTGCATCAAAGACGAGAAGAACTCCGATCATCCGCTGACTGTCTTCACGACCGGTCTGATCAACCCCCAGAAGAATCCGGATCTCTTCAACGAGATCGCCGACGCGATGCCGGACGTCAAATTCATCTGGATCGGTGACGGTGAATGGCGCTACAAGCTGAAGTCACCGAATATCGAAGTCACCGGCTGGCTGGAACGCAGCGAAGCCCTGCAGCGCGCCTATCAGTCCGATGTCTTTATCCTGACATCCCTCTGGGAGGGTCTGCCGCTGTCCCTGCTGGAAGCGATGTATCTGAAGAAATTGTGCATCGTCAACAACGTCATCGGTTCCCGTGACGTTATCCGCAACGGTGAAAACGGCTATCTGTGCAACAGCGCTGCCGCTTTCGTCAATGCCATCAATCATGCCGACAGTCCGCAGACGCCGCTGATCGTCGAAAACGCCCAGCAGGATGTCATCAAGAACTACAACCTCGACAAGATGGCTGTTTCCTACATCAAGCTGTATCAGAAAGCGCTTGGCTTACGTTAAGACAAAACCTCTGAGGTCCTTCGGGACCTCTTTTTTATACATATAAGGGAGTCCGCGCCGGACTCCCTTTTTCATATATTCCTTGTATCCGTTCAGCGGCACAGCTTCTTTCTGTGTTTCAGGATTCCCACTGAGCGTTGAACAGGGACGCGTAGAACCCCTTCTTCTGCAGCAGTTCCTCATGGCTGCCGCGTTCGATGACGGTGCCGTTCTGCAGCACGAGGATCATGTCCGCTTCCTTGATGGTGGAAAGCCGGTGGGCAATGACGAAGGTCGTCTTGCCGCGGCAAAGTTCCATCATCGCCCGCTGGATCTTCTGCTCGGTCGTCGAGTCGACGTTGCTAGTGGCTTCGTCCAGGATCAGCATCTTCGATTCGTTGAGCATCGCCCGCGCGATCGTCAAAAGCTGTTTCTGTCCTTTGGAAATATTGACACCGTCGTCACTGAGGACTGTCTGATAACCATCCTTCAATGACGTGATGAAGTCATGAATCTCAACCGCCTTGCATACCCGGACCACATCCTCTTCCGTGGCATGGTCACTGCCGTAGGCGACATTCTCACTGATCGTTCCCTGGAACAGCCAGGTGTCCTGCAGAACCATTGAGAACTGTTTTCGCAGAGAATCTCTTGTGCAGTGAAGTATATCGTGACCGTCGACCCTGATCACCCCGCTGTCCGGATCGTAGAAGCGCATCAGCATATTGATGATCGTCGTCTTGCCGGCGCCGGTCGGACCGACGATGGCAATCATCTTACCCGGTTCGGCAGTCAGATCAAGACCATGGATGATCTCCTTCTCCGGCACATAGCTGAAGCGGACCTTTTCAAAGGCCACTCTGCCTTCCACCTGATCGAGCACGACCGCATCCTCGTCATCCTTCTTCTCCGCCGGTTCATCGAGCAGAGCGAAGACACGCCGGGCTGCTGAGAAAGCTGACTGGATTTCGGCCAGAACTTCCGCCGCGCCGCTGATCGGACCCGAGAAACGTCTTGAGTAAAGAATGAATGAAGAAATGTTGCCGATCGAAATCTGCTTCATCAGATACAGGGCACCGCCCAGACCGGAGATCATGGCCAGTGACAGGTTGTTGATGAAATTGACGGTCGGACCGACGATGGAGCCCTGATAATCGGCTTCGTAATAGGAATCCACCGCTTCCAGATTCTTGTCGTCAAACCGTCCGATGATCGTCTCTTCCTGACCGTATGCCTTGATCGTCTTATGACCCGACAGCATCTCTTCGACAAAGCCGTTCAGTTCACCGAGCTTATGCGAACGCTTCGAGAACAGCGGCCGCACTACCTTGGCGCGGTGTCTTGTAATAAAGAAGATCAATGGCGTGGTAATGACGAAGATCAGCGACAGGATCAGCGAGATCCGCAGCATCATAACAAACGACCCGACGACCGTGATGACGCTGGTCGCGATCGTCACGATATCCGAGGACAATGACGCGTTGATCGTGTCGATGTCATAGGAAATCCGGGAAATGATATCACCGACCGGATGGGTGTCAAAGAACTGCACCGGCATTTCCAGCAGATGCTCGAATACCTCTTTGCGCATTTCCGCTGTAATACGTGAGGAGATGCGGATCAGAAGCCGCTGGGTCACATATGCCAGCACACTGTTGAAAACAATGCAGGCGATCATCCAGACACAAAGGCCGATGACCTTATCAAACTGCACCTGCCCGGCTTCCCCGATGGCATCGATTGCCCGGCCCGAGAAGTAGGGAATATACAGAGCCGCCGTATTGGCGGCAATGGTCGTTAGAACAGCCAGAATAGTCAGACCGATATGACGGTCGATATATGTCATCAGACGCCGGGCCACGACCATGGACGGCGTCTTCTGTTCCTGTTTCAGTTCAGTCAAACAGAGCACCTCCCATCTGTGAATCGGCGATGTCCTGATAAAGCGTGTTGTCTTTGATCAGGTCTTCGTGACGGCCGCGGCCATTGATCGTGCCGTGGTCAAGAACCAGGATCTCGTCACAGTTTTTGATCGATGAAACACGCTGGGCGACGATGATCATGGTCGTATCGGGATATTTCTCCTGCAGGGCTTTGCGCAGTGCCGCATCGGTCCTGTAATCCAGAGCGCTGCTGGAATCATCAAGCAGCAGGAAGTCAGGCCGGCCGGCAAACGCCCGTGACAAAAGCACGCGCTGCCGCTGTCCGCCGGAAAGATTGGCACCTTTGACACTCAGCTGGTAACTGTTTTCTTCCGGCAGGTCGTGAATGAATTCAGCAGCCTGGGCGTCTTCTTCCGCTTCCAGCATTTCCTCTTCACTGACATCACGGCCGAAACGGACATTTTCCTCCAAGGAATCACGGAACAGGAAGTCATTCTGCATGACGACACCGAACTGACGGCGCAGCTCGGACGGCGCGAAGCTGCGGATATCGCGGCCGTTGAGATAGATTGCACCCTGATCGATGTTATAGAAATGCAGCAACAGGGAAAGAACGGTCGTCTTGCCGGCACCGGTGGCGCCGATAATGCCCAGTGTCTCCCCTTTCTTCAGCCGGAAGCTGATATTCTTCAGATTGTCTTTGACTTTCAGATATGAGAATGTGACATCCCGGAATTCAAGGGCATAGGCGGGATCGCCGGCCGGATATTCCTTCGGCACATAATCCTTTTCCGTTTCACAGTTCAGGATCTCCATGATACGCTTCGAAGACGCCATGCCGCGGGAGAACATGATAAACATGCGGCTGACCGCCATCAGCGAACGGGAGATCATCTGGAAGTAGGACATGAAGGCAAGAATGCGGCCGGTCTTGGACAGACCGAGGTTGACCCGGTAGGCACCGGCCAGAATGACACCCACCATACCGAGATACAGCAGGAAATTCATCGCCGGATTGATCAGTGCCATCATCCGGTTGGCCCGTACTTCCTCATCCTTCAGGTTCTCGTTAACGCCATGGAAACGCTTCTTCTCATAGCCGACTTTCGAGAGTGCCTTGATGATGCGGATGCCCTGGGCATTCTCACGCACGACACCTACCATCCGGTCATTGGCTTTCTGCACTTCCGTGAACATCCTCACACCTCTTGTCGCCCGAAGATACAGCACGATTACCATGAACGGCACCACGGCCAGAAAGACCATGGCCAGAAACGGATCGAGGACAAATGTCATGATCAGACCGCCGACCGCGATGATCGGCGCTCTGACACCGAGTCTTTGCATCATGCCGATCATCCGGTGCAGATGATAGGTATCGGAAGTCAGACGGCTTTCAATGGAAGGTATGGTAAACGCATCTGTCTTTTCACAGGTCAGATACAGAGCCTTGTCAAACAGATCATGACGGATGTTCTCGGTGATATTGCGGGCCACACGTGAAGCGTTGCGGTTGGCGAGAATATTGAAAACCAGAGCCAGCAGGGAAATCACTCCCATCACACAGCCCCAGAACACGATCTCCTGCATATTGCCGCGGGGCACGACTTCATCGATGATACGGGAAAGAATCTCCGGCAAAAACAGTTCCATGAAGGAACCTGTGATTTTTATAGTCAGACCAACGGCCATCATTCCATACCATGGCCTGAGGTATGTGCGGAGCGTTTTCATTTGTTTTATTGTACTTCATTTTCAACAGACTCTGACAGACAATGACTGACAAAAAAAGAACCGTTTCCATACAGAAACAGTTCCTTGTATTACATCTTTTCCGGCGCGCTGACACCAATCAGGTCGAGCGCGTTCTTCATGGTAATCATGACGGCGCTGATCAGACCCAGACGCTGGTTGGTCAGTTCCGGATTCTGCGGGTCGCTGACCCGGCAGCTGTTGTAGTAGCTGTGGAATTCTCTGGCCAGCTGCTGGCAGAAGTTGCACATGCGGTTCGGCGTTCTGTTCTTCGCGCTTTCAGCAACTGTCTTCGGGAATTCGGCGATCAGTTTCAGCATCTCTGTCTCATGCGCATCCGTGAGCAGATCATAGCTTTCTTCGCGGCGGAATTCCGGTGTGCCTTCCTTATGAAGAATGTTGAACATTCTTGTATAGGCATACTGGGCATAGTAGACCGGATTGTCGTTGGAACGGGTCCGGGCAAGTTTCATATCAAAGTCCATGTGGGTCGCGACGTCCTTGGAAACGAAGAACCATCTGGCCGCATCGACACCGACGTCCTCACACAGTTCACGGATCGTGATGGCGTTGCCGGTACGTTTGGACATCTTGACTTCGACACCGTCTTCGACCATTCTGACCATCTGAATCAGATCCACCTGCAGGGTATCCTCCGGATAGCCGAGCGCTTTCAGAGCCGCCTTCATACGAATGACATAGCTGTGATGGTCAGCACCCCAGAGGTCAACGAGCAGCGGATAGCCGCGTTCCACTTTGTATACATGGTTGGCGATATCCGGTGTCATATAGGACAGGGTTCCGTCACTCTTCTTCAATACACGGTCTTTGTCATCACCGTATTCGGTACTTCTGAACCACAGCGCACCGTCTTTTTCATAAGTCAGACCGAGGTCGTCCATACGCTTCAGAACAGCATTGATACGTTCCCTGTCATTCTCATAGAACAGTGTTTCATGGATCCAGGAATCGATCCTGACGCCATACAGCTTCAGATCGGCGTCGATTTTTTTCAGTTCGCGGTTCTTGCCTTCCGCCATGAAGTATGCCAGACGCTCTTTCGGATCGGCATTCAGCCATTTATCTCCGTCGGCTTCGGCAATACTCACCGCGATGTCTTTGACATCCTGGGCATGATAGCCATCCGGCGGCAGCGGATATTCTTTGCCGAAATATTCAAAATATCTGGCGATCAGTGATTCACCAAGCATGACGATCTGATTGCCGGCGTCATTGACATAGTATTCACGCAGCACGTCCCAGCCGCTCGCTTCCAGAAGACGGCAGATACTGTCGCCCCAGGCCGCGTTGCGGGCATGACCGCAGTGCAGTTCGCCGGTCGGATTGGCGCTGACCCACTCGACGAGGATCTTCTTTCCTTCGCCGCTGTTATTGTGGCCGTATTTCGCACCGGCATCGAGGATCGTGTTGATCACGGAAGCCAGAGCTGATTTCTTCATGCGGAAATTGATGAAACCGGGTCCGGCGATTTCGATCGTTTCGGCATCCGGCAGTTTCTCACGCAGTCCTTCGGCAATCGTTTCCGCGATCACTTTCGGATTCTGATGCAGGGTCTTGGCCAGACGCATGGCGCAGGTGGACGAATAGTCGCCCATCTTCGGATCCTTGGGGATTTCGACCGCAAGAATGCCTTCCGGCGCATCCAGGTCATATTTCTCTTTCAGCACTTCCTTAAGAGCGCTGATGATTCTGGCGTTGATATCATTCATGTAGAAGCCTCCGTTCATACAGCCTACATATTATATCGGAATCCCTGTCGTTTGTGTATCATCTGAGATGCAGAATGTCGCCGGTCTGATATGATGTTTGTAATCAGAAAGGGAAATGATTCTATGAATACATTGATCTGTAATGTTGTTGACAGCCACGCGGATGAATTGATCCGTCTTGCCGAAAACATCTGGGCCCATCCTGAAATGGGCTGGAAGGAAACAAAAGCGGTTGAATGGACAGCTGAAGTGCTGCGGGCCAACGGATTTGAAACCGAAGTCGGCGCCTATGACATGCTGACCTGTATCCGGGCCGTCTTCGGCAAAGGCCGTCCGGTCGTCGGCTTCTGCGCCGAGTATGACTGCCTGCCGGGTCTCTCCCAGAATGTCTGCAGTTATCAGAATCCCATCGTCGAAGGCGGCGACGGTCACGGCTGCGGCCATAACCTGCTCGGCACCGGATGTCTTGGCGCCTGCATCGCCCTCAAGGAAGCGATGATCAAAGATAACCTGAGCGGCACCGTGATCTTCTACGGCTGCCCGGCTGAAGAGCAGCTGCTTGGCAAAGGCCTGATGGCAAAACAGGGCGCCTTCAAAGAATGCGACTTCACGATTGCCTGGCATCCGGCTACCGCATCCCGCGATACCCTCGGCTGCCATACCGGTGTGGAAGGCATGAAAGTGGAATTCCACGGCCGCACCGCCCATGCGGCAGGCGAACCGCAGAACGGCCGCAGTGCCCTGGACGCCCTGCAGTTAATGAACATCGGTGTCGAATTCCTCCGGGAACACGTCACCGACGACGTGCGCATGCATTACACGATCACCGACGGCGGTCTGGCTCCGAATATCGTGCCTGACTATGCCGCGGCCAGATATTTCATCCGTGCTTTAAGCCGCAAGGCAACTGTTGATGCCTATGAGCGTGTCTGCAAGTGCGCGGAAGGCGCCGCCATCATGACCGACACCAAAGCGGTCATCACAAGACTCGGCGGTCTGTATCCGACCCTGCAGAACCACGTCATCGGCGAAGCCATCCAGGAAGCCAGAAAGGAAGTTCCGCTCAATACCTATACCGAGGAAGAACTGCGCTTCGCGGACGAGATCAACCAGAAGGCAGCCGCCTATGTCCCTGGCAAGACACTGCCGCTCGATTATGAAGATCAGACCCTGCAGACAAGAAACATCTTCGGCTCGACCGACTACGGTGACGTCGAATACATCTGCCCGGGTTTCCAGGTCAACGAATGCACGGCCGCATCCCTGTCCTCCGGCCACAGCTGGATGATGACCGCTTCTTCCGGCCACTCCATCGGCATGAAGGGCATGTTAAGAGCGGCCAAGATCATGGCACTCGGCACCTATAAACTGATGAAGGATCCGGCCCGTCTGGAAGCGGCGAAAGAGGAATTCCGCAATTCGCTCAACGGCGAAGTCTACGAATGCCCGATCGACGACTCCATCCCCTGGCCCTATCCGAAAGAAGATTAACCTCATACTGAAACACGGCAGCCGCGGCAATGATCCGCGGCTGTTTTCATTTCTTCCGGTTCTGTTCGTCGAGCATCCGGTTTTCTTCCTGCCAGTTGTAATACTCCGCCACCAGCGGCGTATATCCCAGCTGTTTGAGATGTTCGTAGGTGATTTTATAGTTGGTCTTGCTGTAGCGGCCGGAATACAGATACCGCAGATGCATGACCATGTAGGTATCGATTTCACGCAGTCCGTCCGGACAGCTGATGATCGGAAAACAGTATCTGGTCCAGGTGTATTCGTTGTCGCCGCTGAAGTCATAGAATTTGTGATCGAAGCTGCGGATCATGGCTTTCGCTGCTTTGTCATATTCCTGATGATTCTTCTTTCTCCAGCGGTACAGTTTATGGGCTTTGCGGCGGATGCGGCCTTTCATTTTATCGATGGCCCCGCGGGAAAGATCGATGACTCCGCTGGTATAGCGGAAACCGAGGAACTCCCATGCCTCACCCGGATTACTGTATTTCAGTTTGTCCGGATTCAGGGTCAGTTTTCTTTCATCAAGAAACCGCATGATATACGCGAAACATTCTTCCCGTTCCTTTTCATTCTTCAGAAACAGGATCATATCGTCGGAATAACGGAACCAGGAAATGCCTTTTGCAAGGAAGTATTCGTCCAGATCCGCCAGATAGAAATTGGCGAAGAAGCCGGCCAGCGGCACACCGGCCATCGCGCCTCTTTTCTCTTCAATCAGACTTCCGTTCTCATAACATCTATCCTGCCGCAGCAGCGTGCATAAAAGAGAAAGCAGCGGTTCGTCGTCATCGATGACCCGCGCCAGGATACCGATCAGTATTTCCGTATCAATGGAATTGAAATAATCGTGGATGTCCAGTTTCAGGACATATCTCTCATTCAGATCCGGGATCTTCAGAATATCCCGGATGGCTGAAACGGCTGTCATCCGGCGCCGGAAGGCATACGTATTGCCAGCCAGTTTTCCGTCATATCTGAACAGCAGATACGCCAGCAGTTTCAGAACCCATGTTTCATCTTCCGGATAACTGTAGACGATACGTCTGCGCGAAGTGCCCATTTTGACAATTGCGTGTTTCGTCGGATAAGAGAACGAAAGGTCTTCCGTCACCGGAAGATATTTTTTCTGCACGATGAACTCTTCCAGCTTCTTCAGCTCTTTCTGAGTCAGCTGGTTCCGGCTTTTTTTATATTCATAGAATTCTTGCCAGCACGCGGCGTCACGGAGTCTGTTCAGGATCGTCATCATAGTAAAAAAAGAAGAAAGAGAAATCGCCTTGAAACAAGCGGTGCTTGTGTTACCGGCCGGTACCTGTTCCGGTTCCTGCAAAACCATATATGAAGGAACAGGCTGCGGCTGCCGCAGGTGCGTCTCCGCAATTCTCTTTCTTTTTCTTACAGATTACAGGTATTTGTGCAATCTGTCGGAAATATATTCAGGTGTGTTGGGATAATGATTGATGAAGTTGATGAACGGATAGCCGTTCTTCTCCGCCAGTTCTTTGCTCCAGCGGTATTCACGGTGCTGAGTCGTCGTCTTGCCGATCAGCATAATGACCAGCCGTACTTCCGTTCCGTCAAAGACAGCGATGGAATAATCCATGAAGCGTCCTTCGCCGCCGAACCGGCGCGGTGAGACGTTTTCTTCGACGGTGTAATTGCTGAATTCCTCACTCAGGCAGGCGAGGATCTTCTCACGGCAGCTGCGGCTGTCGGAAGCGTCCGCTTCATAATAAGACGCCTGCTGTTGTGACTCCTCCGTCCTGGCCTGCTGTTCTGCCTTCCATTCATCCACTGCCTGGCTGAGGCCTTCCGCTTTTTCACTGATCGTTTCCTTCAGAGACTGAAACAGTTCCGCAGCCTTCTCTTTGTTTTCGTCGGAAGCGACTTCTTTCAGTACCTTCTCGCCTTCTTTCAGAAGGTTCGCCCCTTCCTTCACCAGTTTGTCAAACAGTCCCACGATGTACCTCCTTTGAACCGTGATCGTATTATCGTATCAATATTCCGAAACTGATTTCATTATATAAACATGCAGGCAGATTGAAAAGACAGCAGTGCTCCTGCTGTCGTTATTTCTGGGGAATCAGACCGCTGTTCATGCTGTGGAAACGTTTATGACCCAGCAGGAACATGCCGGTCATTGTCACGCTGACTTCCGGCAGACGGTCGGGATATTTTTCGGAAACCGGCCGGATATAGGCTCTTCCCTCGATCAGCACGCGGTCGCCTTCCTGCAGTGCGTACACTTCGTCAGCCCGCCAGTCTTTGGCCGAGAAACTGATGATGTCCACCGCGCCGTTTTCCTCGCTGTAGGAATGATAATAGATGCGGCAGTTCAGCTGATCGGTAAAGACTTTGATCTTTTTGTCGAGACCACAGACCGTCAGACGGCCGAAAGCCATCCGCTGATTCTCGTCAGCACCGAAATCGGTACGCATGCGGGCAACGCCGTCCGCTTCAATCGTGCCGATCATGGTCACGTGATAACATACCACATTCCCTTCCCTGTCCCGGATCGATTCAAATGAAAAATAATCTTTCTGTCTCGCCATAGGATAATCTCTGCTTTCTAATGATTACATCAAGTATATTACCATGCCGGATTAGTGATGCGTTAGTATAAATCGGATGTATTCTTTTTTTCATTCCTTGGGCTCATAATCCCGGACAATTTCCCGGCCGGTCTGAATCAGTTCTTCGGTCGTATACAGCGGCATGATGCCGGGATAAGCATAACTGACACCGGAAGATGTATCCGATACGATCACGGCGGAATGAGCTGGCGCGATACCCAGGACATGCTGGATACATGCCCGCATAAATGACTGCTGCGGATCGATCACACTGAGAATGCCGTTGGCCTGCAGATAGATGTTGCCGGCATCCTGCTGCCATTCGTAGCGGTCATTTGAAACATACAGTGAATTGGTATAGATGCCCACCGAGTACTTCATGAGCAGTTCGTTTTTCGCGGAATACCGGTAGACGATTCCTTCATTGGTCAAAAGATACAGCTCGTCGTTCAGATAAGCCGCCGAAAGATAGCTGTCCGGCTTGAAGGATATGTTGCCGGATGGCTGGCCGCTCATGTCATAGACGGTGATCTCGCCGTTAAAAACCGTCGCGAAGGCAGTCGAGGAAGAATTGAAGAGACCGGGATAGTGCGGTTCATCCGATGCGTCCAGCAGGAAAGGTTTCTGTCCGGCCGTCATATAATAGAGTTCGTTTTTCTGGGTGTCTTTGCCATAATTGCGGATTTCCAGCAGACAGCTTTTGCCATCCTCCGAAAAAACGCAGTTCTGGATCATGAGGGTATCGGGGAATCCTTCGGAATCGATCTCCGCGCCGGAAAGTTCCTCACCTTTCATACAGTCATATGCACCCATTTTCAGGACATTGCCATCCTCGGAATGCACATAGCAGACATACCGGATCAGGCTGTCCTTCATTGAGAAAGCCGAATCCTGCAGGATCAGATCCGGATCGATCACGAAACTGTCCGTGCGGCTGCCGTCAGACAGTGACATCTTCGCGATCCGGATATGGTCATCCACGTCGGAAACGACATAGAACATACTGCCGTCCCGGCTGAACAGATACGCGGCATCTTCACCGATCTCCGCTTCATAATCAAGCACGGGCTGTTCCGTATGGATATCAAAGACGGTTATATGCCTCTCATGGCTATCATCCCTGTACTCCATGGCCAGCCGGTCGTCCCTCATAATGGCGCTCTCGATCGTTCTGGTCTGAATGTTTTCCAGCCGCTGATAGCCGGGCGGGTAATCGGCCGGCACATACTGAATGATGTACGGCTGTCCTTTCGGCATGACCATGACGGAAGCCAGGGAGCCTTCTTCTTTGCCGTAGATCACTGCCTTTTCGGCATCGCGGACAAAGGCTTTGATGCCGCTGACATAATTGTCGTTGAATGAATTGATGCCAAGACTGCCGTCGGACAGCAGTGTGAAGATGGTTTCCTTATCACGGGAAATCGTGTTTTTGACAACTGCCGGCCACTCGGACATCTTGAAAACACTGCCATCGCTCAGATTCACGATTGCCTGCACAGTGGCAAGATTACACAAAAGACCATCCTGTGTCTGTCCTTCACTGTCAAGGTAGTCGATTCTTTCATAGCTTCTGAAATATCCTTCCTGGCTGAACGGAATGGCTGTTTTGAAAATGACTTCGCCGCTTTCCGGATCCAGCCGCCAGATATTCGCATGCATGTTATAGAGATAGTATGACTGATCGAAACTCTCTTCCGAGATTTCATTCAGCGGATTTGCCATTTCACAGATCAGCACGGTTCCGTCATCCAGAAACTCCGCCCGATCGGCAATGATCAGATCGTCCCGCAGCAGCTTTGTCGCTTCGCTTTCCAGATCCGCCAGCATGACAGCCGACTGACTGTTGTTACGGTATACCAGCAAAGCCTTTGTGCCGGAAGGATCCAGCGCGGCAGTTTCCATACGAAAGCCGGCGGCCAGTTCCGGCACCGCCATCGTACGGACGGTCTTTCCGTCTTCACCGACGAGGCTGATCTGTTCCTCCGTCCACTTCAGCAAAAGACCGCTTTCTTTCTGCACATACAGCGACAGGCTGTGGGAAGGAGCGTCGTTTTCCCAGATGACGCTGCCATCCTGCCAGCTTAACAGCTGGGTACTGTGATTCGCCGATGTATAAAAGCCCGCTTCACCGCCGTCAAACAGAGACGTGTACTGCGGCAGTTTCTGAGAACGGATCAATTCCCCTTCCGGCAGTTTCCAGAGATACAGATTATCCTCCTGATCAACAGCCGTCATCACCGTCCGGTCCGGACTGATCAGAAAATCACGGATATCATATTCGGTTTCAAACAGCCGGACGGCTGTGTATTCCAACACGGACGGAAGCTTGTAAACACGGGTCGCTTCCGCCAGCGCGTATTCTGCTTCGCTGATGACCGGCTTGTTTTCCGTTTCCGAAGGCAGAGCCTTCAGAGCCAGCCAGACGGCCCGCAGCCGGTCCTGATTTTCCAGAGCTGTGCCGGATTCTTCGGCCAGATACAGCGACATATTCTTCTGTGACTGTTCCAGATTATGCGAAATCTGACGGTTGCTCCAGATCAGATATGACAGAGCGACGGCGGAAGCGGCCGCCACCGAGCCGGCGATCAGGCGCCATCTTCTCAGCCGGTACTGTTCCGCCCGCTGCACCAGTTCATCATACGAGCAGCCGATCAATGCGGCGGCAAGTCTGGGCAGTTCCACTTTCCGGGCCTGTTTCAAGGGCAGGCGGTAATCACAGGAAAGCGGTTCGGTCGGTTCTTCAATGACGACCGGACGGCCGTTTTCATCCACTGTTTCGATGCGCCGTTTCAGAAGCAGATCGGGAATCGCGGTCTGCGGTTCACCGGCGCTCAGCACCGTCAGGATCCTTTCATAAGGATGCGTCTTCAGAAACAGTTCGATTTCCCGTCTGACCCAGAGTGATTCAAGAACTTCCGGTGAACAGATCACGATCAGAAAATCCGAGTTTTTCAGTGCGGTTTGAATGTCGTCGGTCAGGTTGCTGGTGATCGGCAGCTCGCTTTTGTCACGGAAAATGCGTTCGATTTTCTGAACACCGGTCTTTTCGGCGATCGCCTTTGGTATCTTAAAATGTTCCAGCTGATTCTGGATATCCTCTGCCACTTTGATATCTCTTTCCACGTGACGGTAAGAGATAAACGCATTATACTTCTCGATCATGTCCGCACCTCTGGTATGTGCCGCGAAAGTTTCCCAGCACCACTGCTGTCTGTTTCATTGTAATCTATATTTCTTTTCCCGAACATGCGAGAAAGAAAAAACTGCCGGGCTTATGGCAGCTCAGCAGTTATCTTCCGATCTGTTTTTATCGCGTCTGCACACCGGCGCTGCTGTGTTCCTTCAGGAAAGAGCGCACCTCTTCCATCTGTCCTTCGTCAAAGAACAGATCGACGCGTCTGCCTCTTGAGTCAAAGCTGATGCAGTGATCCTTCTTATAGACCGTGATTTTGCCCGCTTTCTCAAAAGAAAGAAAGGATCCCGCCATGATAATGCCGTCGTTGCTGAGACCGCTCTTCAGCATCATGTACATACCGGCAATCAGAATCATAAAAGCCAACTGGATCCAGGTAAACGGTGCCCGGTAATTCAGAAAACCGACCGCACCCAGCAGCAGAAACATTCCGGCAATGATCCATTTGTTGCCGATCTTTGACTCAATGACGACTGTCGTCGAACGCCACAGCATATAGGCGAACATCACAAATACGCCGGCATCCATAATATAGAAAACAATATCATCCATCGTTAACTGTACTCCTTGTTACCAGAGCATTATACACTTCCCTTTTCAGCTGCTTCAAGCAAATAAAAACTGCTCACCCGATGGTGAACAGTCCTTAACTCAGCAGAATACGATCGTCTCGCCTTCCTTGGTGGTCTGAATGACGCGCATGACCTTGAAGCCGGCTTCTTTCAGAATATCCGTCATGCTCTCGACGGAGATCTCGCCGGTCGCTTTTACGACGACTTCGGTGCCGCGTTCTTCGTTGTGATAGACGGCCGCGGATTCCAGGTTTGCGTCATTTTCCGCGAACAGTTCGGCGATCTTTGCGAAGATGCCCGGCACGTCCTCACAGCTGAAGACGAACTTCGTGCCCTGATGCTTATAACCCATCAGTTCCGTGAATGCCTGGAACATGTCCTTTTCGGTGATGATGCCGACGACTTTATTGTCATCGACGACGACCGGCAGAACGTTGATGTTGTTTTCCAGCATAACAGCCGCCGCTTCTTCCAGGAATACGTCCGGCGAAATCGTCTTGACATCCCTGATCATGATATCGCTCGCTTTGGTGCGGGACAGAAGATAATTCAGTTCATAAATCGACAGGGACGTGGAATTCTTGCCGGATGTTTCCGTGACAAGTCCTTCGGTGACCAGACCGATCAGTTTTCCGTTTTCGTCAACGACCGGCAGACGGTGGAAATGATTCTTGCCCATAATTTCCAGTGCCTTCAGGACGGAAGTATCGGCATTGATCGTTTTCAGATCCTTCGTCATATGATCTTTTACATACATAATTATGATTATCCTCCCAGGTAAGCCTTTCTGACCTGTTCACTGGCTGCCAGTTCGGCACCAGTGCCTTCCAATATTATTTTACCAGTTTCCAGGACATATGCACGGTCGGCAATCGCAAGTGCCATTTTCGCGTTCTGCTCAACCAGCAGAACGGTCGTTCCCTGTTTGTTGATATCCTGGATAATACGGAAAATTTCCTTAACCAGAAGCGGAGACAGACCCATTGATGGTTCATCCATCAGCATGATCTTCGGCTTGGCCATCAAAGCTCTCGCCATGGCCAGCATCTGCTGTTCGCCGCCCGACAGTGTGCCGGCCAGCTGGGTTCTTCTTTCGAGAAGACGCGGGAAGAGTTCAAAGACATTCTGCATGTCCGCCTTGACGCCTTCCTTGTCCCTGCGGCAGTAGGCACCCAGTTCGAGGTTCTCTTCAACGGTCTGCTGGGCGAAGACACGCCGGCCTTCCGGTACCTGGGCCAGACCCATCGGAACGATCTTGTGCGGCGCGATCTTTGTCAGATCTACACCGTCCAGAAGAACGGATCCCTGGGCCGGTTTGAGCAGACCGGATATCGTCTGCATGGTTGTCGTCTTGCCGGCGCCGTTGGAGCCGATCAGGGTGACGATCTCACCGTCGTTGACTTCGAAGGAGATACCTTTGATCGCTTCGATCATGCCATATTTCACTACCAGATTTTCTACTTTCAGCATATCGTCACTCTCCCAGGTAAGCCTTGATGACATCCGGATTGGAACGTACTTCTTCCGGTGTTCCCTGCATCAGCATCATACCGAAGTTCAGCACGGTGATCCTTTCACAGATACCCATGACCAGTTTCATATCATGTTCGATCAGCAGCACGGCGATCTGGAAATGATCGCGTACGAAACGGATCGTCTTCATCAGTTCTTCCGTTTCCTGCGGATTCATGCCGGCCGCCGGTTCGTCAAGCAGCAGAAGCTTCGGCTGGGTGGCCAGCGCGCGGGCGATTTCCAGACGTCTCTGTTCACCATACGGCAGATTGCCGGCGATCAGATCCGCTTTCTGATCCAGATCGAAGATCTTCAGCAGTTCCATGGCCCGCTCTGTCTTTTCCTTTTCTTCCTGATAGTATTTCGGAAGCCGGAAGATGGCACTGACGTTGCCATAGGAAATATCGTTGTGCATGCCGGTCAGAACGTTGTCCAGAACACTCATGTTCATAAACAGACGGATATTCTGGAAGGTTCTGGCGATACCGGCCTTGTTCACGTCGATCGTCGTCATTTTCGCGGTGTCCTGACCCAGCAGCTTAATGGTGCCGCGGGTCGGCTGATACACTTTTGTCAGCATGTTGAAGACAGTCGTCTTGCCGGCACCGTTCGGGCCGATCAGTCCGACGATCTCATTGGGATATACGTTCAGATTCAGATCGTTGACAGCGGTCAGACCGCCGAAATCGATACCGAGATCTGTCACTTCCAGGATCGGAGCCTGGCTGTTATTCTCACTCATTGGCAGGGGCTCCTTTCTTCCTGGTCAGTTTGGTTTTCAGCTGCTGCATTTTCAGCCGCAGATATTCATTGTTGGAAACAAGCATGATCACGATCAGAACGATGGCGTATATCAGCATACGGTAATTCTGCAGGAAGCGCAGCATTTCCGGCAGGACGACGAGCAGCGCGGTGGCGATCACCGTGCCGGTCATATTGCCCAGACCGCCGAGTACGACATATACCAGCAGTAAGATCGAGTTGTTGAAGTCAAACTTCGTCGCCGCGAAGGACGAATAATTCAGCGCGTACAGAGCGCCGGCCGCACCAGCCAGACAGGATGCCGTCACGAAGGCGAGCGTCTTTGCCTGGGATACCTTGATGCCGACGGATTCGGCGGCGATACGGTTGTCACGGGAAGCCATGATGGCCCGGCCGTTACGGCTGTACATCAGGTTATAGACAACGGCCAGCGCGATCAGGATCAGCAGGAAGCCGGCCGTGAACGTGGAAGCGGTGGAAACACCGGTCGCGCCCATCGGACCGCTGATCAGAAGCTTGCCGCCCGGTTCCATCTGGATCGTGTTTGTCACGAAGGCAAAATGCAGACCCTTGGGATCAAGACCGACATATACGTTGTTGAGCAGCGACATGATGATCTGGCCGAACGCCAGTGTGACGATCGCCAGATAGTCACCGCGCAGTTTCAATACCGGAATACTGATCAGCCAGCCCATGACAGCAGCCATCAGGGCACCGGCGGCGATGCATATGACAAGCCGCAGCAGAGCGCCGACTCCCGCTCCTTCCAGCAGAGCGGAAACAACGACAGCCGTAAAGGCGCCAATGCTCATAAAGCCGGCCTGGCCAAGATTCAGTTCACCGGAAATACCGACGTTCAGATTCAGACCGATGGCGGCGACGGTATACGCCGTTACCGGCACCAGCAGAGACGTGAACAGACGGCTCAGGTTGCCGGTTGCCATCATGGCCTGCAGCAGGATATATGCCGCGACGACGACCAGATAGCTGATCGTCCGCGAACGCAGTTTCGGATTCCATAAAGCTTTGATGAATTTCATACCGCGGCCCTCACACTTTCTCACTGATCTTGCGGCCGAGCAGTCCGGTCGGCTTGATCAGAAGCACGACGATCAGCACCGCGAAAACGATCGCGTCAGACAGCTGGGTGGAAATATACGCCTTGGCCATCGTCTCGATGACACCGAGCAGAAGACCGCCCAGGAAAGCGCCGGGAATCGAGCCGATACCGCCGAATACCGCGGCCGTGAAAGCACGGATACCAGGCATGGAACCAAGCGTCGGATAAACCGACGGATAAGTCGCGCAAAGCAGCACGGCGGCGATCGCGGCCAGACCGGAACCGATGGCAAAGGTGATGGAAATGATCTGATTGACATTGATGCCCATCAGCGTGGCAGCGCCTTTGTCTTCCGAGCAGGCCCGCATGGCCTTGCCGGTCTTCGTCTTATTGATAAACAGAATCAGAACGACCATGATCAGAATACAGGTCAGGATCGTCACGATGGTCAGATAGGAAATCGACAGCTGACCGCCGAACAGCGAAACAGCACCGGCGAGAATCGTCGGATAGATCTTGGTGTCGGATCCCCATAACAGCTGGGCCGCATTCTGCAGAAAATAACTGACGCCGATCGCCGTGATCAGAACAGCCAGACTGGATGCCTGACGCAGCGGCTTGTATGCCAGTCTCTCGATCGTCATGCCCAGCATGGTGCAGATCACGACAGCAGCCAGAGCACTGACGACAAACGGCAGGCCGGCCAGCGTCATGGCAAAGAAAGAAACATAGGCGCCAACCATGATGACATCACCATGCGCGAAGTTCAGCATCTTGGCAATACCGTAAACCATACTGTAGCCAAGCGCGATGATCGCGTAGACACTTCCCAGGCCGAGTCCGCTGATTAAATATGAAAGAAAAGCCATACAGAACTCCCCCTTATTAAATAAATATAAACAAATAAAGGTTACCAATATTAATCAACATTGGCAACCTTTCCTGGTAAATCCTGTTCGTTAGAAGTCAGTCTTCAACGCCAACGTAAGCACCGTTCTGGATAACGACTGCCTTCGGATCCTTGGAGACTTCGCCGGTCTTGGACCACTTCATGGAAGTGCCGGTGATGCCGTCGAATGTCATGGATGTGAACTGAGCTACCATAGCAGCTGTGATGTCAGCAGTGGACATGTCAGCTGTAACACCGGCAGCATCAGCAGCCTGCTTGACTGCATAGACACAGTCATATGCGTCAGCTGCGAACTGGTTCGGAACTTCACCGAACTTTTCCTGATACTTCTTGACGAAGTTCTGTGTCTTTTCGTCTGTCGCATCAGCAGAGAACGGTGTCAGCATGTATAAGCCTTCAGCCAGACTCTTGTCAAAGTTGTCAAGCGAGAGAATACCGTCCATACCATCGCATCCGAAGAATACCGGTTTGTAGCCCTGCTTGTTTGCTTCAACCAGGATCTGTGATGCCGGCTGATAGTAAATTGGAAGGAATACGATTTCAGCACCGGCATCAGCAGCCTGCTTGACCTGTACAGAATAGTCTGTATCGGCATTTACGAAAGCTGCAGTAGAGACGACTTCCAGGCCTTCTTTCTCTGCTTCAGCCATGAATGTGTTGTAGATACCGGAGGAATAGTTGTCATCACTTCTGTAGATGACAGCTACCTTTGTGCCGAGTTCAGCATGTTTCTTCAGATATGCAGCAGATGCAGTACCCTGGTTCGGGTCTGTGAAGCACATCTGGAAGACGCTGCCATAAGGATTGGCGCTGTTTTCAGCATCCGCATAGATGACTGCTGTCGAGGAAGCAGA
Source organism: uncultured Erysipelotrichaceae bacterium (assembly GCA_902793635.1). Taxonomy (GTDB): domain Bacteria; phylum Bacillota_I; class Bacilli_A; order Erysipelotrichales; family Erysipelotrichaceae; genus Bulleidia. Next base: position 10,492 of record CADBEA010000019.1, on the reverse strand, counting down.
TGGTGTGATACCGAACATATTGTCTTTCTGATACTGCGGAGCAACTGCCTGACCGGCACCGGAAGTAACGGTCAGCAGGGATACCTGCATGCCCCAGTCCATCAGAGCGTTGTAAGCAGAGACTGCCTTTTCCGGATCAGCCATGTCGTCCTGTGCGTTGACTTCGAACTTGACGCCTTCACCGGCATTGACTTCTTCAACGGCGATTTCAACCGCATGCTGTACTGCCAGACCGTATACAGATGCATCGCCTGTCAGAGGACCGGAGAAGCCGAGTTTGAGAGCCGCGTCACCGCCAGTCGGTTCCGTCGTTGTAGTTGTTGCGGATCCGCCGCTGTTGCTGCAGGCCATCATACCCATGGCCATAACTGCGGCTAATCCTCCTTTTACGAACTTGTTAAACTTCATGTTTCTTTCCCTCGCTTTTCTATTTAGTTGAATGAACTAATTATAGAAAGGCTTGTTTTCAATTTCAACACTATTTTTACACATTTCTTTCAAATTGAATGAAAACCGTTACATTTCGTGAAAACATTTACATTTTTTTACCTGCATTCATTGCTTGTTCATGCATGAATGAGCATAAGAAAAAGGCAGGCTGTAACACCTGCCCTTGTGTCAGTTTGTCTCAGGCAATGTCTTCACCATTGCTGGCGATGACTTTCTTGTACCAGAAGAAGGAATCTTTTCTGCTTCTGGCCATCGAGCCCTTGCCTTCGTCGTCCATGTCGACATAGATGAAGCCGTAACGCTTTCTCATTTCACCGGTACCGGCGGAGACAACGTCGATGCATCCCCATGTCGTGTAGCCGATCAGATCTACACCGTTGTCGATTGCTCTGCTCATCGCTTCAATATGCGGACGGTAGTAGTCGATACGGTAGTCATCATGAATGGATCCGTCCGCTTCGACTGTGTCATAGGCACCGAGACCGTTTTCAACGATCATCAGCGGGATACGATAGCGGTCATAGATCTTTTCCAGGAAGTACTGCATGCCGGTCGGATCGATCTGCCAGCCCCAGTCACTTGCCTTCAGATACGGGTTCTTGGCGCCCAGTGACATATTGCCGGCTGTCTTCTCAGTGATTTCATGGGTCGTGGAAATACCGGAAGAATAGTAGGAGAACGTATACATGTCGACGGTACCGGCAGACAGGTCAGCCAGATCCTGGTCGGTGATGTCGAGTTCGCAGCCGTGTTCACGCCACAGACGCTTCGTAAACGGAGAATAGTAACCGAAGACATGAACGTCACCGCAGTAGAAGATGGCGTTTTCCCAGTCATGTTCCGTCTTGATAATGTCTGCCGGATCGCAGGTCAGCGGATATGCGCAGGCGGTCGACAGCATACAGCCGATCATGTTGTCCGGATCGATCGCATGACCGATCTGAACAGCCTTGGCACTGGCTACCAGCTGATAGTGCAGCAGCTGATAGGCATGGCGGTAGCGGGCATCGACTTCTTCCTTGGACATATGCAGCTGATCATTGATCATGTCGATGAACGCGCATTCGTTGTTGATTTCATTAAAGGTCAGCCAGTATTTGACCAGGCCTTTGTATTCGGTGAAGCAGGTCGTCGCGAAACGGACGTAATGATCGATCAGTTCGCGGTTCGTCCAGCCGCCCAGTTCCTGTTCCAGATACAGCGGCGTATCGAAATGCCAGATGGTGACCAGCGGTTCGATATTATATTTCCGCAGTTCCTTGAAGACATTCCGGTAATGCTCGACACCTTCCTCGTTCGGTGTCTTTTCGATTCCCTTCGGGAACAGACGGCTCCAGGAAATGGACATACGGTATACCTTGTAGCCCATCTCAGCGAACAGGGCGATATCCTCTTTATAATGATGGTACTGGTCTACCGCCTTATGGTTCGGATAATAGTAATTCGGATCAACGTAATAGCGGGCACCTTCCGGCAGCTGGGCAAACTGATTCATTTTTCCCGGTTTGCCGTCCTTGTCCAGATAAGTGACATAGCGCGGTGTATTGACCGTTCCGCCGGTCGTTACGTCTGTTTTGGCCGGGCCTCTGCCGCCTTCGTTCCAGGCGCCTTCAACCTGGTTGGCAGCAGTCGCTCCACCCCACAGAAAATTCTTTGGAAAGCTCATAGATGATTTGTCCTTTCTGTTTTTCTTTATTATATCATGCAAAGAAAAAAGACCTGCGCAGGAATGGCTGCATCGTGCAGATCTTTTTAAATTAGATAGCGTTATGATCACATGGATATGATGCATTCACGCGCTTACACACCCTCGGCCTCCTTCCATTTTGTGTGAAGCCATACACACATATCGGCGAGAATGTCATGAGTGACGGGGAATGACCCGTCATTCGTAATTTCATTATAGCAGAAAATTCCAAAAGACAAGTCCTGCTGCGAAAAATCCTGTATGATAGGACTATGACAAGAAACATCGGCATCGACATGGTCTATATTCCCCGCCTGCAGAAGCTGCTCGACAAAGGAGAAACTGCTTTTTTCCGTCATACCTTCACGGAAGCGGAGAACCGCCTGGCACCGCAGGGCGTGCAGACAGCCGCCTACTACGCGGCCCGTTTCGCCGCCAAGGAAGCCGTTTACAAAGCGCTCGCGCCTTTGCTGGAAAGCCATCATTTCGATCTGCGTATGGTGGAATCACTGCACCGCGAAGACGGTTCCCCCTATATCAACATCACGCCGGAACTGCAGGCGCTGATGGAACAGGCCGGAGCGGAAAAAATCCTGCTGTCGATCACGACGGAGCAGGATTATGCGACTGCTTTTGTTGTTCTGGAATAGCATTCCGACGTATTGTCATTCACATTCTGTCTGATCACAAAAAGGAAGTCACTATGTTCTTTATCGTCGCCGCACTGATATTCTGGGCTCTGCTGGCCCTCTCATTCATCAATGACAGAAGCAGATACCGGAACTGTTATCTGCTGTTTTTCGCGCTTGTTTTCACCGTACTCGCCCTGACTGCGATGGCCGGGCCGGCGCAGGACACCATCATCACGCTTCTGTTCGTCGTGATTTTTCTGGCCCTGCTGTCGGTGCCGTTCTTCCTCATCATCAACGGCATTCTGATGATCAGACGGGAAGGCCGCAGTCTGGCTAATCTTCTTTCCCTGGTCCTTGGTCTGTTTGTCGGCCTTGGTGAAGTTGCCACCTTTCTGGCCATCACGATGCCGGGCATCGGCGGTGAGCAATGGCAGGCGGGAACCCAGCTGTATGAACTGAGCCGTTTCAGTATGTTCCTGAGCGTCACCGTCATTTACACGTCGATGACGTTTGTCATCTTCATGATCTACTGCGTTTTCCTGCAGATCATTCCGCGCAAGCGTGACTTTGATTACGTGATCATTCACGGTGCCGGACTTCTGCCGGACCGCCGTGTTTCCAAACTGCTGTCTGACCGTCTGGACAAGGCAATCGAGGTCTACCGCAAGGATCCTTCGCCGCCGATCATGATTCCTTCCGGCGGCAAAGGCAACGACGAAGTCGTTTCGGAAGCGGAAGCGATGGCCAGGTATCTGATTGAAAAAGGCATCCCGGCTGAGCAGATCATCAAGGAAGACAGATCGACGACGACCTATGAAAACCTGAAGTTCTCAAAGGAGATCATCGATGCCCGCGAAGGCAGTAAATATACCGTTCTCGTTACCAGTAACTACCATGTTTACCGGGCGCTGCGCTACTGCCGCAAGATCGGTCTGAAATGCACCGGTGTCGGCAGCCATACAGCCTTCTATTACTGGCCGAGTGCCCTGATCCGCGAATACATCGCCGTGCATGCCGAAAAGAAACATCTGATCATTTTCATCGCCGGCTGGCTCGTCTGTATGTTACCGGTGATCCTCTCCTATTTCGGAGTCTGAGGGAGTTTACTCCCTCTTTTCTTTTGCCAGCAGGCTGTGCACCCACCGGCCGCTTTCACTGAGTTCTTCTTCCTGCCAGCCGGACAGTTTTTCGCAGTCCGCGGAAAGCAGGGCGGACGTTTCGTCTTTGTTGGAGAGATTCCAGACGCAGAAGCCGATATGATCCTGATACAGCAATGAAAACCAGGCATCGGCGCTGTCGTAGTCGATCCTGCCGCTGCCACTGGCTTCCGAAACACCGCATTCACTGACAAAGACCGGCACACCGCTGTCATAGGCTTTCTGCAGTCTGTTCCGCAGATCTTCCTTATGGGTGGAGACATAGAAATGGAAGGCATATAAGACCCTGTCATCATCGATCTGACTGCCGATCACCTGATCAATATCCTGTGACCAGGTATTGGTGCCGACGATGACCAGCGCGTCGTTGTCATTGTCACGGATCACTTTGAGGATCCGTTCCGCATATGGCTTGATCACTTCGTCCCAGGAACTGTTCTGCGGTTCGTTGCAGATCTCGAAAATGACATTGTCAAAATCCCGGTAGCGGATCGCCATCTCCGCAAAGAAACGGGCCGCTTCTTCTTCGTTCATACGGGGGTCGTTGTCCGAGAGAATATGCCAGTCAATGATCACGTACATGCCCAGCTCACTGCAGTATCTGACACCGTCGTCGATCAGTTTCTTCAGTTCTTCCTGATCGCCTCCGTTGCAGTAGCCGTTGTATTCGGCCGTGTACAAGGGAAGCCGGATCAGATTGACACCCCACTCATCCCGTAATGTCTGAAACGTATCTTTGTTGACATACTGCGGGAACCAGGCAAGACCATGCAGGCTGATACCCTGCAGCTGGATCACATTGCCCGAAGAATCCACGATCTGATTGCCCTCTAAAGACAGAGGACCAACGATATTCTCGGTTTTGGCCGGTGTAACTTCAATCGGCGTATGGGTCACTGTCTGTCGGTTCATTTCCGTCGGCAGGACTGTGACGATGCCACCGTTCTGTTTCGCTTCAATTTTCGTCAATGACAATTCACCTTTGACGATGAAGCCGGCATCCTGATATTTCTGATGGGGTGTCAGGACATTGTTATAATCCATCGCCGTAAATACGAAACTTTTTCCTTCTGTTTTATTCGGCTGCGCGTTCCAGCAGTCTCTGATTTCCGCCTTCTCTTCCGCCTGCAGTGTGACCTGCCAGTCACTGAGATCTGCTTCACTCTGGTTTTCGATCCGCAGCATATACTGCCGGACCGTATTGCCGTTTTCTTCCCAGCTGTTGGTTTCCTTCAGTTCAGCATAAAGAATGCTGGCGGTTTCTTCAGCAGGTGCTGCTGGTTCCTGATCCGTATTGGTATTTGTTTCTTTCTGCCGGCATCCGCAAAGCAAAAGCGCGGTGCAGAGCAGAAACATAAAAACTGTCGTATATATCCGTTTCATCATTTTCACTTCTTCCGGTTCAGTTCGTTCCAGCCATCCGGTGTATTGCCGAAGTAGTTTTCCGTGCCAACGTGCACGTCCGGATCCGCCTTGTTTTCAAAGACCCGGTCGGCCATCGTCGAGAATTCCGTTTCGTGTCCTTCGTCGTTGGTATAGGTGTTGACGCCCATGGTCGCCTCATGGCGCATTCTCTGAATGTGCTCGTCGGTGGTTTCCTGGCCGCTGAAAGGATTGCCGTTCAGGCTGCTCTGCAGCTGCTGGTGCCAGGCATCGTTAGCCTGCATGCCGGCGAGGGTCTGCTGGTGGAAACTGTCGAGATCCTGGCTGATCTGGCGGCCGGCCTGTTCGACCATGTTCCAGCTGGCCTGCTGCTGGGACAGCAACTGCTGCATCATGGCCTGATTCTGATTGGTGCTCTGAATCGCCTCCATGAGAGCGATCTGGTTGTTTCTATGATCAATGGCATTGAGCTGCTCAGACAGTACGAAGCTGTTGGCGAAAATGGTGAAGACTTTCTTCATCTCGGTGAAATGACTTTCGTCACAGACAGCATAGAGCACATACGGCACCGACCATGTCGCAAACGCGCCAAGGCTGTTCGATACGTCACTGTAGCCAAAGCCGCTTCCCTGCAGCGGCTGATACGCGCCGTACATGTTCTGATACATCGGCATCATCGGCGAAAGATAGGCTGTTTCCACGCCAAAACGCCAGAGCGCGGCAGCTGCTCTGCGGTCGTCCTGTAAACGGTAGGTACCGATACCGCCATCCAGCAGGGTCTGCAGATACTGCGGCTGTTCCATACCGCCGGTATGCATTCTGATCTGCAGTTCGTTCTGCTGAACCTCAGTGAACATGCGCTGTGCTTCCGCGCTGATTTCCTGCTGTTTATCCGAATAGAACCCTTCCAGACCGATCATTTCCGCCGGCTGTTCCAGCAGTGTCTGCACGAAGAACGTCATCTGGTCTGCCAATGTGCATGGCGTCATGAAGATTAGGCCGTTTTTGTTGTACTGAAACGGTACGAACGGATCGTCGGTATACAGCTGTTTCATCGGGAAGATAAACGATTCACCGTCCTGGAAACAGATGCGGATGCTGTGATCCGGCGTTTCGGCCTTTGCGAAATATCTGTAGAATTTCGCCACGCTGACGCGCCGCTGATCGATTTCTGCTTCCCATGTATAGTCTTCCGGCAGATTTCCGGAAGCAATCTCAATATTTTCTTTCTGGTCAATGAATTTCATCGTAAGTCACCTCGCTGATCAATTGGTTTGTAAAAGGGAAAAACAGAAGATTTTTGATCTTCTGTTTTACTTGCGGATCTCCATATCCACTTCATAGAATGGTGTTTCAGACAATGCCTCGCCGATCGTTTTGCCTTTGTTGGCCATGTTTTCCTTGACCATGCGGCCTTTGACAAGATTGGCCGATGCCAGGGTGGCCGGACCGCCGATACAGCCTCCGAAGCAGCTCATGCCTTCCAGAATATTCTTGGTAAAGCGGCCGTTCTTGATCAATGTCAGCTGCTGTTTGCATTCGACACCGCCATTGGCAAGTTCGTATGTGACATCGGGGATGCCCTTTTCCTTCAGCGCCTGCACGACGGCCGCCGCGACACCGCCGCTGGCCGCGAAGCTGCGGCCGAAGTTACTCGGTACCGTATCCGCTTTTCCTTCCATCTCTTCCGGATTGATCCGTTTCGCGACAAACATTGCCGCCAGTTCTTCATAGGTCAGAACATAGTCGACCGCCGAATCTTCCGCCCGGGCTTCCTGTTTCTTGGCAACGCAGGGACCGATGAAGACAACCTTATGATGCGGATGTTCCTGTTTCAGTTTTCTGGCCATGGCCATCATCGGCGTGACCAGGGTGGATTTGTTTTCGGCATACTGCTCGGGGAAATGAATTCTCTGCATATTGACGAAAGCCGTGCAGCAGGAAGTTGTCATCGGTTTACCTTCCTTCATCTTCTCAACCAGTTCTTCCGCTTCGTAATAAGCGACTGCGTCCGCACCGGCCGCAACTTCCAGACAGTCGTCAAAGCCCAGCTGACGGATCGCTTCCATGATCTGCGGCAGATTGGCATTGTCAAACTGGCCCTGAATACTCGGTGCGACGATCGCATAAACAGGTGTGTCGGACTTCAGCTCTTCAATGACCGGAGCCACCCAGCTCATATCTTCGACAGCACCGAACGGACAGGACAGAACACACTGGCCGCAGTTGATGCACTTTTCCTGATTGATGCTGGCAATGCCGTTTTTATCCCAGCTGATCGCCTGAACCGGACAGTGTGCATAGCAGGGACGCTCGGTCACGACGATGGCGTTGTACGGGCAGGCCCTTGCGCAGGCACCGCATTCCTTACATTTGTCATAATCGATCTGAGTCCGGCTGGTACCGATGGAAATCGCTCCGAAACGGCAGGCGGAAAGACACGACTTCGCCATGCATTTACGGCAGTTGTCCGTTACCGTGATCTTATGGATCGTACAGCCGTCACAGGCCGCGTCAATGACCTGAACGATCTGATCGGGATTATAGACTGCGGTATCCGAAGCCATATGACCAAGGGAAAGCCGCACTCTCTGACGCAGGATCTCCCTTTCCTTGTATACACAGCAGCGGTATCTCGGTGAATCCAGCGACACCAGATTCCGTGCCATTTCCTGCACCTTTTCTTCTTTCAGTTCTCCTCCGAAACTCTGCCGGCAGATCTCCGTCAGCACATCAAATTTGAACTGTCTTGAATCACTCGTAAACATTGCCATAGTATTATCCTCAAAAAAGTCTTTCTACAGAAATCATATCACTAATCTACTAATTTCCGTGGCCAAAAAAAGGACCCTGTCTGGATCCTTACTGTTCTTCTGCTTCCTTCAGGTGCTGGGTTTCTTCGATTTCCATGATCTCCACGACACGGATGGAATGACGGCCGCCTTCGTATTCCGCCGCGAGCCATTCGTCGACGATCATCTTGGCCATTTCCACACCGATGACACGGGCACCGAAAGCGATGATGTTCGTGTTGTTATGCTGTTTGGACAGTCTGGCACTGTACGGTTCCGAACAGACACAGGCACGGATGCCGTGCACTTTGTTGGCAGCCAGGGAAATACCGACGCCGGTACCGCAGATCAGGATGCCGCCGTCCACTTCACCGGAAGCGACCATCTTCGCGGCTTTGTATCCGGAAACAGGATAATTGAAGCGGTCCGGTGTATCGGTGCCGACGTTGATCACTTCATAGCCCTTGCCTTCCAGATATGCCTTGATTTCATTCTTCATGTCTACGGCAACATGATCATTGCCGATTACCAGTTTTTTCATTGCCATTCTGTTTTTCTTCTCCCTATTGTCTATGTTTCTCTGAAATATTACTGCTTCAGAAGTTTTTCCGCCTGTTTGATGATTTCTCTGCCGTTGCACATGCCGTATACCTGCGGCGGGATCATCTCGATCTTCAGACCCGGAAACTGCTCTTTCAGGTCGTTGAGCTTGAAGCGGACCTGCGGTGCCAGCAATACACAGTCGGCATCCTGCACAGCCTCAGAGGCATTGGAAACTTCACTGGCAGTGAAGATCAGTTCATTTTCTTTTCCGGCTTTATGAACGGCTTCCATTGTCTTGTTTACCAGAAGCGTGGTGGACATACCGGCAGCGCATAAAAATAACACTTTCTTCATAAAAAACACCTTTCCTATGATTTTAGTTTACCCAAATCACAGGAAAGGTGAAAGCAGTATTCTGCGATTAAAAATGATTTCCCGGGAAAATCAGCCGAGTGCCTTCCTAAAAGGCGTGAATTCCTTTCCGAACGCCGCCGAAACACCGCGGACGATCAGCTCGTGATCCTTGCCTTCGTGCAGACCGCTGACCTGTACGACAGCAACAATCCTGCCGTCCATGTACAGCGGGAAGGCGCCGCCGCTGATCAGATGGATACCGTCATTCTTCCATTCCGCAAGTTCGTCATCGGCCATCAGTTTGACATAGACCCAGGCACTGCTGTGACCGCTGTCGAGCACGCTCTGCTTCTTGCCGTCCATGTATTTCAGATTAGCAACTGTCTTGCCGTCCATCATGTACTGGAACAGTGTCAGACTGTCTTCACAACGGTCGATACGGATGGCGACCGGCCGGTCATATTCTTTCGCCAGTTCAGCGATCGTATTGCCAAGTTTCAGAGCGTCTTCACTGCTGAAAGAAGATACCGCCAGTTCTTCTTCCTGCTTTTCCAGCACCCGCAGATCGTTTTCGTCATAGCAGGCATACTGGCCGCGGATGCATTCGAGAATATGCGCTTCCCGGAGGATCGCGTCATAGGTCATGACGTCACTTTCTTCTTTTCCCTGCCGGATCAATTCGTCAAAATGATGGATCTGTCCATAGAAATCGTCATTGATATACGGCGCGGTGAATGTTTCATCTTGGTCGTTTTTGTGCACGATCCAGGTGGATGGCCGGTGCACATCGACGATCGTGATGGATCCCTCGCTGCCATAAATCTCCGCATTGCGCGGTGCGCTTCTATCAAATGCCACTTCCATCTCGGCACAGCCGTTGTCGAAGTTCATGATGCTGTCGACGTACCAGTCAACACCGTTATAGTAGTTGGCATACGTCTGTTCAAAAACCGGCTCGCCTTTCAGCAGATCCTCGATCAGATTCGCGCAGTAAATGCCGCTGTCCAGCAGGGCTCCGCTGCCTTTGTCACCGCTGGTATGATAGCTTTTGCCAATGGCTTCCTTCGGCAGCGTGAAGCAGATCTTCGTGAAGACCTTTTCCACTTTGCCGATGATACCATCGGAAAGCTGCTTTTTGATTTCCTGATAAGCCGGCAGGAAACGCGGCTTCATCGCTTCCATGAACAGAACATGATTGTCTTTCGCACACTGAATGATGGCGGCTGTTTCCTCTTCATCTGCCGCGGCCGGCTTTTCGCTTAAGACCGGCTTGCCGACGGACAGCGCTTTGATTGCCCACGCGGCGTGCATGCCATGCGGCAGAGCGAGATAGATCGCGTCGACATCAGGATCATTGATCAGAAGATCATGACCGACATATTTCTTCTCACACGGAAATTCTTCCGCGAATTTGTCCAGTTTTTCCTGTGACCGGCCGCTGATCGCATATAATACCGCGTCTTCTTCATACTGCAGACTTTTCGCAAAACGATG
>CADBEA010000018.1 GCA_902793635.1 uncultured Erysipelotrichaceae bacterium | reverse complement strand
GAATTTCGAACCGCCGTATACCGAACGGTACGTACGGTGGTGTGAGAGGTCGGGGCTAAGTAAAGGAGGAACCTTTACTTAGTTCCTCCTACTCGATTTCCAGGATTATTTCATTAGCGAACAGATACCTTTCGCACGGCGTATCTTCTTTTCCTTCACTGCCAGTTTGAAGCCTCTCTGCATGCCTTCTCTGACATTGGCGCCCATGCGGGTGTAGCCGAGCAGCTGGGCGGCGGTGCGGATCATGACGTCTTCTTCCATGGCTTCATCGCGCAGGACATACTGCAGAGCATTGGCGATTTCAACAGTCGGTACCTGGGTGACATCGCGGCAGGTCTCTTCATAGCTGCCGAAGACTCTGACCTTGTTATAGTTTTTCGGATCTGTTTTCGCTGACCAGTAGACATTGCCGGTTTCATCCTCCGTCACTTTCAGTTTCATGTCCTTGAGGATCTGCGTTATGAAAGGGCGGATCTTACTGCCGGATTTGTAGACCTGAAAACTGTTGATGACCCGTTTGATCAGCAGCCATTCGGTGATCGGCGCTTCCGTGCTGATGACCGCTTTGACACGCTTTTTCACATCGGGGATACTGACAAGTTCGGTGAAGTTCTGGGAGTCGATTTTCGTTACGGGCAGATCAGCCGCTTCATAAGTACTGATTGTGATCATGGTCATGTCCTCTTTTTATTCATTGTAACCCATGCTGTGCGGAATCCATGAAAACATCTTTGGTTCCGCGTCATTTTTCTTATAATTAAGTTATGTCAAACGCGCTTTCCAAATCCCGTTATATTTCCGCCGTGCAGTGTGCGAAAATGCTGTGGCTGAAAGACCATAAGCCGGATGTCTTTGATGAGTCATATCTGAATCAGGCTGTTTTTGACGCCGGCAATGAAGTCGGTGATCTTGCCATGGGTCTTTTCGGTCCCTATACGGAAGTTCCGTACGGTGACCTTGGGGAGATGATCAGAATGACAAAACAGCTGATCAGAAAGAAGACACCGATCATCTGCGAAGCTTCCTTCAGTCAGGACGGGCTTTTCTGCAGCGTTGATATTCTCAAGAACATCGGCAGAAAACATGTCGAACTGTATGAGGTCAAGAGTTCTTCCCATATCCATGACATTTATCTAGATGACATTGCCTTCCAGGTTTATGTCCTGCATCAATGCGGATATCAGGTGGACAGGGCATGCCTGGTGTATATCAACAATGGCTATGAAAGAATCGGTGAGCTGGATCTTTCCGGACTGTTCAGAATCGAAGATCTGACGGCTGTTGCTTATGCGAAACAGCCGGAAGTGGAAGCCAATGTGGAATCGTTCCGGACCGTTCTGCGCAAGCGGAAAGAGCCGGCACGGGATCTTGGCGCCTGTTGCTTTTCACCATATGCCTGCGGTTTCTTTCCATACTGTTCCCGCCATCTGCCAAAACCGAATGTCTTTGATCTTGCGGCAGTCCAGCTGCGGACCAAACTGCAGTATTACCGCAAAGGCCTGATCTCGTTTCAGGATCTCGTTGAAGCGGGCTGTCTGAGCAGCAGTGCGAAGCTGCAGGCAGAAACGGAACTCTATGATCTGAATGCGCATATCGAAACAGATCAGATCGCGGAATATCTGAAGAACATCACATATCCGCTGTACTATCTGGACTTTGAATCCTTCCAGCCGCCGGTTCCTTTATACGATTATTCCTTTCCTTTTGAACAGATCCCGTTTCAATACTCTCTGCATTATCAGAAAAAGAAAAACGGCAGACTGTATCATAAAGAATTTCTCGCATATCCATACGATGACCCACGCCGGGCAATTGCGGAACGGCTATGCGCGGATATTCCGGGAGATGTCTGTGTTCTGGCCTACAACATGTCATTTGAAAAGAGCCGCATCAACCGTCTTGCGGAACTGTTTCCCGATCTTCGGGAACATCTGTTAATGATCAGTTCGCATATCGTCGATCTGATCACACCGTTTCAGAAGAAATGGTTTTACTGTAAAGACATGCATGGCTCCTATTCCATCAAAGCCGTGCTGCCGGCTCTGTTTCCCGACGATCCCGAGCTGGATTACCATCATCTTGCCGGTGTCCAGAACGGTGCAGAGGCATCCGCCATGTTTCTGAAGATGCGCTTTATGGATCAGGAAACCCTGGAAGAAAATCGAAGCTATCTTTTGAAATACTGTGAACTGGATACTTATGCAATGGTGAAGATCCTGCAGAAACTGCAGGAATTGACAAAGGAGTAAAGACAAAATGAAAACACTGTTTATCAATACCTGTGTCAGAGAAGAATCACGGACCAGAAAACTGGCCGAACATTACCTCGCTCATATGGAAGGTGAAATCATAGAAATCAACCCGGTCAAGGAAGGACTGTATGGTCTGGATTGGGATATGCTGAAGGAAAGGGACAGTGCTTTGGCGAAGAAGGAATTTGACCACCCGGTGCTTGCCTATGCCTGCCAGTTTGCAGAAGCGGATCAGATCGTTATTGCCGCGCCTTACTGGGATCTGTCTTTCCCGGCCGCCTTGAAAAACTATATCGAGCGCGTCAACTGCGTCGGCATCACCTTTGACTATGATGAACAGGGAAGACCGTTCGGTATGTGCAAAGCGAAGAAGCTCGTCTATATCACGACGGCCGGCGGCTATATTATTGATGACGCATTCGGCTTTGGATATATCAAAGCACTCTGTGAAAACTTCTATGGCATCCATGATCTTTCCTATTACAAAGCGGAAGGACTGGATCTGCCAGGCACCGATATCGAAGGCACTCTGCAGACCGTCATGCGGCAGATGGATGCCGCATGGCAATAACAGAAGGGGGAAACTTTATGCAGCATATCTATAAAATCAAAGGCAGTTACTTCCAGGAAACCTTTAAACAGGTCAAAGAACTGATCGATGAGATCGGCTATACGGAAGACGAACCCATGAAGAAGTGCGAAGAAATAAGCGGCAATACGAGTGTGATCAGCGGCTGTTATCACAAATGGTACCTTCTGAGCAGGGAAAATGACTATATGTATCCCGTCCTGATCAGTTCACCGGAAGAAACGGTCGTCATCATTAGCGGCACAAACACTTACGAGTTTCATGAAAGATTCCAGACATTTGTCACCCGGATGGCGGCCAGATACGATATCAAGGCGAATTTCCGGGGATGAAATCAGACAGAAGGGCATACAGGTCCGTCCGTGGCTGATATAATCACGTTAGCAGAACAGCATGTACACAAATAAGAGGCGCGTATGAGCAGGGGACAATACCAGCAGGAAAACCAGCAGAACAATGATCTGTTTGAAGAATATCTCAATGATCTTCCCGATGATGAAGTGAAGATCAGTTCCCAGGTGGAACAGGACATTCAGCAGATCGTGACCGAGAAAAATCAGAAGACACAGAACAGGGTACGGAATGTCGGCATTATTATCACCGGCCTGTGTCTGGCACTGGGTTTGAATCTGTATCTTGGTTCCATCGTGAAAAAAGAGCCGGATGTCCCGGTTCCTTCTCCAATCGAAAAACCGCAGATCAATGTGCCGACAACCGCCCCGATCAGTCTTTTCAACGGCATGGTCATCGACGCCCACAGCAGCCAGAACAGCGATGGTGTTCTCGGCACGGATCCGCGGGTTCCGGAAATGATGATCAAAAATGATTATTACCATCTGCCGGTGCCGCTCACCCAGTTCATGCTGAACGGCTGGAAGGTCGGCCAGCAGGTCATTGAAAGCCAGACCCAGGATGGTCTTTACAGAATTCACTACACACTGACCTATCTTGACAATTCCACCACCCTGGAAGTCGATGCCGTCAAATCAGCTGATGACAATGTGCCTTCATTTATCATCGTCACCGGCATCAGAGATACCAGCGGTCTTGTCGAACTGCCGCAGGGTATCCGCGGTGGCATGAGCGAAGACGAGCTGATGCAGATCCTGAACGATTCCGGCATCATCAGCACAACGACCGAAGGCGGCTCAGCCGAAAAGACAATGACCGTGAACAACGCTGTCGATATGTTCTCCTTCCAGAGTTACAATATCGACTTCGACCTCAATAACGGAACGATCAGCACCATCACAATGACCGTGGAATAAAACGAAAGCCTGCAGATTCGCAGGCTTTTCAGTATTTATGATTTACGGTAATTCTTCCGGTAGACAACACCCAGCAGGGTGGCGATCAGATAAGTGACAAAGGCCAGGATAAACGGAAGCTTCGCGCCTCGGGCATAGATCAGACCGGCAAACAGAGCGCCGAAGATACCGCCGAAGGAATTCATCGATGTATAGAAACCCATGACAGCATTGGAATTCGTCTTGTCGGATCTTGCCGATGCAAGCATCTGCAGCAACGGCAGACGCAGTACCTGCACACTGCTGTAAATGATATATACAGCAATGAACACGTACTTGGACGGATCAAACAATACTGTGGAAGTCAGGAGCGTGCAGGCAATCAGGATATACAGGAAGGTCCTGTTGGTATCTGTCTTCTGCTGCAGATACAGAGCGACAGTGCCGTTGAGCAGCAGGGTCAATGTGGCGATACCGGCCTTGAACATGCCGTTGTATGCCGAAGACATGCCGTACTGGTCCTTGATGTAGTAGTTGAAGCATTGCTCGTAGGAGTTCTGACCGATGGCGGAGATCGCCGTGATCAGGAAGATCAGAGCCAGCATCGGTGTCATGAAGCTCTTCGCGGCAAGAATCGCCGAGAACGGATTGACATCCTTCAGTTTCAGAGCCTCTTTGGGTTTGACTTTATACGGTGTGTCATCCTCGCAGAACAGATTGCACAGGATGCCGCTGAGGGCCAGGCAGATGACCTGCAGGATAAATGCGGTTTCGACGGAAATCAGACCAAGCATACCGCCGATGAAGTAACCGACCGCACTGCCGACGTTCTGGATCGTTGTCAGATAGACAAGGTTTTTGCCGCGGCTGGAGGTATCCTCACCGCACAGATTGACAATATAGTTGGCCATCGAGACGAAGCAGCCGCCGGTGAAGATGCCGGCGAACATTCTGCCCGCCACAACGATTGCTTCACTCTGCGCCATGCCGAAGATGATCTGGCCGGCCGCATAGCCGCTGCAGCATATCAGCATGATTCGTTTCGTCGGCATATAGGAGCACAGTTTTCCCCAGAGCGGCGAAAACAGGAAGTACATCGTCATCATCGCCGCTAAGGCGACCCCGAACATCGAGGAGTCAAGATTTCTTTCCACGATCAGCGTCGGTGTGACCGGATGGGCGAAGCTGGCCGCCACGTTGAACAGGAAAGAAATCAGGAAAAAAATCAGAAATCGGTTTTTCGTTTTTTCAGACATGGCTCAATCATACACCCGCAGCGCATGGAAAGTGTATAAAATTACCCGGATCGGCCGGAAACATGGTATTTTGAAATCGGAGGAAGGCATATGAAGCGAAAACTGCTGTACGGACTGTTCTCATGTATTCTGTTTCTGTCTATGACGGTTTTCGTCAGGGCCAATTCGGCTCTGACAAACTGGAACGGCACCGACGCGGCCGGTATTCTCACGGCGGATGAAGACTGTCCGATCGTAGTCGAGCATGAAACACTGACCTTTACCCTGAGTGACGGAGGCAAAACAGCCGACCGGTTCGCGGCGGAATACACCTTTCATAATCCGTCCGATCTGCAGATCGAGGCGGAACTCTCTTTCCCGTTCGGCGGTGCGCCCGGTTATTACCGTTCGGAAGGTCCGTATGATAATACCAGCCTGTATCATGTTTTTCTCAATGGCGAAGAGATCACACCGCAGGTTCGCTATACCTTTATTGATTACCGGCAGTTTGATGTTGAAAAGGATCTGAAGCTGCTGCAGGACACTTACCGGGAAGATCCGTTTTTTCATCCCGATCTCGCAGTCTATGAATACCGGCTTCATTTTGAAACGGATCCGACAATACTCGATCAGGGTTTTTACATCAATGCCAGCGCCGATCTGAAAAACAGCCCGGAACAGGTACGGTATCTGTTTGACACCGACAGGGGCGGTTATCAGACCGGAACGGAAGGCAGCCGCATCATGATCAGTCTGTACGAGCCTGTCCAGGACGTTGTCCTGTATACCTTTGGCGAAGAAGTCCAACTGGACTGGTCCTATCAGACAACCGAGAAAGAGGGAAAGGAAACAGACGGCAGCTGTCAGATGGAAAAAGTACGGCAGCTGACCTATGAAGAATTCCTGCGCGAGAAACAGACAGAAGAAGAGATCCTGCCCATCGATTACTACAACGCCGTGACGGATTACTTCAATCTCGAAGATACCGGGAAGATCTTTCTGCCGCGGCTCGAATACATGGAACAGCGGCTGATGAAATGGTTCCGCTACACCCTGACATTCGCCCCGGGCGAGACGCTGACCAATACGGTCGAAGCACCGTCCTATCCGTATATCGACGCCGGTTACGAAGATGAAGTATACGGCTACCGTTATCTTCTCTCGCCGGCTTCCACCTGGCGTGAATTCAAAGGCCTGCAGGTCAATGTCGTCAGCGGCTGGGAAATGCTGAAAAGCACACCGGCCGGCTTTGAAAAGACGGAAACAGGCTATACGGCTGTCTTTGATCATCTGCCGGAAGAAGAACTGTATTTCGAAATGTGCCGGGTTGCCGATCCGAAAAGAAAAGCGAATTCAGTCGTCATACTGATCCTGGTCATTCTCGGCTTCTCGCTGCTGCTGTTTTTACTGTTCTGCTTCCTGGTTTATAAACTGCTGAAATTCCTCTTTGGCAAGAAACAATAAAAAAAGAAACTGTGCAGCCGCACAGTTTTTTTAAGAGACCGGTCAGTTGAGAAACATCAGGCTGAGGGCAATCAGAATCTGGCCGATATAGTACAGGGACAGATTCGTCACCCGCAGAACGAACTTCTGCTCGGGTCCGAACGTATTGAGAATCAGAACGATGTCACTGATCAGAAACAGCAGGGCACCGGCGGCGAAGATCATCCGGAAGGTGTCCGGCTCGAAAATCAGATTGCCGATGGCCACGACGTTGAGCAGGACAATGGCGCCGATATAGAATATCCCGAAGATTTTGAACGCTCGTTTCGCCTCGATTTTCGTGAAGATCCATTTCATTAACAGAGCGGTCAGCACCAGGGCAATGATCACATAGGTGAAGCGGTGCTGCGCCAGCGGCATGATTGCCATCAGATAGGCGATATGGCCGCTCAGAAAGACGAGGATGCCGACCAGGAAGACGATCTGGCCTGCTTCTTTCAGAACAAAGCGCAGGTTCAGCAGCACATCAGCGACGCATCCCAGCATCAGACCGGCGGTGATCAGCCGGCTCATCGGCAATCCGCTGGAAAGGGAAAGTCCGAAGACGACAAAGCAGAGAGACGCCAGACCTTTCAGAATAACGGCGGCTGTGTAGTTTTCCTGCTTTTCCTGCAGGATAAAAACGGCAGCGAGAATTAGACATAAGGGTATAAGATAATACATGATCTGCCTCCCTGGAATCATATCCTGATTCCATTATAAATTCAGTCATATCTTGAATACAAAAAATTGTTCAGGGTATCGTGATTTTCCATCAGGCAGCGGAGAAGACAAATGAAAACAGTCACAGTACAAAGAAAACAGAAATTCGCATCGGCATGGATGCCATACTGGCTGATCACCAAAATTACCAAAAAGGATTTCATGAATCGCCTTGGTCTGGAAGGGGATCTGTGCACGCATACCATCATGGGCCAGCCGGTCAGCCGCATTGATATCAGTATCCTGGATACCATCGGTACCAGAATTGAAAACGGCAAAACAGTTGAACTGACTCTGGGTGATGATGTCCGTACTATTTTCGCATCGAGTATGGACGGCTCGCTTTCCAATGAAGTCATCCTGCAGGATGCAGATACACAGCATCTGACCCTGACGACAAAGGGCGGCTTCAAAACCGTCAGCTATCCGTATTTCGAACAGGAGTAATAGATATGACAGAAATGAAAATGATCGGACTGATCGGCGGCATGAGCTGGGAAAGCACCGTTACGTATTATCAGGTGATCAACGAAACCATCCGCCGTGAGCTTGGCGGCCTGCATTCCGCCCGCCTTCTGATCCACAGTATTGATTTCGCACCGGTCGCGGCTGCCCAGGAAAAAGATGACTGGGATGCCTGCGCGAAGGCAATGGAAGACGCCGCTGTTTCTCTGGAAAAGGGCGGTGCGGACATTATTCTGATCGGTGCCAACACGATGCATATCGCCGCGGAAGCAGTCGAAAAAGCGGTCAGGATCCCGCTGCTGCACATCGCCGAAGCGACCATCCTGCGCCTGCACCGTGATCGGATCCGCAGGGTGGCGCTGCTGGGCACGAAATATACCATGTGCAAAGACTTTTATAAGCAGAAGCTTATTGACGCCGGCCTGGAAGTCATGATTCCTGAAAACGATATCGATACCGTCAATGACATCATTTATGACGAATTGTGTCTGGGCATCTGCCGGCAGGAATCCAAAGCGGAGCTGCTGCGGATCATCCGTGAGCTGCAGAACGGCGGTGCGGAAGGTGTCATTCTTGGCTGTACGGAACTGGGACTGCTGGTGCAGCAGAGTGACTGTGAGATACCGGTCTATGACACGACGCTGATCCATGGCGAAGAAGCAGCTCTCTTCTCAATCGGCAGAGACTCATGAGAAAAGAATTGAATATATAAAGAAAACAGCCGCGGCTGTTTTCATATTCCGCTGTCATGGATCACCGGATAGTTGTCTTCATAATGGCGGCACAGTTCAATAAATCGGATCGCGGCGGAAGTCAGATGCTTGCGGCGGTGATAGATAATACTGAAATATCGTGTCAGATTCATGCCGGCAAAGGAAAGGGGAATGATCTTCCCGCTTAAGAGAGCGCCGGCCACAAGACGGCTGGGAAGGACTGCCACACCCAGTCCTTTGGCAGCCGCGTTGATCAGCGCGGTCGTACTGTGAGCCTCCCATACCGGAACCGGTGAAAAGCCGGCCGCCGCGGCAGCGTGGTCAAACGTTTCTCTTGTTCCGCTGCCTTTTTCCCTGAGCAGATAAGGAAGCCGGCGGTATTCTTCCATACTGAGAACCTGGCCACTTGCAAAGCCGTAATCCGCCGCGCATACCGGAATCAGGGAATCGGTCATAAAGGGTTCGGAATCGATCAGCGGCGACATGACGGCGCCTTCCTTTAAGGCAATATCCAGTTCGTTGTTCAGCAGTTTTTCTTCCAGAACATCACCTGGCGCTACCAGGATATGGGTCTGGATCTCGGGAATCAGCCGGCTGAATGTCTTGATGTAGTCAGGCAGAAGAACCGAACCGATGGTCATGGATGCGCCGATCCGGATGGGACCGATGCTGTCGGCTTTTTTCATACTGCCTTCCATGTCATCCATCAGTTCCACCATACTCTGAGCATATTCTTTTAGACGCATTCCCGCTTCGGTGATCTGCAGTCTTCTGCCAAGCCGTTCAAACAGCATGATCCCGTAATGATCTTCCAGTTCCTTGATTGCGGTACTGACGGCCGGCTGGGCAATGTGCAGTTTTTCGGCCGCCTTCGTCATGTTGCAGCCGGAATCACAGACAGCGAGAAAGATTTCAATGTGACGGATCGTCATATAAACTCCTTATAATGATATACTTATGATAAATATATAATAATACTATTTTTATTATAAACGAAAAGACACTAAGATATTTCTGTAAAGGAGTAATGTCAGCAATGGAAAAAACGGAAAAACCAGGAAAACTGAATCAGTTTCTGAAACTGTTCGCATCCTCTTTCACCCTCAGTGCCTGCACGTTCGGCGGCGGGTTTGTCATCATCCCGTTAATGAAAAAGAAATTCGTCGATGAACTGCATTATATCGACGAAGAAGAAATGCTCGACCTGACGGCGATCGCCCAGTCCTCACCAGGCGCCATAGCGGTAAATGCCGCGACACTTGTCGGATACAGGGTCGGCGGTCTTGCCGGAGCAATTGTTTCCCTGACAGCGACCGTGCTTCCGCCGCTGATCATCATCTCGGTGATTTCATCCTTCTATCAGGCTTTCCGTGACAATATCTATGTCAGCTATGCCATGAGTGGTATGCTGGCAGGTGTCGCGGCGGTCATCACGGATGTCGTGCTGCGGATGGGAACAGACCTGGTGCGCAGCCGGAAGGCGGTGCCTGTCATCATGATGCTTCTCAGTTTCATTGCCGTCCGTTATTTCCATCTCAATATCATTATGGTCATTCTGATCTGCGGCTGTATCGGCGCCCTGCAGATATGGAGTTCCAACAGAGCCGAAAAGGAGAGGGGATACTGATGATTTATCTTGAACTGTTTCTGAGCTTTATGAAAATCGGTCTCTTCTCGATCGGCGGCGGATATGCGGCGATGCCGCTGATTCAGGCGCAGGCGGTTGATATCCACGGCTGGCTGACCATGACACAGTTCGCTGATCTGATGACGATCGCGGAAATGACACCGGGTCCGATTGCGGTCAATTCGGCGACTTTCGTCGGTATTCAGACGGCCGGCATACCCGGTGCTCTGGTTGCGACGGCCGGCTGTGTTCTTCCCGGCAGCCTGATCGTCCTGCTGCTGGCGTATCTGTATTACCGCTACCGCGGTCTGTCCTATATCCAGGGAGTGCTCCTCGGACTCCGGCCGGCTGTGATCGCGATGATCGCTTCCGCCGGTCTGTCCCTGATCATTCTGAGCGTATACGGGCAGAGAGCACTGCCGGCTGACCTGACGGCAGTGCAGTGGATTCCGCTTCTGATCTTTGTCACAGCGCTGACAGTCCTGCGTCTGAAAAAACCGGACCCCATCAAGGTGATGGCTGCTGCCGGCGTCGCGGGCATTGTCCTGCTGAGCATATTCTGATGCAGGTAAAGCCCGGCTATCTGAACCAAGAGAAATAAAAATGCATTCCTGATGCGGAGGAATGCATTTTCAGTTGTTTTTCCGGATGTCTTCCGGATAGACGATGCTGGTGCCGGGATTGTTTTTCTGATACAGGACAGGAACCTGGCAGCCGATATACTGACGGTCCTCGTCCAGCATCTTTTCCAGTTCAGGTTCACAGCCTTCCGTGTAGTCACCATAGTGCTGCAGGGTACAGACGGCGGTATGTGTATGGCCGCTCTGTCCGGAATTGAAGACGATGTCAGCGACTGTATAGGGATCACCCGTCGGATCGAGCAGCCGGACATTTCTGATCGTCCCGAGGGTTTCCGCAAAGCCGGCGATATGATACATCCTCACGGCCATATAGGAGACCGGCAGCAGAGCCAGAAGACCGAGCACTTTCAGCCACGGCCAGAACATACCCAGCAGCATCGGTACCAGAGCCAGGGCGGCTGAGAGGATCAGACAGCGCCTGGCGGTGCGTACGAACAGTTTGTTTTTGTATTCTGACATATTGTTCAGAAGAAGAGTCCTTTCTTTTGTTTTACATAGAACGGGTTGCCCTCGGCAGCCTTTTTGCCAAAACTGTCGCTGTAGGAGATCATATCGATATACATACCGTCGGTAAGATGCGGGCCGGCAGCTTTTCCGAGTGCTTCAAAGAGCGGAGCCTTGCTGCCTTTGTGGTCAACGATGAGCAGCCAGCTTTTTTCATCTTCCTTGATCATCAGCTTGATCCACATGTTCTTGATTTCCGGATAGTTTTCCGCGGTGCGGCGCAGGGCGTCTTTCAGCGGTTTGGGGTCGACTGCCGGATCACCGAGTTTCACCGGTGTGTCCTTTTCGACCGTATGTTCGGTATGACCGGAAGTCTTTATCTCTTTGAGTTCATGAAAGTGCCGCAGGGTTTCCTTGTTGAAGCCGACATTGTCCGAGAAGGGATTGATCACTGCACCGGCGTCGATATTCTGCAGCAGGGCCCATAAATCATCAAAGGACACGACAAAGGTCTGGATATTCTTCTTCATGTCCTCAGGACATTTGCCGATCTCCTGCCAGTCGGTAAACAGCGGATAGAATTTCGCGCTGTTGCCGGCCGTCAGAACGATTACATCGAACTTACCGTCTTTTTTGATGACAGCCGAGTTCGCACCAGTTTTTTCAATATACTTTTCATCGATCCGCACCGGCAGAAGAAGCTGGGCGTTTTCCACGAATTCTTTGGCGACTGCGTCGATACTGTTCTGTTTTTCCTCACGGTTTTCCGTGGATGTTTCATTATATTTCTTCAGCAGGGAAGACAATACGGGGTTTTTGACAGGTTCACTCATAGTTATTTCCTTCTTCTCTTCATAATGTTACTGCATTCATTGGCCGCATGCACGCTTCTTGTATGTATTTTCTGCTCTGTTATGATGGAAGAAAAGAAAGTGAGAACATGATGGAATACAGTACAAGCACACAATATCTTCTCGACGTCACAAAACGTCTTCTGGCTGTCGATTCACCGACCGGCTTCACCAATGCCGTATCAGAAACCGCCTGCAAGGAATTTGCCGACCTCGGTCTGAAAGCGGAGATCACCCGGAAGGGATGCGTTCTCTGCGACCTGGGCGGCGAAGGAAAACCGCTGATCGTCACCGCGCATCTTGATACCCTAGGCGGTATCGTCGCTGAAGTCAAAGCCAACGGCCGCCTGAAGCTGTCCAACCTCGGCGGTATGAAAGCCGTCAACTGTGAAACGGAGAACGTCCGCATCTATGCCCGCAACGGCAGGGTGTATGACGGCTGCCTGCAGCTCAACGATCCTTCCGTTCATGTCAATCCGAAGTCGGCAACCGAAGAAAGAAACTTCGACACGACTGAGATCGTCATCGACGAAGACGTCCACAGCAAAGAGGACACTCTGGCGTTGGGCATCACCAACGGCTGCTTCGTCTGCTTTGATCCGCGCACTGTCATTACTGAATCAGGCTATCTGAAGTCCCGCTATCTGGATGACAAGCTTGCGGCCGGCATTCTGTTCGCTCTGGCGAAGAAAGTCAGTGAAGGAAGCCTCTCTCTGAAGCGTAAGGTATATCTGTTCCTGACGACTTACGAAGAAGTCGGCCATGGCGGCAAGGGTGGCCTTCCGGCTGATGCGGAAGAGATCCTGGCGGTCGATATGGGATGTGTCGGTCTCGGTCTTGAGGGAAGTGAGAGAAAAGTGTCCATCTGCGCCAAGGATGCCCATGGCCCCTATGATTACGACGTCACCAGTGAACTGGTGCGGCTGGCTGAGGAAAACGGACTGCAGTACGCGGTCGATATCTATCTCAGCTACAGCTCGGATGCCCAGGCGGCAGTCAATGCCGGCAGCGATATGAAACACGCACTGATCGGACCGGGTGTCTATGCCTCACATGGCTATGAAAGAAGCCACGTGGAAGGAGCGGAAAACACCCTGGCTCTTCTGGAAGCCTATCTTTCGTGAAGAAAGAATAACGTTTGTAACGGCCGCGCAGTTGTACAAAGAAACGTGAAAAACGTATAATGAGGTCAGGACAGAAAGGAAGGCCGGACATGAAAAAAAGAAATCGACAGATCGCCGCCCTGATGAGTTTCGGCATGATATTCAGTGGCTGTTCTGTTGAGGAGACAGAGACCGGCACAGTTCCCGAAGATCTGGAATTCACCAGATCGACCGTCATGAATGTCGAGATGGAACTGCCTCCGTTAGCCCCGATCGTTGTCGATGATGACGACTATGAGTCTGTTGAAGATATGGAGTCACTGGATACTGAGTCCGCTTTACTCAGTCTTGAATATCTGAACATGGACCTGGCTATTTACCGCACCGATTTTGAAGATGATATGACAGGTTATGAAAAAGGTGTGTATACAGCAGCCGAGAATATGCTTTCCACTATAGATGAAGAGGGATACAAAGGCGAGCGGATCGATGGTGTTACCATCGACGGTCATGAGGCGTTCTGTTATTATGCCGAGTTACCTGATCTGGTAGACGAAAGCCAGAAATTTCAGACTTTTAACTATCTTGTCCTGATTGGCAGACATGTCTATAATTTCTATTTCTCGGCATTGCTTCCGCCGTCGGAAGTGGGAAATATGAGAGCCCTGACCGAACGCATCGTAAG
Organism: uncultured Erysipelotrichaceae bacterium; assembly: GCA_902793635.1. GTDB lineage: Bacteria > Bacillota_I > Bacilli_A > Erysipelotrichales > Erysipelotrichaceae > Bulleidia. The sequence goes on along the minus strand of CADBEA010000018.1, from coordinate 30,327 downwards.
TACCATCCGCATCCTGCCGATGGAAGAATCGGACGAATCTGAGGAAACAGAAGCGGAATCCTGATCATTCAGAACGAAGAAAAAGAGCTCATACACACAGGTATGAGCTTTTTCATGTTCAGTTTACTGCTCCGGCAGCGGCTGGCTGGCCGGCGGTGTTTCATCATCGTAAACCGGCACCAGTTTCGCAATCGGCATGCGCACACCGGTTGAGGCAAGGGTGGCAATGCCGGCATAATAGGTACCCAGGGAAACCATATGCGGCAGGAATTCAGTGCTGATCCTGAGCACGTTGGTGGTGATCAGCAGAACACCGCCAAGCATAAGCAGGATCGATCCGGTAAAGCAGCGGCGCGGCAGCGGGAAGGAACATACGACCATGTACAGGGCGGTAAGCAGATAGGCAAAGGCCAGCAGACGGTCGGTCCGATAATCTCCCTCAAGCCCCATGGTAATGCCGAAGGCAAGGGCGGCCAGGAAAATGAAGATCTTATACTGCTGCCAGACAGGCTTTTCTTCCCGATAGAAAGTAAAGATCAGCAGGCCGTAACTGGCCATGTGGAGGAAGGTGCCAAGCCGCAGGTTGACACGGGTCACCACGTCAGCGACAGTCAATGCGGCCAGGGCAATGACGATCATCATATTCAGCCGTGTCTTATGGTGCTTATAGCCGATCCAGGCAACCAGAACGGACAGCAGGCCGATCAGTCCCTTGAACAGCAGATGAATCAGCAGGTCATCCGGATACAGGACGGCGAAGAATTCCTCGATGACAAAGATTGAGGACATGGAGAAGAAACAGAACATCGGCAGAGAATGGAATTTCTCGGTCGGCTTGATCCAGCCGATCTTCACCAGCCAGTTGAAACGGAAGCGGGTTACCAACCAGACGACCTGATACATCAGCAGCGAGCCAATGATGATGATCGCTGTGATCAGCAGCATAATGATCGTGCGCCAGGTCAGGTTCAGCATGTTATGGCGTTCCGTCGCGATAACGGTGGAGGTATCAAGATACTCATCCGATTCATAAACGATGAAGGCGGAAGAATCCTCCGGCTTGGAGGCGATGACCTGACCGTCGGTTGTCAGCAGCAGGGAAATGGTATCTTTGTCATCCAGGAAGTAGTAGTTTCTGACCGTGTGTTCCGGGGAATGGTGTCCGACCCGGTAAACCGCGTTGGTCAGACCCATCAGCAGGATCTCATTCGTGTTGGCCGTGATGTACAGCTGATAGTCTTTGTCATTGGGAATCTGGGCAGTGATACTGTCATCTGACTGCATGAGATAGACATTTTTTTCATCCGGGGCAGGCTGGCTGTCATCGATCCTTTCGATCAGCTGATCATCCAGGTACAGTTCCACGACCAGATTACCCGAAGAATGGTCCAGATAGATGTACTGGAAAGAATCCTGCTCGGAGTAGAGGTCTTCTGGGCGGTCAGCTGAGAAGACCCATGAGATATACAGTTCCGGCGTATGCGCCTGCGCCATATTGGAGGACAGGGAAGCTTCCTTGTTCCATTTGCGCTGGGCGCTTCGGTTTGTCGCGGAATCGATCAGCAGATAAGTTATGTAGTTCAGCAGGGAATTCGCCTCATGGCGGACACTTTTGTCCATCAGCACCGGCTTTGATGCGATGCTCAATAGTCGGGCGAGAATATTGATCGGTGAGCGGTCGGCCCATAGATGGATCAGTTCATCCTGCAGGGTGTCACGGTAGGTTTTCGCATCCGGCACGATCTTCAGGAAGTAGTCCAGGATATTGCGGATATGCTTGTCCATATCCGGATTGACCCAGTAATCAATACCGGTGATGTCCTTGTATACGGCATTGGCTTTCAGACGTTTCTGCTGGAAGTCGGAATCGGTTTCCAGCGACGGGGTGGAATAAGTCACGCCATAGCGGTCATAACCCCAGTCAGCGAAGGGAACCAGCGGCACCGGATCGGTCTTGCCGACGATATTGAAGATATTCTGATAACGTTCGCTCTGCGGATCACGTGTTGTCCGCGGTGTCGCGAAGGTATATGCGAAGACGTTGTTTTCACCGAGCATATCGGAATCACTCAGCCAGGCGGCGGTGATATTGGAAACAGCGGCCGCCCGTGAGAAACCGGTGATCCAGACCTTGATCGGTCCGGAGAGATGATGGCTGGAAATATAGCCGAACACACGGTCATAGATCAGCCGGGAAGAACGCTGGAAGCCATCGTGCAACTGGGATTCATCGGAGCCGTCACCGAGAATGCTGAAGTTGGATTCCCATTCGTCCAGATAACCCTGGCCGCATACACCGATAGCGATCAGTTCAAAGGCGTCGTCACCTTCACCGATCTTCCTATGGCCCATGACGGTCGAAACCGTGTAGATGCTCGGGTTCTTGTCATAGTCGTCACTCTGCATTTCGATGAAGCCGGCCTGATCCAGAAAGGAAATGGCACTGGTATCAGCTGAGCGGTTCGGATCGGAATGCTGTTTACTGGGCCGGAAGGAAGCTACCGCGAAGCCCAGTGAAAGTTTGGCCAGATCATGGTTGTAGATATGGGCGTCCGCATCGAACCACCGTGCGTTGAAAGGGACCTGCATGGTATTGTCATGCTGGGAAGTCATGACATAGTAGGTCGCATCCAGGTTAATTGTTCCATCATCATCGTAATCGTATTCTTCCGCTTTGACACGGATCACCGAAGTCATCAGGATCAGCAGGCAGAAGAAAAATACTGACAGTTTTCTTGCCATTTTTTCCATAATAAACATTCTAACAGCATTCTACTCAAATGGCTCAGTTTTCAAAAATTCATTTTGCAGGTCAGTGATGTCATCAAGGGAAATCTTCCGGTTGTCTTCCGTGATCAGGATGCGCTTTACAGGATCCAGACGGCGGATACGGACGGTTTCTGTCAGATAGCGGCCGCCGCTTTTCTTTTCATCGGCGATGAAGCGGGTCAGTGTCACTTCCGGCCGTTCCTTGATATGCGGCATCAGAAGGGTGAATTTTATATTCAGCTGTTTCAGTTCCTCTTCGCTCAACACAATCTTTTCATCGGTCAGCCGGGCGGTTTCCTTCACCGCGTCATCGTAGCCGGTCAAAGCCGCGAAAGGCGAAAACTGAGCAGCCCTCTCAAGCAGGCTCATGCGGGGATGGAAAGCGGAGTCCGGATGCGGCAGGGAAATGATATCGTCATATTCATGTATGTCTTTCATCCCTTGTGACCTCCGATCTGCATGTTTCTTTCCTTGCCGGTCGCACCGTCTTCCAGACTTGTACCTTTCAATACAGCATTCTTGCCGAATTTCTGACGGATGCCGACCATGGCCTGCTGGATCTTTTCATCCTTCGCCAGTTCCTTTTCCTCCTCTTCATGGGAAACAGCCGGGGCGGCAAACAGATCAAACTGTTCGACAACTGTCTGATTCTGAACGCTGTCTTTTGAGCGGACATTGCCAAGACTCAGATAGAAGCGCCGCACCATCAGCGATGGATCGACATGTTCGTCATAGATTTTCAGAAACGCATCGGTGATCAGCCGGGAGCTGTCGGTATAGCGGTTGAGCCGTACGTTGCCGGAAGCGGCTTTCGGCATGCGGCGGCCGTACCAGTCATTCGCATAAGCACCCTGGTAATTCTCGATGGCGACTGTGCCGTCATAGCCGACACTCATCGCCACCGAATTGCATACCAGGCCTTTTTCTGTCATCTGCAGACAGAGACTGTCAGCCATCTCACGGACAATGATCCGGCCTTTTTCAAACGGATAGGGACCGGCAAGGACCTGGCCGTTTGTCAGCGAATGATTCTCCGGCACATAGGCTTTGATGGCTTCCATGGTACAGGGTTCATATCCCCATGCGTGATCGATGATCAGTTCGGCATTGACGCCGAATTCCTTATAGAGAAGATCTTCCTTCTTCAGGGAAAAGCGAGCCAGGTCTCCCATAGCTTTGATATTGTACTGATCCAGCCGGCGGGCGATACCCCGGCCGATGCGCCAGAAATCGGTCAGCGGCTCATGCGTCCACAACTGCCGGCGGTAGCTCATCTCGTCCAGTTCGGCAATCCGCACACCATCCTGATCGGCCGTGATATGCTTGGCGACGATATCCATAGCCACCTTGGCAAGATAGAGATTGGTGCCGATACCGGCGGTGGCGGTGATGCCGGTCGTGCTGAGAACGTCGCGGATCATGGTCATCGCCAGCTGATGGCCGCTCATCCGGTACGTCTTCAGATATTTCGTGGCGTCGATGAATACTTCGTCGATCGAATAGACGTGGATATCCTCAGGTGCGATATATTTCAGATAGATTTGATAGATCTTTGTGCTGTAGTCCATATAGAAAGCCATCCGCGGCACAGCCGTGACATAGCTCAGGGCAAGATCGCGGTTCTTCCGCAGATCGGGATCATGAAAGGAACTGCCCATCAGCCGGCCGCGGGAAGAATTTCTTTTCCGTTCCTGATTGATCTCTTTTACTTTCTGTTCCACTTCGAAAAGACGGGGCCGGCCGCCGATACCGTATGCTTTCAGGGAAGGGGACACGGCCAGACAGATCGTCTTGCTGGAACGGCTCTCGTCAGCGACGACCAGATTGGTCGTCAAAGGATCCAGATGACGCTCCACGCATTCCACCGAAGCGTAAAAGGATTTCAGATCGATCGCGATGTAAGTGCGCTGTTCATTCATGCATTAATACTCTCAAGCCAAGTATAGCAGATTAAAAGGTATTCAAAAGAAACGGTATCTGTGGTTTAATGGAATGCTGTACGTAGTGCAGCAGGAGGAACAGAAATGAAAAAGTTAACAGCATTGCTTACCGCCGTTCTTCTGACTTTCAGTCTGACGGCATGTAAAACGGATACAGCGGCAGCTCCAGCTGCTGACGACGGCCAGAATCCCGTCATGAATTTCGTCGGTGTCTATGAATGTGACCGGGCATCCATCCTGGTCGAAGCCAAAGGCCAGAACGAAGCGGCATTCACCGTCAACTGGGGCAGCAGCGCATCGGAAAACAGCGAATGGACAATGAGCGGCACCTTTGACGAAGAAGGTCTTTACGTATACTATTCCGACTGTGTTCGCCGTGATCTTGTCTACAACGAAGACGGCAGTATCAAGGAAGAGACGAAAGTCTATACCGGCGGCAAGGGTTCCATCATCTTCAAGGATGACGGCGCTCTGACTCTGACCTGGGACGATCAGGCGGAGCACGCGGCCGACGGCATGACATTCACGTATCTTCTCAACAACTGAGCACTCTGTCACAGAGGGCATCCGAATGAAAATGACCGCGCGGTCATTTTTCTTTTTCGTTACTGTTCGGACTCCGGCGATACCGGGAATTTAAGAAATGCAGTGAACACAGCCACTCTCTGTGGAAGTTCACTCGTTTTTTATGACTCTTCTTTCGGCCGCACTCCGACGACAGGCGCCGCTGCGGTCTTTGTGCTGGCTTCTCACGTGTGAAAACAGAAAGTATCATTCTGTATATGGTTTTTCCATACCGGCTTTTAACACTGGCTGTATGGCTTCACAAAGAAGATCACTCATCATCCCTGCATGCATATACTTGTGGATTAATTGAACGATTTCGTATAATAATCAATATAGAAAAAGAGAAGGGAAGATTATGGAAGACAAAAATAAAGTTCTTTCGCAGGAAGAAGAGGAAAAGGTTTCCGGCGGCGATTTTGATATAAATAATCCCAACCCGATCCTCAAAGTATTCTGCCACAACTGCGGTTCAGACAATCTTACCAAGGGTATGAAATTTGATTCCTATGGCAGAAAAATATACACGTATCGCTGCAATAACTGCGGCAATAAATGGGAGAGCCTTCCCATGCCGATGAAGCCGGATCAGATTTAATTCACTTTACTGCTGATGCAGGAATGCGGAACAGCCTCAGTTCTGGGGCTGTTTTTTTATCTTCCTTCGTCTTTACGTTGTTACCCGGCATGTATTTTCGGAAAGAGTCGGATCATGATTGTGATCAGAAAGCAATCAGAATGATGGTATGAACCGGGGATTGCCGGAAAAATGACCGGCAGCCCTGAAGAGTTCAATGCGTAATCCTTTACGGGATGATCCCCTCAATTACATGCGGCTGTCTGGCAGATTTGTGAGACAGGTATTACAGACTGCGTTATCGTCAGGGTCTGAACTGCAACCTTTTTCTGCCGATCCTTTTGCGCAGTGCTTTTTTTTGCTGTAACAGGGTATGATAATTATGATGACAATGCCAACCTTTTACATGCCGGTCGCTCTGTGTGAGGACGATCAGGAAAATATCACAGAAGAACTGCGGGCCGGCGGCGCGGCTGTTTTCAAACTGGCGGAATACGAGAAACAGATCACTTTCACAGACGACGAAAACCGGATCCGGGAAACGGCTCGCAAAAACATCACCCGGGACATCCGGCAGGCTCTCAAGGCGGGAAAGGACGTGGTCTTTGTGGAACTGGCTCTATCTGCCTCGATGCGGAAAGACATTCTCGATCGGATAAATCTGCCGGCAGCGAAGACCTGCTGCATCCTGACAGCCAGACAGTACGCAAACTGTCTCGCACTCAATGCCAGCAGGAACGATCCGCGGCCGGAAAAAGAGATGAAGAAACGGTATCACCGGATCGACATCCCGCACAGTCATGAAGGCTGGGACGAGATCCGCATCGTCTATCCGGACAGCGACCAATACAGCCTCGGTGATCCGTTTGCCTTCGCGGAAAAACTGATGGACTTCCAGCAGGATAATCCTCATCATCTGGAAACGCTCGGTGAGCATCTGCGGATGACTTATGACAATCTCAAAGGCGAAGCGGATCTGCTCCGGCTGGCCGGTCTCATGCATGACTTCGGCAAAGTCAGCACCAAGGACTTTCATAACGGCCGCGGCGAGCCGACGGAAATCGCCCATTACTACAACCACGAGCATACCGGTGCCTATGATTCACTGTTCTTTGATACCGCCGGATACGATCCGCTCCATCTCGCGTTTCTGATCAACTATCATATGTTACCGCATGACTGGCGGCGGAATTACAGTACGAAAGGGCCAGCGAAGAAGGAAAAACTCTGGGGGAAAGAACTGCTTGATGAGGTGATGCGTCTGGCCGAAGCGGATGACAAAGCCAAACGAAACAATGACTGAGTGAGGAAACAATGGGACTGTTTACAAAGAAAAACACAGCCGTGCAGATTTCTTCCGATGCCCGCTGCAGCCAGTGCCGCAGGCGCATCCGGAAGGGTGAGCGTTACTGCGTTCTGGACGGCAGACTGTACTGTGAAAAATGCGGTCGGAAAAAAAGAGAGTGGGAAGCGATCGAATTCGCTCTGATCATGGAGGATGACTGATGATCTACACGGATATGATAAAGAAAGCAATCAATCTGATGTATGAAGCTCACCGAGGACAGATGGACAAAGGCGGTTTCCCGTACTGCTTCCATCCGTTTCATGTCGCGGAAAGCATGGAAGATGAGATATCCTGCACCTGCGCTTTGCTGCATGATGTTGTCGAAGACACGGACTATACGCTGCAGGACCTTTCCGATATGGGCTTCCCCAAAGAGGTCACGGACGTATTGCGGCTGCTGACGCATCAGGAGGGTGTGCCGTATATGGACTATGTGAAAAACCTGTCGGATAATCCGATTGCCCGCAAGGTCAAACTGTCCGACCTGCGCCATAATTCCGATCTCAGCCGGCTCAGTCAGGTCACGGAAAAGGACCGGCAGCGGATCGCAAAATACCGGGAAGCGATCGCTTTTCTGGAAAGTCTGAACGAATCCTGAAACATCGCGCTTTTGAAAGTGTGTTTCAGCGCAAACTGTAAATAAGCTGTGTTATAATGAACACAGATTCAAACGGGAGGAAATCTCGTGGAACGTTTAAAGAATAATGCGGATCTGATTTTCATCGTTATTTTACTGATACTGGGACTGGCATCTGCTTTTTTTGCAGCCGGCTATTTTACATCGCCGGAGTTTACGGAAGGAACACTTGCCTATCTGAATCAGAAACGCAATACCGTTATGGAGATCACCGCCGCTTCGACTGCTGCTTCCGCCGCCATCTCGCTGATTCCCGGTGACGCCGGTTCAGCAATCGCTGACAAGCTGGCAGATCTCAGCATGTACGCGCTGCTGGTGCTCTGTGCGATCTTCCTGGAAAAATATCTGGTGACGATTACCGGCAGTCTGGCTTTCAGGATCCTGATTCCGCTCGGCTGTCTGCTTGGCATTCTCTATTGCGCAAAATTCAAAAAACCGGCTTTGCGGCAGATGGCTGTCAAAGTCGCGGCACTCGGTCTGGTGCTGTTCATGGTCGTTCCGGTCAGTGTGCAGACTTCCAAAAGCATTGAAGAAACCTATCATGATTCCATCGAAATGACGATCGATCAGGCGAAAGAAAGTTCGGAACAGGTGGAAAACAACGCCAAGACCGAATCCGCCTGGGACTCCTTCGTGAATACGATCACCGGCGGTGTGTCCAGCGTTCTTTCCGGCTTCGAGAACGTTCTCAATAATTTCATCGAAGCGCTGGCCGTGATGATCGTGACATCCTTCCTGATTCCCGTCATTGTCCTGATGTTCTTCTGGTGGGCGGTCAAGATGATCTTCCAGGCGGTGCCTGAGCCGATACGGGCTCAGCTGCCGGCACCGCCGCCTTCCTTCAAGAGTAAACAATAAGTTCTTTCATATTTTCCTTTCTTTGCTTTTGCCGGCACGCTGATACCCCAGCGTGCCGGCACTTTTTTCCTTATCGGTTGATGAATTCCGCTTCTGATGACAGAATTAACGTATGGAAACAGAGAACAGAAAAACGGATTATCTGATCCTGGTCAACAAACAGAATCCGCTTCCCGATGACTGGTCAGAGAGAATCGACACGGTTCACTGCACCAATTCTCTTGGCATGGATGTGGAAGCGGAAATCACCGCATACGAAGCCTATCTGAAACTAAAGGAAGATCTGGAAAATGATGACATCATCGTCGATCTGGATTCCGCCCTGCGCTCAAAGGAAATACAGGAACAGATCGCCGCTGACTTCACAAAGGAATACGGTGAGGAATATACCGCCAAGATCGTCGCCGTGCCGGGTTATTCCGAACATCATACCGGTCTGGCGCTCGATCTGTATCTGAATGTCAACGGTGAGGATATATATTTCAACTTTGAAATGATGGAATATGCGCCGCTCTGGGAAAAGATCCATCAGCGGATCACTGATTACGGCTTTATCCTGCGCTATCCCAGGGAGAGAGAACATATCACCGGCTATGTCTATGAGCCATGGCATATCCGCTATGTCGGATGTGAAGCTGCCCGCGAGATACATGATCAGAAACTGACACTGGAAGAATACCTGAAAGGGGAAAGGGAATATGTCCCGCTGATTGATTACGGTCATTCTGAACTGTATACAGCGGAAGAATTAAGGGAGATGGCCATTCTGATCAAATGCCGTTTCGCGGCCTGGCGCGGCTGTCATCTGCGCAGCCTGGCATATGCCGGGAACGGTGAAAAGACAGTTTTTGTCATGAAGTATGTAACCGACACGGATAGTGAAGAGAAAGAAGGCAGTTGGTTTTTACGAAAGACAACGAGAGGAGACTGGGTCATTGACCGTTATCTTGCGTCCGAATGATTCACAAAGAACCCGGCAGACATGCCCGCATAATGATAAAATGAAGACGAATACCCGCATGTTTTCCGCAGTTTATAAAAGAATAAGAATAGAAAGGCTGAATTATGGCACTGCTGCATCTGAGTTTTACCAGTAAATATCTGGCGGCTCCGGCTGACATCAACGTGGTCCTTCCCGATCTTCCTTACGGTACCGATCCGAAAGACTTCTACAAACCCGGCAAAAAATATAAAGTGCTCTGGCTTCTGCACGGCACCTTCGGTGACTACAGCGACTGGCTGCGCAAGTCCAATGTCGAACTGTACGCCTGTGAAAAACAGATCGCCGTCGTCATGTTTTCCGCCCAGAACAGCAATTACGTGGACTGGAGCGGTTTCGCCATGGGCTATCACCCGTATTCCTTCTTCTTTGAGGAACTGATGCCGCTGGTTTACAGCTGGCTGCCAATCAGTGAGGCAAGGGAAGACAACTTCATCGCCGGTCTTTCCATGGGTGGCCGGGGAACCTGTGTCTACGCGTTCGCGCATCCGGAAAAATTCGCGGCGGCCTACAGCTTCTCGGCTGTTCCGAATCCGCTGAAGGAACCGGATCCCGCCAATCCGTTTGCGGCCCGCGAATACAACCTCATCAACAACTTCGGCGGTATGGACGGCTATCGGAAATCACCGTTGAATCTCTGGGATATCATCAAAGAGAAGGCGGAAGAAAAAGCGGATCTGCCGAAGCTGTACTTTGCCTGCGGCGATCAGGATCCGATTGCCTACCAGTCCTTTAAAGCCTTCCGTGCCTTTTCGAAAGAAATCGGTCTGGACGCGAAATTCTTTGAACTGCCGGGCTATTCGCATGAATGGCGTTTCTGGGATCTCTGTCTGCAGGATGCGCTGGCCCGCTTTATCCCGGAAGAAGACAATACCCCGCTGTTTGATCCGACAGAATAACAGATACCGTATCCCCGCACTCCTTTGTGACGGTCTACTAACTGCCGCGAAGGAGTGCTTTTTCGTTGTTTCTTTTGGTAGAAATAATCACAGAATAAAGCGCTTTCATCGTATAATACGGGTATAGTGAAGGTGTTTTTTTATGTCTGAACATAAACAATATGATGTGATCTGCGCCGGTATCGCGACATGGGATACGCTTTTTACCGGTGTCGACAAAGACCTGATGGAAATTGACGGCATACTCGCCAAAGGCTATTTCGCGGCTTCCGGCGGTGACGCTGTCAACGCGGCCATCAGTATGGCCCGGCTCGGTCTGAAGACGACCATCTGCGCAGCTCTCGGCAAAGACAGCGCGGCGCTGCTAGTCAAAGGCGAACTGAAGCAGGACGGTGTGGACTGTTCGTATCTGTATGAAAGCGAAGATGTCTATACCGCTTCACCGGTCCTGCTGATCGACAGTGAAGGGGAGAGACATATCATCCGCGTGCCGGATAACGGCAACCAGTTCTTTACTGAATCGATGGTCAGTGACGAACTGCTGGAAAAGAGCCGTCATCTGCATCTGGCCAGTGCCAACGTTCTGCGCTCGCTGGACGGAAAACCGCTCGGCCGGCTGTTTGCAAGAGCGAAGGAAAAGGGACTGACGACTTCGCTGGATGCGTCATATGACCGCAGCGGCAACTGGATGAAGAATATCGAGGATGCCCTGCATTACTGTGACATTTTTATTCCCAGCCTGCAGGAGGCAGCCATCTATGCCGGCAGTGAAGACCTGGACAAGATCTGTTCGTTCTTCTCAGCCTATCCGCTGAAGATCTTCGGCATCAAGCTCGGTGAAAAGGGTGTTCTGGTCACTGACTTCAAAGAGACATGGAAACAGGCGACCTTATATCACGGCACACCGGTGGATACGACCGGTGCCGGTGACGCATTCCTGGCCGGTTTTGTCAGTGCCTGGCTGAAGGGTTATGACATTCCATCCTGCGCATCAATCGGCAGTGCCCAGTCATATTCCGTATTAGGGGCGATCGGTGCCAACCGGGCGGCCGGTACCTGGCAGGATGCTGTAAATCTTCTTGATGCGAACGGTATCAGCCTGCAGAAAAGAGAGAGGATCTGATATGAAAGAACTGCTGCATCATCTTCTGAAGAATATGGAATTGTACGTCGGCCACGGGGAAAACTACTTTACAATGAGCCGCGGCAGTTTCCGCTACCGCCGGCTGATCCACTGGCGCCGCCGGCTTTACATGTCCGGCTATGAAGAAAATGATAAAGGCTTCACAGTCACGTTTCATGATCGCCGGGACAAGGAAAACTATGTTATCGATGTCACCATAGTCAACGGCCGTTATGATGTGAAGATGCGCTCGCATCCCAGCCGTGTCAACCGCTTCTGGATCTCCTATCCGTCTGAGGCGGATGAGCATTTCTATGGCTGCGGCGAGACCTATTCGACCCTTGATCTGAAGGGGGAAAGAGTCCGTATCTTCGTGGCGGAACATCAGAATACAAGACGCATTACCAGGAAGCTGGTCCGCGATACACTGATCGGTCATGATCCGGAAAAAGACCTGGCTTTCTCGGAATATGAATCCTATTATGTCCAGCCGACCTTCGTGTCATCACGGAAATACTATCTGCACGCTGATACGGTCAGCTTCGCGGAATTTGACTTCAGCCGCCGGGACCGTGTCACCCTGATGTTTCAGGAGCGGCCGCTCTTCCATATGGAATCCGGAAAGGACTTCACGGAAGTATCGGAAAAACTCAGTGCTTTGCTGGGCCATTACGGCCGCCTGCCAGAATGGCTCTATGACGGTGTCATCCTGGCCATCCAGGAAGGCACGGAAACAGTCGATGCCAAAATCAACAAGGCACTCGATGCCGGTGTGAAAGTCAATGCCGTATGGTCACAGGACTGGTGCGGCTGCCGGCGGACCGGCTTTGGCTATCAGGTCATGTGGAACTGGGAATACGACCATGAGCTCTATCATAATCTGCCGCAGAAAATCAATGAATGGAAAGAAAAGGGAGTCCGCTTCCTTGGCTATATCAATCCTTTCATGGCAATTGAAAAAGACCTGTACAAGTACGCCCATGACCACGGCTACTGTGTGAAAGACAAAAAAGGCGAGGATTACCTGGTGACGATCACGACCTTCCCGGCCGCGATGGTCGACTTCACCAATCCTTCCGCCTATGACTGGTATAAGAATCTGATCAAGGAAAACATGATCGGTATCGGCATGTCCGGCTGGATGGCCGACTTCGGTGAATATCTGCCGGTCGACTGTGTCCTGTATAACGGCAGTCCGAAACGCATGCATAATCAGTGGCCGGCCATCTGGGCGAAGATGAACCGGGAAGCCATTGAGGAATGCCATGCCGAAAACGAAGTGTTCTTCTTCATGCGGGCCGGCTATACCGGCAGTGTCAGAAACGCCGCGTGTATGTGGACCGGTGACCAGCATGTCGACTGGTCGAAGGATGACGGTCTGCCGTCCGTCATTCCCGCTTCGCTCTCACTCGGTATGTGCGGTCAGACGATCGTTCATTCCGATGCCGGCGGCTATACGACTGTTATGTCTATGACGCGATCGAAGGAACTGCTGATGCGCTGGCAGGAGATGAATGTCTTCTCACCGCTCTTCCGCATGCATGAAGGCAACCAGCCCTCGCGCAACGTCCAGTTTGACGCCGATGAGGAACTGCTTGATCATCTTGCGAAGATGTCCCGCATCCATACAGCGCTGAAGCCATATCTGCTGCAGCTGGAAGAAGAAGCGCAGAGGGGAATCCCGATGATGCGGCCTGTCTTCTATCACTATGACTGTCTGTATGAAGACTACAAGGAATATATGTTGGGCAAAGACCTGCTTGTCGCGCCGATCCGCAAACAGGGCAGAACCGACCGGCATGTCATCCTGCCGGATGATACATGGATCGAACTCAACAGCGGCAGGGAATATGAAGGCGGCACCGTCTTCGTGCAGGCGCCGATGGGCACCATTCCCGTCTTCTGCCGCAAAAACCATACACAGATCAGTGAAGAAACCCTTCAGGAAGTAATCAAGGAGATGAAATCATGAACCAGGAAAAGCAACACTCACTGTTGAGCAGAATGGCCTACGGTGCCGCGGATATCTACGGCGGCGGAGCCTTCGTTGTCATCAGCACATTCTACACGGTCTTTCTGACCAAGGCACAGGGCATGCCGGCTGCCATGGCCGGTACGATCCCGCTGATCGGCAAGGTATGGGACGCCGTCACCGATCCGATCATGGGCAATATCTGTGACAGAACAAAGTCGAAGTTCGGCGCCAAGCGCTTCTATATCCTGGTCGGCTCATTGCTTTCAGCTTTGACCTTTGTCCTGATGTGGATTACAGCGCCGTTTGCGACGATGACATCCAAGTATGTCTTCTACGCGGCCATGTATATGCTGTTCAGCACCGGTTTCACCGTCGTCATGGTTCCTTATAACGGCCTGCTGCCGGATATGGTCGACGATTATACCGAACGTTCCCGCTACAGCAGCGTGCGTATGATGTTCTCGACCTTCGGCGCCATTCTGGCCGGTCTGATTCCGACCATCCTGATCAAGGACAACACCAATCCGACACCGTATCTGATCGTCGCATTGATCTTCGGTGCGATATTCACTGTCACGATTCTCTGGACCTTCTTTGGAACATGGGAAAAGCAGAAAGAACCGGTCAGGGTACCGCTCAAAGACAGTTTCACCCAGTCCTTTACCGTCTATAAAAGCAAGGCCTTCCGGATGTTCATCGCCATCTTCCTGCTCGGTCAGGGAGCGGCTGACTTCGTTACCGGCCTGGCTGTATATTATGTCGATGACGTACTGAATGCCTACGGCGGCGGCAACTTCACGATCCTGATGGGCGTGCTGCTGATTGCCCAGTTTGCCGGCACGATTATCTTCGGTCAGATCATGCAGAGAACTTCCAAGACATTCCCGATCCTGGTCGGTTTTCCGATCCGTATTGCCGCGACACTGGCGATGCTGCTGTTCTCACATGAAGGCGCAAACTTCACGATCATTCTGATTCTGTCGTTCATTGTCGGTCTCGGCATGGCGGCATCTTCCACCAGTATCTACGCGATCCTTTCCGATATGGCGGATGTTGACGAACTGATCACATCCGTTTCAAGACCCGGCACCTGCTCGGGCATGGCTACCTTCATCCGCAAGATCGCGACCGGTCTTTCCTCGGCTATCATCGGTCTGATGCTTGGTATGATCGGTTATGATGAAGTACTGGCCAGCAGCGGCATGCGTCAGGCCGCATCTGTCCAGCATGGCATTGCCTATATCTATATCTTCGTGCCGGTGCTGCTGATGGTACTGACGATCCTTGTCGCAAAGAAGTATCCATTGCAGAAGAAGGAATTTGAAATCATCAAGAAGGAAATCGCCCGCCGCAAGGGTGAAGAAACTTCCGCAACAAGCGAAGAAGAAAAAGCTGTCTGTGAAAATGTCACCGGCTTTGCCTTCGCCGATCTCTGGAATCGTGACAATGCCATCAGGCTGAAATAGAAAGCGTGAAACTATGAAAATCGGATTTATCGGCCTCGGTATCATGGGCGAGGCAATGTGCAGAAATATCGTTCAGAAAAATGCTGAACCTGTATATGTATTTGATTTTGTGAAGGAAAAAGTTGATCTGCTCGTCAAAGAGGGGGCGGTTGCCTGCACAAGCAGTCTTGAGGTCGCAGAGAAGGCGGACATGATCATCACGATGGTCCCCAAATCAGAACATTCCAGAGCCGTTGTCACGGAAGTGCTGCCGGCCCTCAACGAGACAAAGATCTATGTGGATATGAGCACCATCGATCCGGACGTATCTGTCGAACTGTCGGAGATGGTGAAGAAAACCGGTGCTGATTTCCTTGACGCTCCGGTCGTCAAATCACGGCCGGCAGCGGAAGCGGGCAAGCTTGGCATTTATGTCGGCGGCAGTGAAGAGGGATATGAAAAGATCCTGCCGGTGCTGTCCTATATGGGTGAGAATATCATCCGCATGGGTGAAAACGGCAAAGGCCTGGTCATGAAGATCTGCCACAACGCCCTGGTTTCCCAGATTCAGAACGGTGTCAACGAAACAAGTGCCCTGGCGGAAAAGAACGGCATCGATATCCTGACTTACGCAACAGCCATCAGCTACGGCGGCGGTCAGAATTTCTATCTCGATTCCAAGAAGAATGCCATTGCCAATGAAGACTACACGACGGCTTTCTCAATTGCCAACATGCACAAGGACGTTCATATCTGTCTGAATCTGGCAAAGCAGTCAGGACTTGCCATGCCGGGTGAGAAAAATGCCGCCCGTGTATATGATGAAGCGATGGAAAAGGGATATGGCGGCGAAGACTTCTGTGCCACGGTCAAGGTGGTCAGGGATGGAAAGCCATGCTGAAACATCTCAACGAAGTCAACGATCAGCTGATCCTTGACGTTTACGATCCCGCTTTTGAAAGCTTTGGCCGCATCGTCGAAGGTCATGATGTTTCCGGCCTGGTGCGTTATATGGAGGAACATACCGACATTCCCGCAAACGGCAATGTCTATGTCGCTTCCGTTGCTGAAATGGAAGAGTTTCCGGTCAAAAAGGAAATCGAAACTGTTTTCTACGGCGGCCTGCCGGTTCAGATCGGTTACTGCAACGGCCGCAACACGACCTACAACGGTTTTGAATATCACAAGGGCAGTGAGATCAACATCGCTGTCAGTGACTTCATGCTGGTGCTAGCCCACACCTGGCAGATCAGAAACAACACGATCAGAAGCGAAGACGCCCAGGTCTTCTATGTGCCCAAGGGAACGGTCATCGAAATGTTCCAGACGACACTGCATCTGTCACCGTGCCGGGTATGTGATGAAGGTTTCCGGGATGTCGTCATCCTGCCGAAAGGCACCAACACACCGTTAAGCGAAGAAGAAAAACAGCTGCGGGATCAAAGCACAGATCCGGAAGCACAGCTGCTTCTGCAGAAAAACAAATGGGTCCTGGCTCACCCGGAAAGAGAGCCGCTGATCAGACAGGGAGCTCATCCCGGCCTGATCGGTGAAAACATTGAATTGAAATACTGAGGAGGAGAAAGAAGATGGATAAGAAATTTCAGGCGGCTTATGTGCCGATCGGCGTGGGAACCTTCCACATGCCCTCCGCCCAGGCAATGTTCGATGCCTCGGCAAAGCTGCTGAAAGACATCTGTGAAGATACAGCCGTGCCGGATGAGATGCTGCTGAATACCGATCTTTTGAATGCCTTTCTGGATACGGTCGATCCTGATCTGATCATCCTGCAGAATCTGACGTTCGCCAATGCCGCGTATGCCTCAGAAGTACTGCACCGCTTCAAAGACGTGCCGATCCTGTTATGGACACTCAGAGAACCGGTCATTGACGGCGGCCGTCTGCGCCTCAACGCATTGACCGGCGCATTCTCAGCCGCCAACACGATCCGTCAGTTCCGTGACAGACCGTTTGAATATGTTTATGGTGCTCCGGATGAAGAAAAGGTAAAGGACACACTGACCAAAATGATCAAAGCTGCCAGGGTCCGTCAGGAAATGCAGTCATTGAAAGTCTGCGCCATCGGTCATACACCGCAGGGATTCGGCTTCGGCAGAGCACTGGACAATGATCTGCTTTCTGTCTTCGGTGTCCGCCAGGATGCCATTGAGGCAAGGGAACTGATCGATACCGCGAAGGGCTTCAGTGAAGCGGATATCAAAGAATACCTGAACGACGCAATGAACCGTACCGTCGGCTTCGATGAGACACCGGAAAAAAACCGCATGGATTTCGCCAGACTGTATAAGGCTTATGCGGAATTTGTCAGAAAGAATAACATCGGAGCAGTCGCTTCCCGCTGCTGGCCGGACTTCTTCGTTTCGTTTGGAACACCGGTCTGCGCCGTACTGGCCATGCTGAATGACCTTGGTGTTGCGGCAGCCTGTGAAGCGGATATGTATGGCGCTTTGTCCATGTGGATGGGTATGAAACTCAGCGGCAGAAGTGTCTTCTTCGGCGATCCGGTATCACTGGATGAAAAGGAAAATACGATCACGTTCTGGCACTGCGGTACAGCCGCCTGTTCACTGGCCCGGAAAGACACCGGTGCCTGCATTGGCGAACACTGCAACCGTCATATCGGTCCGACGATGGAATTCGGCTGCGCAGAGAGCGAACATGCGACGATCTTCCGCATCGGCCGCAATCCCGACGGCACATTTCGTTTCTTTATCACAGCCGGCAAGACTCTCGACAGACCGAAACAGTTCTTTGGAACTTCAGTCGTGATCGAGACAAAAGACTGCAGTGCAAAAATCATCCACGAAGCAGTCAAGGCAGGCTGGGAGCCGCATTATGCCGTCATCTTCGAAGATGTCGCGGATGAGCTTGAAATGCTGGCCCACATGTTCGGCTGTGAAGTGACAAGATATTGATCCAAAGCGGGAATTCCCGCTTTTTCTTTGTCCGTTGCTATAATGATTTTATGAAACAGATCGACATACAAAAACTGACAGAAACATATGACGCAAGACTTCTTGGCGAAGAAGATGCGGATGATATTCTCAGGATCATGCATGGCAATCCGATCTTTTATGAATACACGACTGCCAAAGCGGAACGGGATGCCGTCATAGAGGATATGAAGGCACTGCCGCCCGGCAAAACAGCAGCTGACAAGTATTACTTCGGTTTCTTTGATCATGATCAGCTGATAGCTGTAATGGATCTGATCAACGGCTATCCGGATGAGGAAACAGCCTTTATCGGTTTCTTCATGATGGCGGCGGAAAAGCAGGGCAGAGGTGCAGGCTCGCATCTTGTTCAGGATGTTCTGAAAGAACTGGAGCGCCTCGGTTTTGCGAAAGCCCGTCTCTGCATCAACAAAGGCAATCCCCAGTCTTCCCATTTCTGGTACAAGAACGGCTTTGTGCCGCTGAAGGAAACAGCCAGGGGAGTAGAAACCGTGATCATTGCGGAACGCATATTATGAAGAGGAGTTAATAATGAAAACAGTTGTAACGTATTTTTCCGCCTCCGGTGTAACTGCTTCGAAAGCAGAAAAGATCGCCGAACTGTTCGGTGCCGATCTCTATGAGATCAAGCCGGCCGTACCCTACAGTAAAGCGGATCTGGACTGGCGTGATCAGAACAGTCGTTCTTCATTGGAAATGAAGGATCCTGCTTCCCGTCCGGCTCTGGCTGAAACAGATCATGATTTCAGTGCCTATGACAAAGTGCTGATCGGTTTTCCGATCTGGTGGTATACCGCACCGACACTAATCAATACCTTTGTCGAAGCATATGATCTGAGCGGCAAGGAAATCGTACTGTTTGCGACATCAGGCGGCAGCGGCATTGATAAAGCAGTGAAGAATTTCCAGGCAGCCTATCCGCAGCTGAATATCAGCGGCGGCCGTCTGGTGAACGGCAGTGTGAAGGGACTGGCAGAATAAAGAAGATCCTGACAGAAGCGGAACACAACTGCTGACTGGAAACAGTCCTGCCGTGATTCTATAATAAAAGCATGGAAAATCATGAAATCGATCTGAAACTGGATCAGACGACTGAACATTATAAAATGAGTGATCTGACGGAGAACGAACTGCAGTATGCCCGGACGTTTGCCAGATCGATCGACGTGACGGATAAGGTCATGGTGCTGCAGTACGGCACGGAAGCCCAGCGCAAAGTCAAGCGGCTTTCCGAATCCGCTCATCTGAACATTCCGGAAAATGATCTTAACGAGATCGAGATGCTGCTGAAAAGGATCATCCGGCAGCTGAATGAATTTGAGGATGAAGTCAAGCGCACCCGCAACGTCACGATGCCTTCCGACAAAGCCCTGCAGCAGTTCCGTTCCCAGTATGACGCCTTCAATTCGAAACTCGGAGAATGCGCCAGAAGACTGGAGATCCTGCGCAGTGCCTTGCTGCATCATATAGACCGCATGGACCGTCTGTATCAGGAACATCTGAAAGTCGTCCGGGAATTCGATCTGTATCTCTATGCCGGTGAAGAATGTTTGAAAGACAATCGTGCCAACCGGCAGAAGGAACTGCTGGAAAAGGCGGCGACGAGCACCCTGATGGAAGATGCCATCAAGGCGAAAGACTTCCGGGAAGACTGTCTGCTGTTTGAAAAGAAACTCGGTGATCTATCTCTGAGCAGGGAACTGCCGCTGCAGATGATGACACAGCTGAAACTGATTCAGTCCACCGATACCGTCATGGCCGCAAATCTCAGAAGACTGACGATGGATATCTTCCCGCTTTACCGCAGCCGGATCGTTCTGGCCATGGGACAGAGCAGCGAAGGGGCCATTGAGCCGCAGGTCTTTATCGAGGCAAACAACGCCCTGCGCAAAGCCGTCAATGCCGTACTGAAGGAAGAAACAGAAAAGCGGCGGATGCAGAAAGAAAAGGCGACATTATTCCGTCTGTAGAACAGAGTGTGACATTCACATTCTGTTTTTTATATTCCGTGACAGAAGGATTGATGTAACGAAAAGGTTGTCGCTGACAACAGTTCGTGACAGAATAAGAGAAATCTTATGAATAACTGCAGGAGGAGGAAGTGTGAATAAAAAGACATAGTAGTGTTAAAAAAGCCCGCATTAAAAACAAGTGGTGAAGCGAAAGCGAAAAATCAACTTTGTACAACGAATGGATCAGGTGGAGCTTCTTTCAAAGAAGCGATGATCGCATCAATGTCAGCACCTGAAGATTTCAGGAAGTCTACAGCAGATTCTATTGTCAGTTCGCGAGGTTTACGGGGCTTGGGATTCATCAGTTCATCATAGTCTGAAGGATTGAAGGATTCTCCGGTAAGAATCATGTGGTAGATGCAGATAAGCATCATACGTGCTATCGCAACGATTGCTTTCTTGTGCCCCCTGCGTTTCTTGATCCGCCGATACTTGATTCCAAAGTATCCGTTCGGATTCTTGATTGCCGCGAGAGCACACTGGACAAGCAGAGGCTTAAGAAACTGTTCTGCCTTGGTAATACGTGTCGACTTCTTCTTGTTGGCTGATTCATTATTGCCGGGAGTAAGACCTGCCCAGGCACAGAGCTGTCTGCTATTTTGCCATACTGTCATATCCACACCAATTTCTGATATGATAAGAATTGCAGATAGAACAGAGAGGCCGATAATCTCTGTGATGTGCAGGAACTGGTCAAAGAAGGGCGTGGCGCGCTTGAACATCTCGACGAAGCAGTTGGTGATGTGCTGATCCAGTTCCTCTTTATGTTTCTGGATCTCAATCATCTTGAAGCGCTGGTCGGATTCGATACGACAGCCACGGACAGCGTCAAGGAGCTGATCTTTCTTCTTACAGGATTTGTGGACAAGTTTGAGGATATCTTCATCAGACAACTTATTCGGATCATCTGCGTTAAGGACAGCTTCCATGACTCTTTTGGCAGACTTTCCGTTGACATCAGTGAAGATGGAACCAATACCAAGATTGGAGACAGTAAGACAGTTCTGATAACGGTTGGATTCAGAGGAATTCATTCCGATGAGCTTATTGTAATACCTTGAGATATCACGCAGTTCACGGATATCCCTGGGAGGAATAAAAGAATCTCTGACAAGGTCATGCTTGTAGAGGTCGCAGATCCATTTTGAATCCTTCTTATCCGTCTTCTTGCCTTTGATGGCTTTGGTGTACTTGGGATGAGCGAGGCAAACAATAAAGCCTTTCTCTTCAAGCACGTTGTAGACCGGAATCCAATATTTACCGGTGGATTCCATACAGACTTCAGAACACTGATGAGAAGAAAGCCAGTCGCAGAGACGATAGAGGTCGCTGTTAAAAGAGTTGAACGTTTCCTGAAAATACTCAGTGACCATAGTGGATTTATCGGTAATGCCGATTGTAGCCACAATGATATCTTTGTGTACATCCAAGCCGCAGCAGTTGAAACGAACGATCTTCAAAGACATATACCTTCTCCTTTCAAAGAGAAAAGGCTTTGAATGCCATTCAGCGAATCAACAATCGATTGTCAATTATAAGTGTACAGACTGCGATGTCTACTAGTTTGTGCTTGAAAGAATGGCGGCAA
Organism: uncultured Erysipelotrichaceae bacterium; assembly: GCA_902793635.1. GTDB lineage: Bacteria > Bacillota_I > Bacilli_A > Erysipelotrichales > Erysipelotrichaceae > Bulleidia. The sequence continues at coordinate 8,617 of CADBEA010000018.1, read as the reverse complement.
CTTATAACAATGGGGCATCAAATTAACTGCTCACCTCCACGTGCTCTAAACAAAACCTTCCTCTGATTACAGAGTAGCAGGTTCAGCGGCACGTATGGAAGGCTTGTTTATTCATAACGTATTTGTGACGGCGCCTCGCGCGCCGTAATGGAGGAAACAATGAAAAAACTGATCAGTGCCGCACTCGCACTGCTGCTGGCCGTAGGCTGTACAGCACCGGCTGCCAATAATGTACCGGAACAACCGGAAGAAGGAATCGATTATCTGGTTCTGGTCAATAAGCTGCATCCGCTGCCGGAAGACTGGGAAGCGAAGGTGGAAACCGTGAAAGTGACGAACCAGCTGGGCAATGAAGTGGAAGTGGAAAAGACAGCTTATGAGGCATATCAGCAGCTGAAGGAAGATCTCGAAAAGGACAATGTGTTTATCGACCTTGATTCTGTCAGGCGGACAGTTGCCGAACAGCAGGAAATTGTCGATGAATTCACGAAGGAATATGGCGCGGAGTATACCGCCAAAGTAGTCGCCAAACCGGGTTACTCCGAGCATCACACCGGTCTGGCGCTGGACGTATATCTGATCATCGATGGTCAGCCGGTCTATGAAAACGATGAGATGCTGCAGCATCCGGATCTCTGGGAGAAGATCCATTCCCGTATGCCGGACTACGGCTTTATTCTCCGCTATCTGCCCGGTAAGGAACATATTACCGGCTATGCCTATGAACCGTGGCACCTGCGCTATGTCGGCGTGGATACCGCCAGAGAAATCACGGAAAAGGGGATTACTCTGGAAGCGTATCTCGGTGCGGTCAATGAAACAGACGTAAGCATTGATTACGGAACATCCGAACTTTATACACAGGAAGTGCGGGAAGAAATGGCGATCCTGATCAAATGCCGGTTTGCGGCCCTGGAAGGGTGTGAACTGCACAGTCTCCGTTATGTGGGAGATGAATCCGCATCGGCTGAGAAACTCGCATGGCTCAACAGTCTTAAAGATTATGATTCAGAGTATGGCAAAGCCGCATGCTTTCTGATGGATTTCCATACGCCGAAAGAAAACAGCGGATCATTCGATCCTGATCACGAATACACTGATTATCAGTGGTGGCTCGGCTGTGACGCTGACGGTGACTGGGATATCGTCGATTACAGCAATCAGGAATAAAAAATGAAAAGAATCCCGGAAGCTTTAACATAACTGTTTGCCTCTGAGATTCTTTTTTACTATATGCGGTTACTCAGTTCAGTTCAGACATGTCCAGACGCCGCAGGCATGATGGACATAACTGTAAGGATTGACCATCTCAGCTTTCAGGACATTGCCCTCAATCTTCTTGATGGCGAATACAGCTTTGATATCCGACAGCATTTTCGCGTCTTCCAGGGAAATGTTGGAGACGAGCTGGGCCGGAACGATCCGGTTGTTTTCATCGACGATGACATATCTGCCGTTGTCATATCCCAGGTGCACTTCGTCACCGACTGTAAAGTTATAGTTAACACTGTCTTCGGCTGCGATCGTAACCTTCAGTTCTGTGTTGTTTAATGCGTTCATAGTCAAGTACCTCCTTGATCCGGTTACTGTTATAGCGCTCCTCTGAAACACAATCAATGAGTTTTCTGAAAAACATTACATTTTCTTTTTCCTGTAACGGCTTACATCTGAAAGCGCTTCAAAAAACAGCTTTCCAAGACGATGCGCAGACTTGAATAAAATGGTTTCTTCTGACTATGATAATGACTGAAAAAGGAATACTTTGCATGGAAAACAAATTTCTTGAATGGCTGCTGAAAGCAGTGACCGCGTTTGTCATATTCATAGGCTTTCATTATGTGATGAGTACCTTCATCAGAAAAGAGCCGTTTGCTTTTGACTGGTTTCTGGATGTGGCGGCGCCGCTGCTGTATGTCGGTATGCATACGATGATCGAAAACAGAAAGAGGAACTGACGATGGGTTTGTTTGACAGAAAAGAAACACAGGAACAGGTTGTCAAAAGGCTGGCAGGCCATGCCGGCAATATTGTCGCGATGCTGAAGGATGTACTGAAAGGACCTAACGGTGTGGACATGGTATTCCCGCTGCTTTACGCGGCCGGGCTGGCCGGTTATGCATGCCATCAGGCTGTCAAGGCGGAACATGGCTCATTCGCGGTGGCGGAAACGAAAGACGGCAAGCGTTTCTACTTCGGTGATGATGTGAATCATTATCTGCTGGAAGACCAGTACAGTGTCTGGTCCTTCTGTAAGGCAGTCTCGCATAATACAGATGAAGAGATGCTGGCCATCGTCACGAATGTGGTTCAGACAGTCGGGTCCGACGAACTTAATATCTGGAATATGACACCGGACAGCGTGTATACGAAGATCAGAGAATGCTGGGATGGTATCTATACCAACATGACAGAAAGATACTGTAAGAAACCTTCGGAATGGCCGATCCTGTACGGCATTGTTCTGCAGAATGTCATCCTGCAGGCTATCGAAGCCGGAGCTCCGGCGGAAGAAGCAGGGCGGATGGCTATGAAATGCGCTATTGTCATCTCCCGTATGGATGACGATTCCATCTGAAGAAGGGCAGGAATGATATCCTGTGATATACAGGTAAAGAATGAATGACGAAAAGGAAGACTACGGTCTTCTTTTTCTGTTCTGTCGGTCTGAATCAGGTGTCAAAGGGGAGGAAAAACAATGAAGTTGCCCAAATGATCAATTATGACAAAATGTGTCGAAACGAAGAAAAGAGAATACTCTTGGATTTGTTATATACGACACGAATTGTCGGAATTAGTTTTATGGTCATTTTTTTGTCTTATTTCAGCTGTTTTTCACAAAGAATGGTATGTTTTGCACAAAAAGCACGAAAAATGCCCCCATTTTGGGAGCATCTGCCATAACTGTGTTATTTTGCCTGGTTTTCGACGTTGTAACGGTGTTCTTCCTTGATGGCCTGCAGAAGAGCGGGGTCAAGAAGGACATCGATGGCGGTCCAGGCCAGAGCAGTGGCACCGAGAACGATGGAATCCATGCCTTTCTCAGAACGGGATGCTTCGACCATGTCCTGGGAATGACCGGCAATCGCGACATCCGAGATACTGAGGGACGGCTGAATGACCGGAACAACCTGGGAGACGTTGCCGACATCACTGGAGCCCGGCTGTACTTCCCATGTCTGCGGCAGGGAATCGTGACCGAGCGCTTTCAGGTTGTCAGCCCAAACCTGATCCAGTTTAGGAGTCAGGACCATATTGTCAACGAAGTTGGCATAAGGCTTCATGGATCCTTTCGTTCCGGTCTGTAGAGCGGCGCCTTCAACGATCTTTTCGATCCTTGCGAGAAGTTCCTGAACAGTGGTCTTGGCAGCCGCCCGGAAATAGTATCTTGAGCGGGTATATTCGGGAATGACGTTCGGTGCCGTACCGCCGTCGATGATGATACCATGCATTCTGACATCCGGTTTGACTTGCTGTCTGAGCATACTGATGGCGTTATAGACAAGGATCTGGGCGTCCAGGGCATTCAGTCCGTGATACGGATCAGCAGCCGCGTGGGCCGGCTTGCCCCGGAATTCGATTTCCATCGCGGCATTTGCCAGATTGCGGGAAGACAGTTCATTTTCCGGCGCGCCGTTCGGGTGTACGCATAAAGCGAAGTCAACGTCCTTGAAATAGCCGTCACGTACGAAACTGCCTTTCGAACTTCCTTCTTCGCCGCCTTCCTCACCGGGTGTGCCGTACAGACGCACTTCACCGCCGATCTCGTCGATGATGGTCTTCAGAGCAGCTGCCGCAAGCGAAGAGGTAGCACCGAAGATATTGTGACCGCAGCCATGGCCAAGACCTGCCAGGGCGTCATATTCCGCCAGCAGGGCAACGACCGGTCCCGGTTTGCCGGTTTTGTAGTAAGCTGCGAAGCCGGTGCGCTGATGCGCGGCCGGCAGTTCAATTTCAAAGCCTTCTTCCTTCAGCTGTCTGCTCAGTATTTCCGAAGCGAAGAATTCATAATTGGAAACTTCCGGATTGGCGTGGATAGCCAGGGCGATGTTCTGATACACTCTCCCGTGTTCTTTGGCAAAAGCGGCTGTTCTTTCCTTGAAATCTGTCATGATAACCTCCGTCAGGTGTGATATGACATCCTGCGTTTTACATATATGCATTCAAAATAATACGCCGGCGCACAAGCGTCAATTCATCTGCACTGCCGAATATGGCGTCTTTTTTGTCGTAAACTTTATGTAGGATCTGATATGAAAGAAAGAGTGTCTTTCTTTTAGGCCGTATGGGGGAACCTGGGACTTTCTCATCAGAGAGAGAGTCCCATGGGACGGCTGAAAGAAACAAAGGGAGGCGAATCATGGAAGTGAAATATGATCTGCGCTTTGGCAATACAGCAGCCTTATTGTTTTACGCCATTGGAGAAAAACCGATGAAGCAGCTGGATCTGCTGGATATGTTTTTTCCCTGCCTGTTTGTCGTAGAAGTGGAAGGAAAGGAAAAACAGGAAGCGGAATTTGACGACGTGAATCTGCGGATCAAAGCGGTCCGTTATCATGACTCTCTGTATGTCGGCTCGAGCAGCCGGGTATCACAGATCCTCGGCCGTCTTTGCGGCACCGCCCGCGGCAATCAGGAAAAGGAGAGAAAGACAGCCCAGCTGATGCAGAAACAGGCCGCCTCGGTAATCTGCACAACGACGGATTACATGCTGTTGCTGCAGGAAGACATCCGGAAGTATCTGGAAGTGCTTGATGATGAAGAACTGGAAGTCTTTGTCTATCTGCTCAGTCACTTTCTGATTAAGGTGAGTGAACACACTGAAGAATGTGATCCTGATATCCTGTTTCCGCTTGATCGGGAAGTGTTTGAAGGCATTGTCTATAACGGTCTGAAACAGCTGCGCCGCGATACTATGGAAGGGTACGTCAATGCCTATCTGTGGCTGCTGATCGGCTCGCTGCTCCGCAATGAAAGCGGCCGGGTACTCAGACTGTATGATTCTTCATTCATCAACGTCAACCGGACACCTTCCGAAAACGATACACTGCAGGACAGACTGAATTATCTCTTCCATCCGGAAGAATATGAATCGGTATATTACGGAGATGAACTGGACAGAAAATATCCCGGCATTGAGTTCTATTGTGATCAGTGCGGTGCTCATCTGAATGAGCAGGATGGCTTTGACGATCATATGACACCCTGGGAATGCACAGCCTGCGGATATGAGAACGAAATCAGTGAATATGTCATCTATGAAAGCCAGGAAGACATGCGGATGGGTAAAAAACCGCTGGATCCGGACGATATCATGACCGCAATTGCCCGCCGAAGAGAGGAAGTAGAAAAATAATTCCTCTTTTTTGTTTATAATGTCTGTAAAGGGGATCGAAACTATGAAACCAGTGATCATAAAGAATATAAAAATCGGTGAAGGCAAACCAAAGGTCTGTGTGCCGATCGTTGAAGCGGATGAGGCGGCGATTCTGGAAGCCTGCCGCCGGATATCGGAAACAGATGCCGACATGATCGAATGGCGGGCTGATATGTATGCCAATTATGCGAAAGAGGAAGATGTTCTTTCCGTGCTGGCCAGTCTGCGTCAGGCATATCCGGATAAACCGCTGCTGTTTACCCTGCGTTCCGACACGGAAGGCGGCCAGGCCAAACTGGACGACTATCAGTATCTGACGCTGAATCAGGCGGTTGTCCGCAGCGGCAATGCCGACCTTGTCGATGTTGAGCTTGCCCGCGGTGAGGAAATCGCAAAGCAGCTGCTGAAGAACGCTCACCTGCATTCTCTGCATGTGCTGCTTTCCGCCCATTACTTTGACGAAACACCGGCAGATGCGAAGATGGTTGACACGATCAGGCAGATGACGGAACTCGGTGCCGATATCTGCAAGCTTGCCGTCATGCCGAAAGACAAGGAAGACGTCGTCCGGCTGCTGCTGATCACCGAACAGCTCAGCCGTGATTATCAGGACGTGCCGATCGTCACGATGTCGATGTCAGGTCTTGGACTGATCAGCCGCATCAGCGGTGAAGTGTCCGGCTCGGTCATAACGTTCGGCAGTCTTGGCAAACCGTCCGCTCCCGGCCAGATCGAACTGCAGGAGCTGCAGGATCTGCTTGCCAAAGTTCATGAAGGCATGGTGGAAGCGGAAGGATAAATCATCAGTAAATATACAGTGAAGAAGATCGCGGTTCGACCACGGTCTTTTTTTTGGAAGTATTTTGGGCATATATTTCCGTCTGTCCTGCCGCTATTTTCAAGGTATGAAATGGTATTCGGAAAAGAGCACTTCTGCGGGTCTTGACCGTTCCGCGGGGAACAGCAGTACATTTGAGCTGGCCATGAAATCCGTGAAAGAAATCTGTCAGCTGACCGGTGTGACAAGAAAGACATTGTTTTATTACGACCGCATCGGCCTGCTCAGACCGACGCTGCGCATCGGCAGTCAGGCTCATAAATACTATGACGACACAGCTGTCGAAACATTGATGAAGATCCGTCTGTACCGCGCCTGCGGTCTGCAGCTGTCTGAGATCCGCGGCATTCTTGAAGAAGAGGAAAGCGGCGGCCGGAAACTGGAAGCCGGCATTCAGCGGATGCTGAAGAACCGCCGGGAAATTGACGAACGAATCTTCCTGGCCCGACTGCTGCAGACAACCGGCAGCAGCGAGCGGATGATCCGCTGTCTTTCCGCTCTGCCATTGGAAGAAATCTGTCGGATCAGGGATGAAATCATGCGGAAGACAGATCTTTGCGGACAGTTGGAAAAATGGCGGACTCTTTATCAGAATGATCCGGACATCGTTGCCGGGATCCTGAAAGGACAGCAGCCGATCCCGCCCGGATACAAAAAGGCCGGTCTCTATGTCTGCTGTGTCCTTCTGCGGGAGAATCCATCACTTGTTCGAACATGCGGCCTTGATCAGAAGGCTCTGGAAGCAGTCCGGCAATGGCTGCAGCAGGAAGCGGAAAATTATTTGCCGGATGAGGAAGAGACGGTCCGCATCAAAGAGGTCCTGAATGATCTGCAGCAGCGGCAGAAGGAAGGTACGGACAGCGAGGCGGTTCTGAAGATAACTAGCAGACTGCTCGATCTGCCTGGCCATGACACATGGCAAGCGGAAGAAAAACTGCTCGCCGGTATCTATCTTGCGGAACAGCAGAAAGACAGCGCGTCTTCCTATGCGGCAGCGGTATTGATCGTTTTTTATCTGAAATATGCATTTGCGAAAGGAGAGGAACATGAGTGAATATCTGAGCAATGTAAAGGCGGCGGAACAGGAAGTCAGAGCAGCCCGAAAACAATTGAACCAGGCGGAGAAAAACAAAAAGAATCAGATCCGTGATCTGACGAAGAACCTGCAGGATGCGGAAAACCGGATCAGTCAGCCGCAGAAAAGTTTCGCCGGCATTGACCTCTATCTGAATCATATTGATTTTCAGAACCGCACCTATGCCCTGAATGAATATACGAAAGCGGAAGTCAGCACATCCGGAGCCGTATATACGACGATGACCTCGAAAGGAAGAACCGGCATCAGTGTAGGCGGTGCGCTGATCGGCGGCGCCATTGCAGGTCCGCTGGGCGCTGTCGTCGGCGGTGTGACAAGGAAAAACGACATCCGCAGTGAAAAACATGATGAGCGCAATGTCTATCTGAATGTGGAAACAAATGACGGCGTCTTTGTCAGTGAAGTGAAGATCAGTGACGAAGGCAAAGCCCGTTCCTTCGCAGCGGAGATCCTGACAGCCGCCAAAAATGTCGAATGGGAATATGACCGGGCTCTAAGAGCCATTGAGACAGCCAGGACGGATCTGGATACAGCCCGCCGGGATCATCAGGAAATCGATGCCTGCACAGCCGTTCTCAGAGACAAGGAAGACGCCCTGCAGTATCTGATCGATACCGCGAACAGTGAAGAAAAGGCAGCCCTGACCAAACGCAATCAGGACCGCCGCAAGGGTATGATCATTGCCGGTATCGCGGCTGTATGCCTGCTGATCGGTATCTTCGGTGCACTTCTGGGCAGAAAACCTGCTGCTCCCGAACCGCAGACGCCGGCCCCGACGGTAACAACGCGGGAAAAGGAAAGTCCGAAAAAGGAAGAAGACACAAAAGAGGAAACAAAAGAAGAAGCCAAAGAAGAGGTGAAAGAGGAAGAGGCACCGGAAGCGGAGGAACCGGCCGCGGAAGCACCGGCTGACGGTGTCCGGCCGGAATTCCGGGCAGCGATGGAAAGCTATGAAGCCTTCTTTGACGAATATGTCAGTTTCATGCAGAGTGTCGATGAAAACAATACATCCACGGAAGTATTGATGCAGTATTATGAATATCTGGCAAAATATGAAGATGCGATGACGAAACTGGATGCCATCGACGAAAGCGAACTGAGCTATGAAGAGGATCTTCTGTATCTGGAAACGATGAACCACATTAATCAGAAACTCCTTGAAGCTATGCAGTAAGCATACAAAAAGCCATCTTTCAATGAATGAAAATGGCTTTTTTCAGGTGTGCCGGGCATGGCACATCTCCAGCTGGTGAAAGTCCAGCCACGGGTATTTACCGCCAAGTGTAGCGAAACTCAAGTCGAAAGCAGT
>CADBEA010000017.1 GCA_902793635.1 uncultured Erysipelotrichaceae bacterium | reverse complement strand
GTGAAGAGGTTCGTCTCCTGTAGGACCATGCCCACGGCGCGGCGCAGATCCGGCTTCTTAATATGTGTGATATTTATGCCGTCGTAGCTGATCTTGCCGTCCGGGATGATTTCATGGCATGCCTTGCTGGCCAGGGCGTGAGCCAGGAACATATGATAATCCATCTGAGCGCGCATTTTATCCGCCTTCCAGGCATCCGGCTCGTTGATGTTCATGCGTTCGTCGACGCGGATCATCAGGTTCTGCTCATTGGTCACCTGCCAATATTTGACCCGGTCACCGTAGTGTTCAAAGCAGACTCTGGCATATTTTTCAAAGGCGTAGACACAGCGTCTGTCTTCCCAGCCGTTGTACTTTTCGACCAGCGCATACGGCAGATCGAAATGATAGAGTGTGACAAACGGCTGGATGCCGTTTTTGATCAGCAGGTCGATGACATTGTCATAAAAGGCAAGGCCTTTCGGATTGACTTCCCCGTCACCATCGGGAATGATCCGTGCCCAGGCGATGGAGAAACGGTAGATCTTCATGCCGAGTTCCTTCATCAGGGCGATGTCTTCTTCATAATGATGATAGAAATCGCTGGCAACTTTGGAATCCGCCTGTTTGTCGGAACGTTTGAAGGAATTGAAGTCGGCTACAGTCATTCCCTTGCCGTCTTCGTCCCAGCCGCCTTCGATCTGGAATGCGGAGGAAGATGCTCCCCACAGGAAGCCTTCAGGAAAATAAGTCATAAATCAGTGTATCCTTTCTGTTGACGGAAAAAGCACGGAAACCGTGCTTTTTGTTATCTCTTGCTGGGGTCGTAGATCTCGCCGCTTGCTTTCGGTCCGACCTGCTTGCCCGAGAAAAGAACGATGACGATGATCGTCAGTACGTACGGGAACATATTGACCAGTTCTGAAGGAATGCTGGCAAGCATCGGAATGCTTGATACGTAGAACGACAGTGTCTGTGAGAAGCCGAACAGGATACCGGCTCCAAGGATTCCCCACGGATTCCATTTACCGAAGATCAATGTGGCGATGGCGACGAAGCCGAGGCCGTGAATCGATCCGACATTGAAGTATGTCTGGGTGGAAAGAACCAGCGCCGCCCCGCCGAGACCAGCGAAAGCACCTGACAGCAGGACACCGATCCATCTTGTCTTGACGACACTGACGCCCATCGAAGCGGAAGCCTGCGGGAATTCACCGCATGATCTCAGACGCAGTCCGAACGCGGTCTTGTAAATGACGAACCAGACGATGACAACCAGTACATAAGCCATATAGGTAAATGGATAGTTGCCGGTGAAGAACAGTTTGCCGATCACCGGAATGTCCTTGAGCAGCGGTACGGAAACACGGCTGAAGACATCACCGTTATTGAAGGAAGCGGTGGACTTGGCATTGAAGAGGATCTCGCACAGATAGATGGTGAGACCGCCGGCCAGAACGTTCAGCGCTGTACCGGAAATCGTCTGGTCAGCGCGCATGTGAATCGCCGCGAAAGCGTGGATGGATACGAATACGGTCGAGGCCACAATAGCTGCCAGGATCGCCCACCAGATGGCGTTTTTGACTCCGGCTGCCGAGAGCAGCACAAGTACAGTGGCGGAAGTGAAGCCGCCGATCTGCATACAGCCGTCCAGTGCGACGTTGACGACGCCAGAGCGCTCCGAGAACAGACCGCCGAGCGCGGTAATGATCAGTGGTGAGGCAAGCATCAGGGCAATCGGAAACATTTCAACGATCAGTTTCATGCGTTCGCCTCCTTCTTTTTACCCTTGCGGGAATCAATTTTATTCAGTACGACGACAATACCATACTGGATGGCGATGAAGATCAGGATGGAAGCCTGGATCAGCTGGGCGATTTCCTTCGAAATGCCAAGCAGCTGCAATGTCGTTCCGGCTGCCTTCAGCAGGCCTATCAGCATACCGCCGAAGAGAATGCCGGTCGTCTTGCAGGCACCGATCAGGGCAACCGAGATGCCGTCGAAGCCATAGTTGTCAAAACCGGTGAAGATACGTCCGTAACTGTAGACACCCAGTGCCACGATGGCACCGGCGATACCGGTGAACGCACCGGCGATCATCATCGAGAGAATGGTGTTCAGGTTGGTCGACATACCGGCATAGCGGGCACCTTCCTTGTTGAAGCCGGTGGCGCGCAGCGAGAAGCCGAAGCTGGTCTTTTCTATGATGAACCAGAACAGCAGCAGGCAGACGATCACGACCAGGAAACCGAAATGGAATTTGGAGGAAGTTCCGAAGTTCAGCGGTGTGAAAGACGCGGAAGCCGGGAACTGGATCGTTCTTGCCAGTGTCTTCTGATCGACCGGCAGGAACGTGCGGACGACCCAGGAATTGAAATACAGAGCGATGTAATTCATCATGATGCAGATGACGACTTCGTTGATATTCCTGGTTGCCTTGAGCAGACCGGGCAGGAAAGCCCAGCAGGCACCGGCCAGCGCACCGGCCAGCACACAGACGATCGGATGAATGATCGGCGGCAGCGGGATGAACAGCGCGACAGCCGAAGCAGCCAGCGAACCGACGATGAACTGTCCTTCACCGCCGATGTTGAACATACCGGTACGATAGGCAAAGCCGACGGAAAGACCGGTCAGGATAACCGGCAGACAGTTCAGCAGCCAGTTCAGCGGATACATCAGGTTGAAGCCTTTATGCGGTGCGGTCAGATCGAAGCCGGTCAGGGAGCACAGCAATGCTGAGAACATGTCCAGCGGATTCTTGCCGGTCACGACCAGCAGAAGACTGGCCAGCAGAAGGCCCAGCACGACAGCCAGCAGTGAAATCGTTCTTGAACTATACTGTTTCATGCTTCGCCTCCTTCTTTCTTCAGAGCGCCGGACATCATCAGACCAAGTTCGTTTTCGGTAGCGTCCTTACGGTCGATGATACCTGTCAGCTCACCGTCATGAATGACTGCGATACGGTCTGACAGATTCATGATTTCGTCCAGTTCCAGTGAGACAAGCAGAACAGCTCTGCCCTTGTCACGTTCCTGAACGATACGGGAATGGATATATTCAATGGCACCGACATCCAGACCGCGGGTCGGCTGAACGACCAGCAGCAGATCGGCGGAGCGGTCCAGTTCACGGGCGATGATCGCCTTCTGCTGGTTGCCGCCCGACATGTCTCTGGTAATGGAGTTTTTGCCGGAACCGGAACGGACGTCAAATTCGTCGATCAGACGGTCGGACTGACGGTCGATCTCAGCATTCTGCAGAATGCCGTTTTTGACATACGGCTCGATATTGTAGTCATGAATGACGATGTTTTCACGCAGCTGGAAATCGAGGATCAGACCATGCTTATGACGGTCTTCCGGGACATGGGAAAGACCTTTGCTGTAATGGTCGTGAATGGAAAGATTCGTGATGTCTTCGCCATTCAGCAGGATCGTTCCGCTCTCCGGTTTGATCAGGCCGCTCAGGGCATAGACCAGTTCCGTCTGGCCGTTGCCGTCGATACCGGCAAGCCCGACGATTTCCCCTTCTCTGACGTTCAGTGAGAAATCCTTGACAGCCGGCAGACCCTTGACATCCTTGACGTTAAGATGTTTGATCTCAAGCACGACTTTGCCGGGCTTGGCTTCCTTCTTTTCCGTCTTGAAACTGACGGCACGGCCGACCATCATTTCCGCCATCTGCTCTTCTGTCACATCAGCGACCTTGTAAGTTCCGATGCACTGACCTTTGCGCAGAACGGTGAAAGTGTCGGCGACCGCTTTGATTTCCTTCAGCTTGTGGGTGATCAGCAGGATCGTCTTGCCTTCCTTGATCAGGTTGCGCATGATATCCATCAGTTCCGTGATTTCCTGCGGTGTCAGAACGGCTGTCGGTTCGTCAAAGATCAGAATGTCGGAATCACGGTAAAGCATCTTCAGGATCTCGACACGCTGCTGCATGCCGACGCCGATATCCTGGATCTTGGCGCGCGGATCGACCTTCAGGCCGTACTGTTCACTTAATTCGGCAACTCTTTTTTCGGCACTCTTGATGTCGACGGTTCCGAATTTCGTTTTCGGCTCCTTGCCGAGAATGATGTTTTCGGTAACCGTGAAATTATCAATCAGTTTGAAGTGCTGATGAACCATACCGATACCAAGATCATTGGCAATATTCGGATCGGTAATCTTTACTTCCTGACCATTGACCTTGATCTTTCCGCTGGTTGGCTGATACAGGCCGAACAGGATCGACATCAGCGTCGATTTGCCGGCTCCGTTTTCGCCCAGCAGCGCATGAACCGTATTTCTCTCAACCTGCAGAGTAATATTGTCATTCGCTCTGATGCCAGGGAAGTCCTTGGTAATGTTCAGCATTTCGATTGCATAGTCCATGAAACCCCCTTTATTTTATTGTCTTTGTAAATATACCTGTATTTATTCTAACAGTTTCCGGCCCGCTGAGGCCACTTCTCTTGAAAAAAACATACGGCATTATGCCGTATGTCTTATCGGGAAAGATCAAGATCGAATTCAGCCGGATTGAAGCGCGGGCAGACACTCTCTTTCGTGCAGATCACGGCGGAGGCCAGCCGGGTGCCGATCACGCAGGCTTCCTCGAGTGTTTTTCCGTAGGTCAGACCGATGGCCACCCCGGCGAAGAACGCGTCACCGGCTCCGGTCGTGTCGATCACGTCGACTTTCTGCGGCGGCACGAAACCGCAGCTGCCTTTTTCTTCCGCATAGACCGCTCCGCTTTCGCCCATCGTGACGACCATGGCGGGAATATGCGCCTGCTGGATCCTGGTCAGCAGGATCTTCTGCAGTTCTTCCGGTGTTTTTTCATCATAATTATGGCTGAACAGCATGGCTGCTTCCTGCAGATTGCAGACAACGCAGTCAGTCTTCTGCAAAAGATCGCGCCGTTCCATGGCAATCGACATATTTGAAACGACCGCGTAGATCTTTTTGTCATATTTTTCCGCCAGTGCGAAGATCGGCTTCAGGATATCGACATCCATATCGATTTCCACCGCGATACTGTCGGCCTTTCTGAAGATCTCATCGCCGAAATCCTTAAGGATCTCAATGATCTCGGACAGATCCGGGCGTTTGGAAATCGATGCCGTCACGTCACCGTTGTTGTCAAAGATGGCCAGCCAGGTGCCGAGACCGTTTTCCGTACGGCGGATATAGTCTGTATTGACTTTATGCTTTTTCAGATTGTCGATGACGTCAGTGCTGAGACCGCTGTAATCAGCCACCGAGACAAAAGTCGGACGCAGTTCCACATTGGCGATGTCTTCCGCAACATTGCGGCTGACACCGCCGTGCGTGTTGACGACATTGCCGACATTTCTGCCGCCCGGAATATACTGTGCCGAAGGATAGCCTTTGACATCCACGAAGATCGCTCCAAATACCGTGATTCCCATATGCTCGTTCCTTTCCTGCTGTTATGCTTTCCATTTTACCTTCCCCTTTCCGCATCGGAAAGAGAAATCATGTTTCCAGGATAAGTTTTATATAGTTATGCCAGAAAGAACCGCCGCACCACTCACACCAGTCCCGCCAGGCTGTGCTGTTCAGATAAAAAGCACGGTCCATTCTGCGGCCGGCGAAATACAGCGCCGATACTTCCGATGCGAGGCTGATCATCGCCGGTATCTTCTCCTGCGGAACGCCCTTTCCCATCAGGGTCGGCATAACCATCCGCCGCATGGTTTCATCAAAGCGGTGGCGGCTCTCCTCCTGCAGAATGTTCAGGCTGCGGCTCTCATATACAAAGGTGCCCCGGCTAGGATCGACCCGCAGGCTGCCGTAGGAAAGCGGCCAGATAACCAGGCTTTCCGTGCAGATGTCCGACAGTCCGCCGGAAACGGAAACATGCGAAAGATGACAATGACCGCTGAGATGCAGTAAGACATCGTATTTCTTCAGCAGAGCTTCCGTTTCTTCATGATTGTTTATGACAAAGCCCCGATACATCATTTCGTTCTGTACCAGTACATTCTGATGACTCATGGAAATGACCCGCGCATCCGCTTTTTGCGCCTGCTGCAGTACTGTTTCCGCCCATTGCAGTGTTTCTGTTCTGAGCGACCCGGGACATTCCGGTGTATTGGCATCCAGCACCAGCAGCCAGAGATCATCCCGCAGTGCTGCCGCGTAGCTGCATGAATCCGGATCACGGAAAAGCGCATCATCATAGCCGTACGGCGCCATGAGCGACAGGAATGTCTGTGCCGTGACGCTTTCTGCCGCCCTCACTTTATCCCCAAAGTATGCGGCGGCTGTCCGGTTTTCGATATCGTGATTGCCGCAGATGACAAAAACCCGGCTGCCCGCTTCTTTCAGACGCCGGCAGTATGCCGCCATGTCCTGCAGGGAAAGCAGTTCGCCGTTGAACGTCAGATCGCCGCAGATCAGCACAGCGTCCGGCTTTTCTTCCTGTACGGCCTGCACAAAAGCTTCCATGATCATCTGACCGGCTTCGGTGTATTTGCCATCCCCCTGTTCCATCAGCTTCCAAAAGGCAGTCCCGCCGTTCGTAAGACGCGGCGAAAGATAATGCATGTCGGATGTGACGATGATATGCAGCGGTTTCCGGTCGGTGAATTCTTCAGGCATCTGTCTGTCCTTTCTTTTCATCTTCATTATAACAGGCACCAACCAGACTGCCGGCAACTGTTCCGCCTTTGGCGCATATGCTAAAATACATTTGACATTATCAATGTGGAAAGAAGGTATTTATGGCTAAGAAAGAAGAACTCATGGAACTGAGCGATCATGAACTGCTCTGTGACCTGGTGTATGCCCAGCGGCAGACCCGCACCCTTACCCTGATGACATGCTGCGCGATCTGGATCCTGGCCCTGACCGTGATCATCGGCATTATGATCATCGTTCCCAAACTGAATACGATGTCACAGGAAATCAATGAGCTGATCGAACCGCTCGGCGAGACCGTGCAGAAGCTTTCGGAGATCAACGTCGATCAGTTCAACGAAGCTGTCCGCTCATTCTCCAATTTCATTAAAAACATCCCGTTCTTCGGCGGTTGATCATGGAAAAGCCAATTGTCCGCGACGTCTTTTTCCTGTCGCAGAAAAGCACGCCTGTCACGCCTGACGATCTTGCCTGTGTCCGGGATCTGATCGACACGTTCAACGCCCACCGTCAGCACTGTGCCGGCATGGCGGCAAATATGATCGGTTTCAGCAAACGTGCGATCATCGCCGCTGATGATAAAATGACGCTGGTTATGCTCAATCCAATGATCACTGCGAAAAAACATCCTTATGAAACTTCGGAAGGATGTCTTTCCCTGGACGGCCAGCGAAAGACAACACGCTTTCGGGAGATCACGGTAACTTACCAGGATCTTTCTTTCCGCAAACACACTCATAAATATACCGGCTTCACCGCCCAGGTCCTGCAGCACGAGATCGATCATCTCGACGGCATCATTATCTGAAAAGGACCTGTCCGGCTCCGCCTTCACCGACAACAAAAAAAGACAGAATTTCTGTCTTTTTTCGTGTTTCTCAGAATGTTACTTCTTCCGGTGCCGCTGTGAAGGATGAGAATACAGCCTTGCCGTTTTTCAGGTAGTATACAGCGGTATTGCCGTCACCCGGCTTGTACATTCTGGCCAGGCTCGGATAAGCTTCCAGCATGGATTCCTGGGCTTCGATTCTTTCATCGAGGACCGCTTCACCGCTGACGCGTACCCAGACGCCGTCCTTGAAGGCACAGAGTTCGACTTTCGGATTGGCGGCCAGCTGCTTGGCGACATCCTTGATGAGACCGGTCTGGAAATACAGTTTTCCTTCGAAAACATGGGCGGTGCCAAACGGACGGACACGCGGCTGATCACCTTCGACAGTTGCCAGATAATAGGTTCCTGCTTCTTTCAGGAATGTGCATACACGTTCAATATTGCTCATGGTATTCCTCCTGTTTCTATCATTGGACTTACTTTCATTATACGATTACAATGGTTTCTGTAAATCAGTACGCTCCATGATCTGAACGGATCACGGACAGCCGCAATGCAATCATGAAGGAGGATGAAAAAATGATCATCAAACAGGATTTCTGGTACTGGCCGGCAGAACAGAACCGTACCCTTCATATCTATCTGCCGGATGACTATCAGTATTCACCGGAACGATATCCGGTCATGTATTTCTTTGACGGCCACAACCTTTTCTATGATCAGGATGCCACCTACGGAACCTGCTGGGGTCTGAAAACATTCCTCGATCAGTGGGAAAAGAAATGCATCATCGTCGGTCTGGAATGCTCGCATGAAGGCAACGAACGCCTCAACGAATACTCCCCCTACCGCAAACGAATGTTCGGCCATATTCTCGAAGGCCGCGGCAAAGAGACAATGGAATGGATCGTCAACGACGTCAAGCCGTATATCGACCGTACCTTCCGGACCTATTCGCACCGGGAAGCCACTGCCATCGGCGGCTCCAGCATGGGCGGTCTGATGTCAATGTATGCCGTAATCGTTTATAACCACGTTTTCTCCAAAGCGGCCTGTGTTTCCACCGGTGTTTTCTGGAATCTCGCCAATTTCCGCCGTGACCTCAAGCGCAGCCACATTGATCCCGACACCCGTATTTATATGTCCTGGGGTGAAATCGAAGCCGGCCACGCGGCACATCACGGCAATCCCGAATATGACACAAGAGAAGCCCGCAGTATCCGCCGGTTTGAAAGCGAACTGCAGGAAAGAGGCGTCTCCACCTATCTGTTCTTTCAGTGGGGAGGCCGTCACTGTGAAGCGGACTGGGCAAAGCAGGTGCCTGTCTTCATGCCCTTCCTGTGGTATTGAGCAATGGAAATATTCACTGACCTGTTCCGCAATTCCGAATACAGTTTCGAGATCCGCTTCTTCTTTCTGGCTCTGATCCTTTCCCTTCTGCTCTATCTGCTGTTCCCCGGCAAAGACCGCCGCAGCATCCAGAAGATCAGAAAGCTTGCCGCGAAAGAACTGGAAGTCACACCGGAAGAATTCTTCACGATCCGCAATGACCGGGAAGGCAAAGAATACATCTCGTCCGGCTTCCGCTTCGAAGGTGTCTATATCATTCACAACAAGACAAAGAACAAGTACTACGTCGGTCAGGGTGCCAGTGTCATGGACCGCATCTCTCAGCACTTCAGCGGCTACGGCAACGGTGACGTCTATGCCGACTACGTCTACGGCGACCGTTTCGGCATCCAGGCCCTCGCCCTTGAAAAAAGCGGTTTCAAAGACCTTGACGAACTGGAACGCTATACGATCAAAACCTATAAGGCTTATGAAAAAGGCTATAACCGGACAAGAGGAAACGGCATCTGACGTTTCCCCTTTTTCATTCCCAAAAGAAAACACCTTCCGTAAGAAGGTATTTTCCGCAGGGTGGTATTTCAGGCTGAAGGCAGTTCTGTTTCAGCCTTGAAATAATCTCCGTCGATGGTGATTTTCAGATCACCGTTCTGCAGCAATGCCAGTGATCTTGCGATATTCAGACCGAGGCCGCTGCCTTCCGTGGAACGGGACGCGTCACCTCTGACAAAGCGTTCCATCAGTTCCTTGGCGGAAATATTGAGAGGTTCCCGGCTGACGTTCTTGACCGCCAGGACGATCCTTTTGTTCCGTTCGTAGGCGTCGATATAGATGCGTGTCTGCGGCATCGCATACTTGACGCAGTTGGCGAGCAGGTTGTCGAGGATGCGCCAGAGCAGTTTGCCGTCCGCCATCACCAGCATCCCTTCCGGGATATTGACGACCGGTGTCAGCTGGGCTTCCTTCAGTTTGTCATCGAATTCCGCCAGAGACTGCTCCACCAGCACGCCGACATCGGTCGGTTCCAGACTGACGGGAATATTGCCGGTCGAAGCTTTGGAAGCCTCCACCAGATCTTCCGTCAGTTTTTTCAGACGGCTGCTGTTGCGTTCCAGCACGTCCAGGTATTCTTTTTCCTGCTCTTCCGTATGGTCTTTCTGCAGCAGGTCCACGTAGTTGATGATTGATGTCAGCGGTGTCTTGATATCGTGCGATACGTTGGTGATCAGTTCCGTCTTCAGCCGTTCCGACTTCATCTCTTCCTCTATCGCCTTCTGCATGCCTTCGGCGATCTGGCTGAGATGTTCGCCGTGTGTGCGGAAGAACCAGTGCATGTGCTTCATATCTTCTTCCGGAATCCGGTAATCCAGATCCCCGGCAGCCAGTCTTTCACCGGCGATCAGCAGTTGATGACCGTTGACGAACATCAGCAGCAGTATGACGATCAGTATCAGATCCGTCATCAGCACGAGGAACGGCTCATGAACGGAAACGATGCGGAAGATCATATACAGAGCGCATACACCGAACACCTGGATCTTCAGCGGCACTTCCTTCAGCAGCCACCAGAACATGCCAAGCACACTTGTCGAGCTGAACGTTTTTGTCTTGATACGTCTGGCAAAACTCATCAGTACGATGAAGATAAACAGGGACGCGCTCATGGCAATCAGGACCGCGAAGACCATCCGCAAAAACTCGTCACCAATGTTGCCGCCGACAAATTCCTTGCCCAGCAGCATATGAATAAACAGAATGACACCAAGTCCCACCAGCAATAATTCGAAGTTGATCTTATCGATCCAGTACAGTTTCAACTCCTCACTGCGGCGGCTGTGGCCGGCGGACTGGAAAGCCATGACAAGAGCGATGATGAAGACAATGACTGAGCCGAAGCCGACCGGCAGATACAGATTCCGGTAGCGGCCGAGCCTTTCAAACATCTGATACTCCTTGGCATAGCTGTCCGCTTTGGTCAGGGCTTCGTCAACGTAAAGGATGATACGGCCGTAGGTGCCGCCGGTTTCGGCAATGATCTTCTGTGTCAGATACGGCTCCTCGTTCATCAGTTCGATATGTTCCGGTGTCCGCAGGAAATAGTATTCCTTTTTCCAGGCATGCGTCAGACCGGTCCAGCTCATCATCCTGTAGTCACTGCCGGCTGCATCATAGATATACAGGGCATAATCGACGTTCGTCCTTTTCCGCAGATAATCGCTCTGGTCCGGCAGGGTCTCCTCGAAGTAGCTATTGACGATCTGATACGCGTGATTGCGGCTGATCCATTCGGTGCGCTCACTGTCCATGAAGGAAACTTCCTTGCCGAAAAGCTCATTGTTGTAATACATGGCGCCGAAGCTGCACCACATCACCAGCGCGCCGCTCAGACACAGCAGCAGAACGAGAATGCCTTTTATAAACGGATTGCTTTTCAAGTTGTTCATGTTAACCTCCGAACCGGTATCCCTGACCCCAGATCACCCGGATGTAGCGGGGATGGGCGGGATCGATTTCGATCTTTTCCCTTAAGTGACGGATATGCACGGCCACGGTTCCCTCCGACCCGATCGGATCGTCTTTCCAGACCAGCCGGTAGATTTCCTTCGTCGAATAGACTTTGCCGGGATGTTCCATCAGCAGTTTCAATATGCCGTATTCCATCGGCGTCAAAGTGACTTCCTCGCCGTCCGCCGTCACCATCTTCGCGGCGTCGTCGAGAACGATGCCGCCGATGACGATCTTCTCTTCCGTCTGTTTCTGTCCGCCAAGACTCTGATAACGCCTGAGCTGCGAGCGCACTCTGGCGATAACCTCGGCCGGATTGAACGGCTTGGTAATATAATCGTCGGCGCCGATATTGAGGCCGAGGATCTTGTCCGCGTCCTCGCTTTTGGCGGTCAGCAGAATGATCGGCACGTTGGATTCTTCGCGGATTTTCGCCACCGCCGTGATACCGTCCATTTCCGGCATCATGATGTCCATCAGGATCAGATCGATTCCATGTTCGTGAAGGCAGTCGATCGCCTCCTTGCCGGTGGCGGCTTCATACAGGGTATAATTCTCAGCCGAAAGATAGATTTTCAAAGCTGAGCGGATGTCTTTTTCATCATCCGCGATCAATACAGCTGTCATATGTTCCCTCTCCTGTTTCCGTTCTTATTGTACCCTTTGCGGTATTTAAGAAAAAAGCAGGCAATTCATTAAGAAATGCTTAAGAAAAAAAGAAGACTTTTTACAGTCTTCTCAGGGATGACGGACCAGGCCGACCAGTTCTCTCGGTGTGTAGGTTTCTTCCAGATACTTCACGTCCGCTTCGCTCAGTTCAAGATCGACGGAACGGGCTGCCTGATCGAAGTGCGGCACTTTGGTGGCTCCGACGATCGGCGCCGCGACTCCTTTGGCGAACTGCCAGGCCAGCGCGACTTCGCTCATCGAGACACCATACTTTTCCGCCACTTCGGCGACTCGGTCAATGATGACGAGGTCCGCCTCCATGTAGTCGTCATATTTGTGTTTCAGAATGGTGTCCGTGTCACTGCGTTTCGATCCGGAATGCCAGCCGCGGTGGGTCAGATGACCGCCGGCCAGCGGGCTGTAGGGAATGCGTGAAACATGGTACTGTTCGCATACGGGGATCAGTTCTCTTTCGTCTTCCCGGTACAGCAGGTTGTAGTGGTTCTGCATCGTCGAAAATTTCGTCCAGCCGTTTGTTTCAGCAACGATCTGCAGGTTGTGGAACTGGTAACCGTACATGGCGGAAGCGCCAAGCGCTCTGACTTTGCCCTCCCGGACCAGTTCATGGAGGGTTTCCATGGTTTCCTCCATCGGTGTGTCGTAGTCAAAGCGGTGGATCTGATAAAGATCAAGATAATCGGTCTGCAGCCGTGTCAGAGTGCCTTCGATCTCGCGGCGGATCGCCGGACGGGAAAGATGGCCTTCGTTGAAATAAACCTTGGAGGCAAGAACGATCCTGTCTCTGGGGATATTCAGTTTCTTCAGGGCTTTGCCGATGAATTCCTCACTGCTGCCTTCCGCGTACTGATTGGCGGTATCGATGAAATTGACACCGAGGTCATAGGCGTGGGCGATCATATCGCATGTCGCCTCTTCATCGAGCGTCCACTGATGACCGCCTTCGATAATACGGCCGAAGGACATGCCGCCCACGCAGATGCGGGAAACCTGAATGCCGGTGCTGCCGAGTTCTGTATATTTCATGATAAGCTCCGTTTCTTTTTTATCATTATAACAATTCCGGTGCGTGCCAGGCACTGATACGCCGCGGTTTGTCCTGCTTCTCAGACTTTTTCTTTTCCACCGCCCGGCGGTATTCGTCTTCCCTTTTGAGCTGACGCTCAATGCGCGCCAGCTCACTCGGACCGGTGTATTCCGGTTCTTCGGCGGCCGGACAGATCCGGTACAGGAAGAACTGCGCCATCTGGCTGCTGAGGGCTTTGGCAAACTGGATACCGTACTGACGGGATTCGCCATCGAGATGCCAGCTGCCGTCACGGTGCCGGTAAAGACAGGATTCACTCTGAATGTTTTTGGAAGGAAGCTTCCAGCAGATATGAACCGCCCGGTCGGACCAGTTCATGGATGTGATCGTGAAATCTTTGTAATACTCTTTTGCGCTGAACTTTTTCATCTTCATTTCCTCCTTGTCAGATGAGGGCATGTCCTTATCTGCCTCCCTTTGCTCAAATCCGTTCAGTCCCGCTGCGCTCCGGCGTGTCAGACCAACATTTTTTAACCAGGTTGTCTTTGGCGGGAAGCACCGTCCTGGGGTGAGATTCGGTTTTCGGGGAAAACAAAACGGACATGCCGACAGGACATACCAAGGGTATCTCCCTGATAGTCACTGTTTTACATGTCCGTTTTATTTACTTTTTCAGCGCACTTTTCCGCGCAGGTTTATATTAGCAGGCGGAAAAAACAGCGTCAATCCCCAATCGGGAATTTATTCCGCGGCTTTTGATGGAAGATTGATGAAATACATCATCGCCGCCCAGGTCACCAGCGGATACGGAATGCCGCTGTCATCGGTTCCCCTCTTCAGGATGTCGGCGGCTTCTGTTCTGGTCACCAGCTGAAAGCCGTCAAAGATCTCACTGCCCTCGGCACCGCTCTGGGAAAGATGATGCTGTTGGTCGAGAGAGGCGTGCACGGCGATCAGGGCCGTGCTTTCGTCACTGAGGCCTGGCGTGCAGAAAACAAACGGCGAGATCAGTTCCGCCCTGTCCCCTTCCTTCAGCACAAGACCGGTTTCTTCCCGCAGTTCCCGCAGGATCGCGTGCATGGCGGGATCCTCACTGTCCCTGTCTTTTTCATCGATCAGACCGGACGGGATGCTCAGGACATACTGGCCGGTCGGATAGCGGTATTCATGGAACAGCAGCAGCCGCTCCTCACCATCCGGACAGCGCAGGATGACAAATGCCGATACAGCATCGGGAAGTTCCGGCTTTTCCTTTGCCGCGACAAGATCCTCCTTCTTTCTTCGGGATGCGTCGTAGTAGTGCCTGCCGTCTTCGTAGCAGAGGTCATAAACATTGACATAACGGTTTTCAAATAATGCTTCGATTTTCTTCAGCTGTGGTTTTTTCATATCAACAGCATTATAGCACTTAAGCTTCCGGCCGATTTGCGTATGATAGTAGATGAGGTGATAATCCATGGACAGAAACAGACTGCAGAAACAGATCGATTTCATTCTCGAGATCGATCAGGAAAAGGAAATATACAGACAGACGCATTTAAGCAGACACGGCCGCAATGAGAACGACGCCGAACATGCCTGGCATATGGCCATCTGCGCGTACCTGCTGAAGGAATATGCCAACGAGGCGGTCGATATCGGCAAAGTCATGATCATGTGTCTGATCCATGACGTCGTGGAAATCGATGCCGGCGACACATACGCCTATGACGCGGAAGGTCTCAAGACCCAGAAGGAACGGGAGGAAAAAGCGGCTGAGCGCATCTTCGGTTTACTGCCGGATGATCAGCGTGATGAACTGCGAGCCCTGTTTGAGGAATTTGAAGCATACGAAACAGCTGAGGCGAAGTTCGCCCATGCCATGGACAACTTCCAGCCCTTCCTGCTCAACCACAGCAACGGCGGAGGTGACTGGCGTGAACACAATGTTTCGATCAGTCAGGTCCTGCGCCGGCAGACGAAAACCGACCTCGGTTCAAAAGAACTCTGCGGCTATGTTCTGGAAAAACTGGAAGAACATGTCAAAAGCGGTGATATCAGAGAAGACCGGAACAAAACAGCAGAATGACTTCATTTCGCTGTTTTCACAATATGCGATATTGCCAGCTTCACAACCGTCTTCTTCGCTGATCAAAACAGTTGTACTGTGAAACGAAACTGCTAGAATTTTCCTGTATGGACGAAAAACTTCTGATGACTTCCGGTGACTACCGGAAAAAAATCATATATTTTGCCCTGCCGATCTTTCTGGGCAATCTCTTTCAGCAGTTTTACAACACGGCTGACTCGCTGATCGTCGGCAACTTCCTGGGCAGCCATGCCCTGGCAGCGGTCAGTTCCACCGGTTCGCTGATCTTTCTGCTGATCGGTTTCTTCCTCGGCTTTTCTTCCGGCTCCGGCGTGATCATCGCCCGTGAGATCGGTGCCCGCAATGACGCGAACACGGAAAGAGCAGTGCATACGGCGGTCATGCTGGGAATCGGCTTCTCCATCCTGATGACGGTGGCCGGTGTTTTCGGAGCTGATGCGATGCTGCGGATGATCGGCATTCCCGCCGAAGTATTCCATGATGCGTCTCTGTATGTCCGCATCTACTTTGCCGGATCGACCGGACTTGTCATGTACAACATCTTCGTCGGCATTCTGCAGGCATCCGGTGACAGTCGCCATCCGCTGTATTATCTGATCACTTCGTCAATCATCAATATCATTCTCGATTTGCTGTTCATCACTGTCTTCCATATGGGTGTCGACGGTGCCGCCCTGGCGACGATCATTTCCCAGCTGATCAGCATGGTTCTGGCCGGCTACCGGCTGATGAATATCGACGGTGCCTGCCGTATCATGCTTTCCAAACTGAAGATCGATCCGTCTTTTCTGAAAGAGATCTTCGCCTACGGTCTGCCAACCGCCATGCAGGGATGCGTCATTGACTTCGCCAATCTGATGATCCAGGCCTATGTCAATTCCTTCGGCCCGAATGCCATGGCCGGCATTGGTGCCTACTCCCGTATCGAAGGCTTCATGTTTCTGCCGGTTACCGCCTTCGGCATCGCCCTCACGACGTTCGTTTCCCAGAATATCGGCGCCAGGCAGGAAGACCGGGCTTTCCAGGGCATCCGCTTCGGTACGGTATGCACACTGATATCGATTGAACTGATCGGAGTGGCCATCTATGTCTTCGCACCGCAGCTGATCAGCATGTTCATTCAGGATCCCGACGTCATCTACTACGGCGTTCTGCGAGCGCGTATCTGTTCTTTGTTCTTCTTCCTGCTTGGCTTCTCGCACGTGACTTCCTCAGTCATGAGAGGTCTTGGCAAGCCGGTCGTGCCGATGGCGGTCATGTTGATATGCTGGTGCGCGGTCAGAGTCATTGCCATTCTGCTGCTGGGTGACACCTTCCATTCCGTCGCCTTCGTCAGCTGGCTTTATCCGATCACCTGGTTCCTGAGTTCACTGGTCTATGTGTATCAGTATTACCGGATCTATCAGGAACGGATCAGAACAGCGTAAAAAGAAAAACCGGATTGCTCCGGTTCAGGATATGCACGAATCAGGAATCTGCTTCTTCTTCAGCAAGCAGATCCTTTTTCATTTTCAGATAAAGATATACTGCCGCAAGACACGCCGTGGCATCAGCCAGCGGCACCGCGCCCCAGACTTTCAGGACGTCATGGAAAAGTGCGGAAAGCAGGAAGAAGGATGCGACCGGCATGATAAAGCCGCGCAGCACGTTGACGATCAGGGCATAGCGGGCATGCCGCAGAGCCTGCATGGCGGAGCCGAGAATGACGCAGACACCGCCGAAGGTCAGAGAGATGACACAGGTGCGGATGGCCACCAGACCGATCTCACGGAGCGCGTCGGAGGCGCTGAAGAGATCGAGCAGCGTATTCGGAATGAATTCGAAGACACAGGTCAGGATCACCATCAGACTCAGGATGATCGTCAGGGCATAACGGATCGTTCCCCAGACACGGTCATAGCGGCGTGTGCCGTTATTGTAGGACAGGATCGGAACCATGCCGTTGTTCATACCGAAGGCCGGCATGAAGCAGAAGTTCTGCAGTTTCAGCCAGATGCCG
Source organism: uncultured Erysipelotrichaceae bacterium (assembly GCA_902793635.1). GTDB lineage: Bacteria > Bacillota_I > Bacilli_A > Erysipelotrichales > Erysipelotrichaceae > Bulleidia. The sequence goes on along the minus strand of CADBEA010000017.1, from coordinate 28,047 downwards.
TATACCGCTGTCGCTGTCGTGCTGTACTGCAGCAGGATCTGGTTGATGAAGAACGAGCTCATGGACGCAAGCCCCATTGTGATCATCGACGGGAAGCCGATCGTGAAGATCTCCTTCACAGCCCGCATGGCCGGATGGAAGACACCGCTCAGACTGAAGCTGATCCAGTGGTTTTTCCGGGCATTGAACAGGAACGCGATCACCGCCGCGAAGATCTGTCCCATGACCGTTGCCAGGGCGGCACCGGCAATGCCCAGTTTCGGGAAAGGACCGAGGCCGAAGATCAGCAGCGGGTCGAAAATGATATTGAAGATGGCACCGCTCGCCTGGGAAAGCATCGCATAGGACGCAAAGCCGGAAGACGTCAGCATCTTTTCAAAGAGGACGCCGTAGAACATGCCGAAGCACATCATCCAGACGATTGAAAGATATTGTGTGCCGCCCTCGACGATTTCCGGCACGATTGTCTGCATGGCATAGAAACGGTGTGCGAAGGTCAGACCCAGCACGACGAATACTGCGACGTAGCACAGGCACAGGAAGATGCCAGTATTGGCCAGTTCATCCGCCCTGTCCTGCTGTTTCTTCGCCAGCCGGCGGGGAATGCTGGCACTGATGCCGACGCCGGTGCCGATACCGATCGCGCCCATGATCTGCTGCATCGGGAAAGCAAGTGATACAGCCGCCAGAGCGTTTTCGGAGATCCGGGCGACGAACATCGAGTCGACAATGTTATATAAAGCCTGGATGAAGAATGACAGCATCATCGGGATGGCCATATTCATCAGAAGCGGCAGAACAGGCATGGTGCCCATTTTGTTTTCGGTTGGTCTTGTTTCGTTCTTTTCCATTGATAACCTCTGTTTAACGTTCCTATTTTATCCAAAAAACAGAAAAAGTGTAGTTCTTTGCCTGATAAAAAAAGGCATCCTGATGAATCGGATACCATGCTGTATCAGCGGCTGAAGGTCAATGTTCTGCCATCAGAAGTGACAGTCAATGCGCCCTGCCACGTCAGGTATGTCTGAATGCCTGCCGTCTCAAGAAGCTGCAGTGTTTTTTCTTCCCCGCCCTCTTCCGCTGAGCAGGTGATCACAGCCGCATCCGGCTGAATGACGGCCAGCAGGTCTTTCAGTTTTTTCTGATAATGACCATGGTACGGCACTTTCAGAATGTCATAAGTCTGTGTATGATCCCGCAGGTATTCTTCGATCCGTTCGTTCTGCGCATCACCGGCAAACAGAAATGACGTTTCACCATAGACAGCGGAGATGATCAGTGAAGAATTGTTGGACGGATCGGACGCGTATGTTTCCTGATCGGGACCGTCAACGGTATAGACCGTTCCGTCCAGGACAAAAGTGTATTCATCCGCACCGCTGACGGTCTCTGCTGAAAGGTCATTTTCCGCCAGTGCCTGCACAAAGGCAGCATATTCGTCACTGTCTTTGGGATAATTGCTCGTGAGAACTTCCGATACTTCCATGCCGTTCAGAATTGCTGATGCGCCGCCGACATGATCTTTGTCGAAATGTGTGATGATCAGTCTGTCCAGATGATCGATACCGGCACTGTTCATATAACTGAGTATGTCGTCACCATAATCACTTTCCCCGCAGTCGATCAGCACGGCGGAATCGTCCGTGTACAGAAGGATTGCATCCGCCTTTCCGGCGTTGAAGAAGCAGACCCGAAGTTCATCGGCGGACGCTGCCGGATCGGCTGCGCAGCCACCGAGCAGAAGCGGCAGGATCAGCGCGCATTGTCTGATCAGTTTTTTCATAAGCACCTTGCCTCCTCAGTCCGCATCATATCCGGACAATGTGAACACACTGTGACATGCAGATGAATCCATCCGGAAATCGCATTGACATCTTTCATAAACAGATGTACGATTCAGATAGATGTTGCGTATTATACGCAACTTGTGGGAGGCTTCAATGAATTTCAGCGAAAAGATCAAAACAGCCAGACTGGCCAGACAATGGTCCCAGAAGGATCTGGCGGAAAAAAGCGGGATTTCCCTGCGCACCATACAGAATTACGAACTGGGCACGCGGATGCCGAAAAAACAGGAGACCTATACCCTGCTGGCGAACGTACTGGGCATTGACGAAAGCAGTCTTCTTGATGAGAACGTTTCCTTTGTCCTGCGTGCCAACGAGCGCTATGGCAGCAACGCCATGAAGCAGGCTCTCGACCTGGTGGCGGACGTCAGGGCTCTTTGGGCAGGCGGCGAGATGGCCGAGGAAGACATGGATGAAATCATGCGGGCCATGCAGGAAGCCTACTGGGAAGCGAAAAAGAACAACCGCCGCCGGCAGAAGGAAGATATATGAAAACAGCAACTCCGGCCGGGCGCCTGATCCGGAAATATCATACCCGTGATCCTTTTCAGCTTGCCCGGATGCTTGGCATCCATGTGAAATTCATTGATACAAAACAGCAGAAAGGCTTCGCCAAGATCCTGCTGAAGAATTCCTTTATCTTTATCAACCGCAACATGAGTGAGCAGATGCAGCGGATGGCATGCGCTCATGAACTCGGTCACCTGCTGCTGCACAGACATCTTCTGACTGACCGGCAGTGGCTGCTGGAAATGGAACTGTTTGACATCCGCAGTGAAACCGAATACGAAGCCAACGTTTTCGCGGCCGAACTGCTCATTGACGAAAAGGAACTGGAAGAGCTGGTACGTCAGGGTCATGACATGATATCGGCGGCATCCTCACTGGATGTCAATGTCAATCTGCTGATGATCCGGCTGCTGGAACTGCAGAAGAAAGGTCATCCGATCCAGGTTCCCTTCCGGCCGGAACAGAACTTTCTCGGGACGATCAAAGACAAGGCAGATTCCATCTGATCTGGGAGGATATGATGCAAAACATATCAGCGAAGAAACATACATATGTCTGCATCGATCTGAAATCCTATTACGCTTCGGTGGAATGCGTCGCCCGCGGACTGGATCCCCTGAAGACAAATCTCGTGGTGGCTGATGAAAGCCGATCTGACAAGACCATCTGTCTGGCCGTCTCACCCTGTCTGAAACAGCTGGGCATTCCCGGCCGGCCGCGTCTCTTTGAGGCAAAGCAGAAGATCCGTGAATATGAACGGACACATCATACGAAGATCCCCTATATCGTTGCCGTGCCGCGCATGGCGGAATACGAACGCGTTTCGGCATTGATCTATGCAATTTATCTGAAATATGCGGCAGCCGAAGACATCCATGTCTACAGCATCGACGAATGCTTTATCGACGTCACGGCATACCTGCATTTTTATACTGCCGGCGCTGAAAAGGAAGGTGTCAGCCCCGCCCATCTGATGACGATCACGATGATCCGGGAAGTCCTCAGGACGACCGGCATCACCGCCACGGCCGGCATCGGCACCAATCTGTATCTTGCCAAGGTGGCCATGGATATCGTCGCCAAAAAAGCACCGGCTGACAGTGACGGCGTGCGCATTGCCGAACTGGATGAAATGTCTTACCGGCAGCTGCTCTGGGATCATCAGCCGCTGACTGATTTCTGGCAGATCGGTGCCGGCAAAATGCGCCGGCTGAACAAATTCGGTATGTTCACAATGCGGGAAATCGCGGCCATGTCCTATTATGACGAAGAATTCTTTTACAAAGTCTTCGGCATCGACGGTGAGATCCTGATCGATCATGCCTGGGGCATTGAGCCGGTGACCATGGCCGATATCAAGAATTATCATTCATCATCGAACAGCCTCAGCAGCGGCCAGGTCCTGCCCCGCCCCTATCATTTCGCGGAAGCACGGCTGGTCTTCGCCGAGATGATCGACGGACTGTGCGCTGATCTCTGCGCGAAAAGCCTGACAACCAGATGTCTGAGTTTCTGGGTCAGCTATGATCCGCTCTCGCTGGAAGCCGTGCCGGATTACAGCGGTCCCCTCTGCGTGGACTTTTACGGCCGCCTGTATCCCGGTCACACGGTCGGCACGGTGCGCTTTGACAACCGGACGGACAGTCATGCCCGGATTTCCGAAGCACTGCTTGCCGTGTTCGATCTGAAGTGCGATCACCGTCTGCTGATCCGCCGGCTGGGTGTATGCGCGGCTGATACGATCAAAGGAAGCGGTGTGATACAGCTGGACTTCTTTACTGATTATGAAAGTCTGCGGAAAGAACATGATCTGCAGAACGCGCTGTATCAGATCCGCAGCCGCTATGGCGCCAATGCGGTCGTGCGGGCGATGAATCTTCTTGAAGGCGGTACAGCCATGGCGAGGAATATGCAGATCGGCGGCCACAAGGCCTGATGGCCCAGAAAGGAGGCTGTTCATGAACGAAGAATCCGTGATCATGTTGAGTGAAGAGGAATATGCCAGACTTGCCAAACGCGGCCGCCCGCAGCATCGCGGCGATTATTTCTCCCTGCGTCATCCGCAGATGAGCACCGCCAGACGTGCCAAGATCTTCGCGCCGTTTGCGGCACTGAAAGGCTTCGCGGAAGAAGTCAGCAGCCAGGACGCTGTCTATGAAATGCGGCCGCCGATGGATGAAGAAGCGATACAGAAGCTGAATGAACAGCTGCGCCGTCTGCGTGAGACGGTCCGTCTCCATCCGGAAGCGGAAGCGGTCTTCTTCCGGGTCTGTGACGATCCCCATCATGCGGCATGCGGAAAGCTGGGAAACCGGGAAACCGTCTGCGGCTTCGTGCAGGAAGTCAGTATTCCCCATCAGTATCTACGGATCAGCGGACAGGTCATTGCCTTCGCGGATCTGCTGGAAATCAGAATAAAAGACCGCTGATGCGATCTTGCATGTATTCTACAGGAGGCCGAGTTCTTTCAGAACCGCTTCCTTTTTTTCTTTCCAGCCGCCCAGGTAGTACTCACAGGTCACCATGTCTCTGGCCAGATAATCGGTGCTGCCGTCACGGACAGCCCAGGCCCGGCAGCCGCCGCAGCAATTTGTTCGGTAACGGCACGCCTGGCATTCCGGATTGTGATGCATGAATTCACTGATGCGGGTGTCACTCAGAATCATATAGACGGACAGATGGTTGAGAATATCCGACAGCGGTGTTTCCAGCATGTTCGGGAACTTTTCCTCGGCCGGTGTTCCGACCATCGACATGCAGGGCAGAACCCTGCCCTTCGGACTGACATACAGATCTCTTCTGACATGCAGACACATCGGCGCTTTGGAGAAGTTTTCCTCGGCGACATTTCTTTCAAACAGAGCACCGATCTTGCGGCTGTTTTTGTCATAGCGGAAGAAGCCTTCCAGTGAAATGTTCAGCGGTGCGCCGTCAGCGAAATACTGCGGGATATAGTCCAGGAAAACCTGGTTGACTTCTTTCTGACTCAGGAAGTGTTCCGGTTCATTCAGCCATTCACCCTGCGGCATGGCATTGCCGATCTTCACGGAACTGCAGCCGAGTTCGGCAAGCAGTTTGACTGATTCACGGATGCTTTCCTTATTTTCTGAACAGCACCATGGAACATGTCGTCATAAAATGTCTGTCACGGCAGCGCTTCAGAGCGTCCCTGACAAACTGCTTGGCTCCGTCGATACCGCGCATCCAGTCATGCCAGCCGATACCGTCGAAACTGAACTGAATGATCGGCCGGATACGTCTTTTTTCCAGTTCGTCCAGGAACTGATCAGTGACCAGGAAGCCGTTTGAATAGATATAGGGAATGATCATGCCGCGTTCCAGAATGGCATCGACGACCTGCCAGAAATCCCGTCTGATCAGCGGTTCGCCGCCGGTCAGGCTGACGCCCTTGATGCCGCATGCCGCAAAGCCGTCCAGCATTTCCATCAGCTGTTCAAAAGAAGGTTCCCCTTCCGCCGCGTGCGGTGCCGACATAAAGCAGTGACGGCAGCGGAAATTGCATTTGCCGGTGATCGACCACTGGACATGTTCCTTGAAGGCGTTGTTGTAAAAACGGTATTCCTGATCGCTCAGCAGTTTTTCCCCGCATTCGCAGGGCCAGATCAGTCCATCCTTTTCCCACCTGGCCAAAAGATCCTTCTCTTCTTCACTGAGTTCTTCCAGGCTGATATGCGTATTGCCGTCGCACTTTTTTAGCAGTTCAAATTCCGGTTTCCGAAAAAAAACGTCTTTGTTGTCTGCAGTGACTGCAGCGCATACGGCAGAAAAGCCCATCCCCGCAGGGCATAATTCGGAGAAATAATGTAATATCCGGTATTCTTTTGCATATCTATGTCTGATCTCCGTCTCTTTTTCCATTATAGCCAAAGAAAGAAAACTGCCATACGGTTGCCTGTACAGAAGCGGACACATGAAAAAGAGGTCAGAGACCTCTTTATCACATATTCCTGTTTCCGGCTTTATTTGACAGATACACCTTCGCCGTATTCTTTCAGAACAGAATCGGGAATCTTGGTGCCGCAGCCCACACAGAATTTACTGCTGTTTTCTTTGCCGCAGTTCGGGCAGAACCAGCGCAGCGGTCTTTCCTTGCCGCAGTTGCCGCAGAATCTGGTCGTGTTGATGGCTCCGCATTCGCACTTCCATTCGCCTTCTTTCAGCTGGCTGCCGCCGCTGGTGAGAACATCGTTCAGAGTATTGACCAGGCCGGCCAGAGCGGCACCTGTACTCGTTCCCGAATCCAGCGGTGTGTCGGCCGTGACCACCAGCGGATACAGATCCGGACGCAGGGCGTTCTGAATCATATTGCAGAGTCTTTCATGGCTCCGGTAGGAAGCGGACAGCTTGCTGGTCGGTCTGTCGCCTTCCTTGACTTCAAAACGAATCGTGTCGATGTAAGGATGATCGACCGTCAGCTTCATGTTGAACGTGTATTCATACTTGTAGCGCGGCGGATCATAGTGGGTGCGTTCCTTCTCATCCTTGTAGATCTCGTCACGGTCTTCATCCACGGTATATTCAGCCGCTGTGACACGGGCACAGTCGATCAGATCCGGATTGTCTTTCTTGTAGTCTGTGGCTCTGGTGACGACGAATCTGCGGCTGATGTCATCCAGATAGATCTTCATGCCTTCGTTATAGACCTTGGTCGGTGTGAAGTGTTCCAGTTCTCTCTGGTTAGCTTCCCGGTAGGCAAGCTGTTCCTTGATCTGGGCCATGGTCGAAGCCTTGCGCTCATAAAAGAAAGGTGACAGTTTGGCAGCGCACTTGGAGCACATATTGCCGTCCGCAAGTTTACGGTTTCCTAAAAAGCCGATGTCTTCGCCGCAGATGCAGCATTGTTTCTTATCGAATAATCCCATCTTTTTCCTCCTTGTCAGCAATGGTCTCAGTCATTTTCACATTTCACAGTCAATGCATGCTCTGGCTTCCTTGCAGGACAGAACAAGTTTGACAAACTCGACATGAACCGGATGATTTTGATAGGCATCCAGTGCCGCCAGATCATCGAAATCAAATACCAGGCCGAAATCATAGTTACTGCCGGCAGCACCCGGGGCGTTGGTGACGACGTCACCGCTCAGCAGTCCGGGCAGTTCCTTCAGTCCTTCGGCAGCGGCCAGGATCTTTTTCAGGTTTTCTTCTTTTCCTTCTTCCTGAAGCTTAAACATAACGATATGACGTATCATGAAAAACTCCTCCAAATCTGTTCGATGATAAAATGCGTTCTTTTTTCTTTGATTATTATATCATGCATCGGTTGCCGGCAGCGCAGGCAATCGATTTCAATTCGCATCTATTTCAGCTGCTCATAGCCGCTCTGGATCAGTTCCTTCGTACTGCGGCGGACAAAGAAGCCGATGCAGTACTTTTCATTGCCCGAAAGATCAGCCGCGACGATGATCTCGCCGGTTTTTTCGGCATAACCGAGGGCGTTATGCGGCACATACAGCACCGGCCGGGTTCCTTCCTGTTCAAGATCGAGGATCTGCAGAGTATTACCGTCGGTGATGATTGCTTCCGGACCGCTGATACTGATCTTCAGGTAACCGTTTTTGTAGAGACTGCTGTTTTCAAAACTCAGATCATAGTCTGCGATGATATTGCCGCTTTCATCATAAAGCAATGCTTTCTGATCATCTGTGACAGTCAGAAGCTTTGTTCCGTACCAGGCTGCCTGGAGGGCCTGTGAAGACGTACAGGGAATCATTTGTCGAAGACTTCCGGCATCGTCATAGATCTGCACTGCTTTGCTGCAGAGGACAGCCAGACGGGATCCGTCCTCACTCCAGATGCCTGCAGGTGCTGCGGCGTCAAGTGTATCTTCAAGGGTGATACTGCGGCCGTCCTCAGTACTGACGATCACACCACGGTAACCGCCCTGATCATCCCGCATGACGGTATACAGAAATGCGCCTTTTGGATCCGGTATCAGCAATGAAAGATCGAAATCGTACTCACCGTTTCGCAGCAGACCGTTCAGTGTCACAGTGACGGTACGGTCAGTGCCTTCCAGGTCAGTGATATGAATCGTATTCGGATCGGTATAGGAATGGCTGTAGAGCAGATCGTGATAGAGCATTGCCGGCGGACTGCAGTGATAGACGATCTGCAGAAACTGACGGACAGCACCGGCAGGATCTTCCCCGCCGTATATGCTTTCGTATGCGGCAAGCACGCCGGCTTCCGCATTGTAATCTCTTACCGGCAGTGCAAAGCTGCGGATCAGACTGCCCTTTTCGGGTTCTGTGATCTCCGCTTCAATCGTTCCTGATGATGGATCCAGAAGATAAGAAACAATATTCTGATCAGCGGTATAGCCGGCCAGGATCCTGGTCTTTTTTTCTTCCGGTTCTGTCCGGGAAATCACTTCATGGCTGCTAAGCCGGTATGTAATCAGATTCGCGCCGTCACAGACAGTGATGCTGTCATCGTTACAGACAGCTGACTCCGGAAAAGCCGTCAGCGTTTCAGAACTCAGCTGCAGAGAGGTATCATAGGCATTTTCAAAAACAGAAAGAGAACCGCTGCTGATGAGGCAGATCCTGTATCCGTTTGTACCGCTGTCCCATACTGCCAGAGCTTTTGTAATGTTCTTAGGATAGGTCCTGCGGATCAGGCTCTGGCCGTTTTCCCGCCAGGCGGTCACGTCATTGCCGGCCGCGGTAATCAGACGGGCATGTCCGGGATCCAGCTCATAGACAGCCGCGACAGCACTGCCGGCATCGTATTGCGACAATACAGTGCCATTTTCGGGATTGATGACCGTCACACGGTCTTCCGCGGCACATACCAGAACGTTTTTATCCTCAAAGGAAGTCATGAATTTCTGAAATGGCAGACTGAGGTGGGAATACGGCAGTTCACTCCGCCAGATCTCTTCCAGAGCGGTGCTGATACAGCGCAGCTGCAAAGTATTGTCATAGGCATAAAGTGTCTGTTCCAGTTCGGAATAAGTCGTATCGGAACTGACGGGAGATACGATCAGAAGATGTTCATTATCCAGGAAGAAGATATCGCTGACGGAACTGACAACGGTTTCATCCAGTGTGAAATGACCGCTTTCCTCGTCAAAGAAACCAACCTGTTCATGACCGCTTTCTTCATGATAGATCACAGCCAGTGTCCTTCCGTCCGGAGCCCAGCAGACATCCCTGATGTGCCCCTTAAGTTCGGCCGGAATACGGTAGCTGGCATACGGGGAACCATCATCCCGCCTCATGACCTGCACGGCGAAGGCATCGGCCGCCGCGATGAAGTTCTGATCATATGACATATGAATCCGGTTCAGCATCTGAAACTGCAGCGGTGTGTGCCATAACTGATTGCCTTCAAGATCAAAGCAGCTGACGGCCCCGTTATGGCAGACATACAGCAGATCCTGGCTGTCCAGCATCAGATCATTGGCTGTATCTCCGTCCAGATGCCATACGGCAGTCTTTTCTTTTGTTTTCAGATCGACGGCGGAAATGTTCATCGCCGCATCCAGATATGCCATCCGGCTGCCGTCCGAAGTGATGACCATATCCAGGATCTCAGCGGATTCTTTATATACGTATGTCTGACGGAACGTTCCCGGCAGTTCATAGACACCGGCCGCTCTCTGCAAGGCATACAGTGCCTCCGGTGTAATCGGTCTATCCAGTGTTTCGGAAGGCAGTGCTTCCAGTGCATAGGACAGGGCCTGCATGCGGTCTTTGTTTTCACAGGCCTGCAATGACTGTACCGCGAGTGTATTGGATTCCTTGATCAGTGTCTGTCGGTAATGGCTGCGGATCACCGCGTTGGAATACAGCAGATAGGAAATGGCGATGGCTGAGAGTACCGCGATAATACTCGTCATTATCAGCATCCTCTGCCGGTTGTACTGAGCCCGCCGCATGATCAGTTCATCATACGAACAGCCGATCAGGGCAGCTGCCAGACGCGGCAGTTCGGTTTTATCCGCTTCCTTGAACGGTTGCCGGTAGTCACAGGCCAGCGGCTCACACGGCCGGCTGACAACTGTCACAGATCCGTCTTCCGCGGTGATCGTTTCTTCGTATGAGCAGAGACGTTCCGGGAAAACCGCCGGCGGCTCCCCTTCCGAAAGCACCGTCAGGATATGCGAACGGTCATGCGTCTTTAAAAACTCTTCAATTTCATGAAGACACCATTTCGATTCATTGTAAGCCGGCGAACAGATAACGATCAGATATTCCGAAGCAGCCAGCGCTTCGTCGATCTTTTCTGACAGATCGCTGCCGATATCCAGTTCCGCCTGATCAAGGAAGAGCCGGTCAATGCGTTCAATGCCGGTCTGCTTACGGATCGCGGAAGGTATACGAAAACGTTCCAGACGTTTCTGGATCTCATGGGCGACAGCGCTGTCGCGCTCGGTGTGCCGGTAGGAAATGAAGGCGTTGTATTTCATAATTCACTGACGTTTCTATAATGAATCTTATCATGAATCAAAAACAGCATTCCGGAAAAATATGAATGTTTTCTGCTTTGCATAAGAAAAAGCGAACTCTGTCTTATCTGCAGAATTCGCTTTTGATTGCTGTTATCAGATTCCGCTGTTCATGCGGCTTCGGTAATGCTCAGCTGCTTTCACACCTTTTGCGGAAAGATAGACGATGCCGTAGTGTTCCTTGTTCACGAAACCGCTGTCTGTCAGACGCTCGATCATGGCATGCACACTGGGCCTTGAAACATTCAGTTTTCTGGCCAGGGCAATACTGCGGATCCCTCTTCCTTCCGGATCAAGTTCCCATAAGGCAATCAGGTATCTGATCCTGGCATTCGTCAGTTCATGAACCATAATGCACCATTCTTTCTTTTATGACACCTTTCAGGCAGTAATGGATTCCAGACGGGCTGCTTCCTTGTACGGTCTGAACAGCAGCCAGCCGATCACGGCGATCAGAGCAACTGCGACGATCATACCGATGGCATTTCCGGTACCAGTGAAGGCTCCGCCGATCTGGTAAATGATGAAGGCGACAACATAGGCAAGCAGGCACTGGTAGCCGATGGCGAACCATGTCCATTTCGCGTTGTTCATTTCTCTGCGGATCGCACCGATCGCGGCAAAGCACGGAGCGCACAGCAGGTTGAAGGCCAGGAAACTGTAGCCGGCCAGCGGTGTAAGTCCTTCGAAGTCAAGGACACCGAAGACACCAACGACTTCTTCCTTGGCGACCAGACCCATGACAGTGGCGATCGTAGCCTTGATGTTGTCAAAGCCGAGCGGTGCGAAGATCCATTTGACACCATTGCCGATGGCACCGAGGACACTTTCTTCCAGTTCCAGTTCAGGATTCCAGCCGAATGCTCCGTCGGTCCATCCGAAGGTGGAACCGAGCCAGATAACGATGGATGACAGCAGGATGATCGTGCCGGCCTTTTTGATGAAGGACCAGCCGCGCTCCCAGGTGGAACGCAGGATATTGGAAACGGTCGGCCAGTGGTATGCCGGCAGTTCCATAACGAACGGAGCCGGTTCACCGGCGAACATCTTCGTCTTCTTCAGGATAATACCGGATACGATGATAGCTGCCATACCGAGGAAATACGCGGATGTCGCGACCCAGGCAGCGCCGTGGAACAGCGCGGTGGCGATCATGGCAATGATCGGCAGCTTGGCACCGCAGGGAATAAATGTTGTGGTCATGATCGTCATACGGCGGTCACGTTCATTTTCAATCGTACGGGAAGCCATGACACCCGGCACACCGCAGCCGGTACCGATCAGCACCGGAATGAAGGATTTGCCGGAAAGACCGAACTTACGGAACAGACGGTCCATGACGAAGGCAATACGCGCCATATAACCGCAGGATTCCAGGAAAGCCAGGAACAGGAAGAGAACCAGCATCTGCGGAACGAAGCCGAGCACGGCACCGACACCACCGATGATACCGTCAATGATCAGTCCTTTCAGGAAGTCATTGACACCGATACCATCGAGGAATCCTTCCACGACGACCGGAACACCTCTGACCCATGTGCCGTAGTCTTCCGGAGCCGGAACGTCTTCAGCTTCGAGTGCGGCATCGACTGTTTCGGAAATGCTGTAAACGCCATTCTCTTTTTCATCGAGTTCGACGCCGTAGAATTCATATGCTTCATCGAAAGCGCCGTAGTCTTCGTCGTCGATCGCCGCCTGGATTTCATCGGCACCCGGAATGCCTGCTTCCACTGCTTTGTCAACATTGGCGACGACTTCGTCAGTCCAGATGTTCTCAGCATAGTAACCGTTCATTGCCTCGTCGTACTGTTCACGGCCGTTGCCGAACAGGAAGTAACCATCTCCGAACAGACCGTCATTGGTCCAGTCGGTGACCCATGTGCCGACGGTCGTGACCGATACATAGTAAACGAGCCACATAATGACAAAGAAGATCGGCAGTGCCAGCCAGCGGTTCGTGACGATCTTGTCGATCCTGTCGGATACGGAAAGTTCGCCGGCACCCTTCTTGCTGTAGACGCCCTGCAGGCTTCTGGTTATGAATTCATAACGTTCGTTGGTGATAATGGATTCGGAATCGTCATCCGCGGCGGTTTCCGCGGCTTTGATAATATCGCTGATCCTGCTGTCAGGATTCAGCCGGGCCATGACTTTGTCGTCTCTTTCGAAAACCTTGATCGTATACCAGCGCTTCAGGCTTTCCGGAACGTTCGGCAGAAGGTCTGCGATTTTCTGCAGAACCGCTTCTGTGTCAGCGGAGAACTCCGCCGGTTTGGGAGCTTTGCCGCTGCGGGCTGCCGCGACTGCCTTTTCCGCTGCTTCCGCGACATTCGTTCCCTTCAGGGCGGAAATCGCCACGACCGGACAGCCGATCACACTGCTCAGTTTATCCAGGTCGATCGTGTCCCCGTTCTTTTCGACAAGGTCCAGCATGTTGACGGCCACGACCATCGGAATACCGAGTTCGGAAAGCTGGGTCGTCAGATACAGGTTTCTTTCCAGGTTGGTTCCGTCGACGATGTTCAGGATCCCGTCCGGTTTTTCGTCGATCAGAAAGTTTCTGGATACGACTTCCTCCATCGTATACGGAGACAGAGAGTAAATACCCGGAAGGTCTTCGATCATGACATCGTCATGTTTCTTCAGACGTCCTTCCTTCTTTTCAACTGTAACGCCCGGCCAGTTGCCGACAAACTGATTGGAGCCTGTCAGAGTGTTGAACAGCGTCGTCTTGCCGCTGTTCGGATTGCCGGCCAGCGCAATCGTTATCTTCTTATCAGCCATTTCATCCTCTTTTCTAAATCAGTCCACTTCTACCATAGCCGCATCCGCTTTACGGACAGACACTTCATATCCGCGCACCGTAACCTCGATCGGGTCCCCTAACGGTGCGACTTTACGGACATAGACTTCCACGCCTTTTGTAATTCCCATGTCCATGATCCGGCGCTTTACGGCGCCTTCGCCGTGGAGTTTGACAACCTTTACGGTCGATCCGATTGCGGCATCTCTCAATGTGTTCATATTCCCCTCCTAAATCATGATTTTTAAAGCCATTTCCTTGCCGATCGCCACCCGTGATTCTTTGATGTTGACGATCATATTGCCGTCTGCCTCAGAGATGACAGTTACATTGCCGCCGACAACAAATCCCATATCGGCAAGATGCTGCTTCACTTCGGCATTGCCGTTGATCTTCATGATCTGCACCTGTTCGCCTTTTCCTGCAAATGTTAATGGCATCATACTGTTTCTCCTTTCCTGTCTCATGACAGCATAAATGTTAGGCTTATCTAACTATTAGTTAGTTTAGTATTACTAACTGTGTTTGTCAATATTCAGATACCGGAACATATGAGGATACATTTCAGCCATAAGAAAACCCGCTGTTTTATCAGCGGGCTTGGTTATCATGACGATTTCTTCCGAATCAGCCGGAACTGACGGTGGAAGACCATCTGCGGCACTTTCATGAAATAAGTGATCAGCAGATAGACACCGAAGGTCAGAACCAGGTTGATAAAGATTTTCAGCAGACCCAGCAGACGGCCGGTATTGACGGAATTCAGGCCGATTGCCTTCAGGCCGAAGCATACCCCTGCCATGACAGCGACACCGATCACTGTTCTGAGCAGAATGATGCCGACCTTGCGGAAACTGATGGAGAAGGATTTGCTGATCTCATGCAGATTGAACAGCACCAGATAGCCATAGGAGATCACCGTTGCGAGAACTGTTCCCGGATAGCCTACCAGCATGATCAGCGGGATCATGATCGCTGCTTTGATGACCAGACAGACTGTCAGTCTCTTGAGGACGCTCTTTCTCAGACCCAGCGTCATCATGATATTGGTGACGATCGGCGCGATCGTTCCCATGAACCCTTCCAGCCAGATCCAGCGGATGACATTGCTGGATGCGGTGATATCCTTTGTATAGAACAGCAGATGATAGGCATCTTCAGCATACAGGAAGATGGCGAACGCCACCGGCAGACCGACATACAGTACCGTATCCAGACAGTCATAGACATTGGATGCGACTTTGCGGTTGTCCTTCTCAGCCAGCGAGGATGCGATATGCGGAATCAGGGCTGAGGTAAATCCGGGTGCCAGGATCATCGGGATCGCCGTCAGTTTCGTACCGACGTAGTTGAAAGCGGACAGGATGACATTCATTTCCGACTGGCTGTAGCCGTATATTCTCAGACCCAGCGGCAGGATCACGGAATTGAAGATATCATCCGCGTAACCGAGGATCGCTACCAGAAGGTACGGAATAGCCAGCGAGATAAACTCCCGGATCAGTTTGTTCTGTGCTCTTGTGGCTGTCGTCTGTGCTTCCGCCTCTTTGACGATTTCCGGATATTTCCGGCGGTCAAAGACAAAGATCTGCAGAAGTCCGGCAATCGCCGCGACCGATGTCGAAAGAACAGCCAGATACAGAGCCAGCTTGCGCTCCTTACCCATGACATAGACAGCCAGATAAGCCGTACTCAGCAGGAAAGCGACACGGAACAGCTGTTCAAACGCCTGCGAGAAAGCATATTCCTGCATTTCCTTGCGGCCCTGATAGAAACCTCTGAAGGCCGACAGCAGCGGCACGAAGAAGATGGCGATGGCCAGTACTCTGAGTACGGTGGCCATGATCATTACATCCTCACCCGGCGCGATCAGATTCGCCAGCATGCCGGAAAGCAGCAGCATCAGCAGCATTCCCGCCGTGCCGGTCACCAGCATCGCCATCAGTGAGATCTTCTTGATCGTCATCAGGGCTTTACTGTCACTCTTGACCGTATAGCGGGCGACGAGTGTCGATATGGCAAACGGGAAGCCGGCTGTGAAGACATTCAGAATATAACTGTAGATACGGTAAGCCGTACCGTAATAACTCATATACGCGTCTGACTGCAGGATCGAAGAGAACGGAATGGAGTAGACAAGACCCAGTGCCTTGGCCACAAACAGTCCGCCGGTACCCACCAGACCGCTTAATATAATCGACTTTTTTACCTTGGAAGACTTTTCTTCACTCATAGTTTGTTCTCCAAAACATTCCTATTATATTATTGAACAGACATTAAGAAAAGCAAAGAAAAAGCCCTGCCGGGCTTTTCGTTTTTCAGAGATTGTAAAGCTTTGTGTATTTGTCTTCCAGATAATCCAGATAGTAATTCACATTGAATGCTTCACCAGTTGCCATTTTCATGATCTCATCGGCATCGTAACGGCAGCCGTATTTGTGGATGTGTTCCTTGAGCCAGCTGATGCAGGCATCGAAATGATTGCTGCGCAGTGCTTCATCGACATCCATCTCCTGCCGCATTTTTCTGACGAACTGCGCCGCAAAGGCACTGCCGAGAGCATAGGTCGGGAAATAGCCGAAGCTGCCGCCGGACCAGTGCACATCCTGCAGAATGCCGGCAGACGCCGTTTTTGAACGGACACCGAGATATTTCTCATACATATCGTCCCAGGTCTTGTCCAGTCCTTCGGTGGAAATGGATCCGTCGAAGAGTCCCTTCTCGATCTCATAGCGGATCAGAATATGCATCGGGTATGTCAGTTCATCCGCTTCCGTGCGGATCAGGGAAGGCTTGGCGATGTTGAGAGCATTCACGAACCGTTCGCAGCTGACGTTTCCAAGCTGCTGCGGGAAATGTTTCTGCAGGCCTTCATAATTTGCTTCCCAGAAGGCCTTGGTTCTCGCCAGGTAGTTTTCAAACAGACGTGACTGGGATTCGTGCATGCCGGAGGAAATGCCGGCCGCGAGGATCGTTCCGTCGTAGCGTTCGTCGACGTCATGCTGGTAGGTCGCATGCCCTACTTCATGAACAGTGGAGAGAATAGCGGAAACGACATTGTCCTTGAGATACTTGGTCGTCGTGCGCATATCGTTGGAACATGTGCCGTCGGTAAACGGATGTTCTGTTTCGTTCTGATAGCCCCAGGATGGATCAAAGTGCAGATATGCCAGGATCTGATCCATGTACTTCTTCTGTTCAGCCGTGTCAAATTCCTGATGCAGGAAAGACTCATCGATCTGTTCTGCTTCCGTGACCTTTTTGATCAGCGGTACCAGCCGTTCTTTCAGCGCGCTGAAGAAAGCGTCGTATTTTTCCCGGTTCATGCCCGGTTCGTAGTCATCCAGCATCTGATCATACAGAGGCATGTCACTGCCGCGGTATTCGTACCGCTTCTTCATGGTTTCAATGACCTTTTTCAGATACGGTTCGAAGATGCTGTAGTCGTTTTTCATCTTGGCTTCCAGCCAGGCGTTGTAGGAAGCGTTCATCAGTTCCTCGGAAGCGACGAATTCATCCTTGGGAATGCACACGGTATCGTGGACCATCTTAGCGTACAGTTCCACCGCTTTCTTTGTTTCCCCGTCCAGGTTTTCTTCCGTGCGCAGTTCGTTCAGAAGCTTTTCCATTTCCGGATCCGTCTGCACGGAGAACAGTTCGCCGGCCAGGAATGCCGTGCGCTTGTCACGATAGTCGGCACCGGCTTCCGGAGCGACCGTCAGCTTGTCGATGGTGATGATGGAAAGAGCCATCCGGTATGCGGACATGCGGAAGACCCATTCGTTGTATTTCTGCAGTTTTTCGTTCAGATTCATTTTTCCCTTCTTTCTTAAGGCAGTCTGTTGCCGGCTGCTCTGTAGAGTGCGTACCATTCTTCACGGGTAAGCGAGATATCGCCTGCTGCCGCAGCCGAACGCAGATGTTCAGGCGATGTTGTGCCGGTAATGACCTGCATGCGGCCCGGGTAACGGAGCAGCCATGCGTAGGCGATGGTGTCGGCGCCGACGCCGTATTCATCCGCCAGAGCCCGCAGTTCACGGTTCAGATCGGCAAAGTTTTCGTTGTTCAGGAATGTGCCTGTGAAGTAGCCGACCTGCAGCGGTGACCATGTCTGAATGATCATGTCATTGATCCGGCAGTATTCGAGAACGCTTCCGTCTCTGTTGATGGACGGATCGATATTCATATTGACATTGAAGCCGGCATCAAGCATCGGGGTATGAGCAACGCTCATCTGTACCTGATTGCATACCAGCGGATATGCCACCTTGGTCTTCAGCAGTTCCATCTGCATCGGATTCATGTTGGATACACCGAAGTTACGGACCTTGCCCGCTTTATACAGTTTTTCAAACGCGGAGGCAACTTCGGCCGGTTCCATCAGCGCGTCCGGTCTGTGCAGCAGCAGTGAATCCAGATGATCTGTCTGCAGACGGTTCAGAATGCCGTCGACAGCGCTCAGGATGTAGATCTCCGAGAAATCGAAGAAACCCTGGCGGATGCCGCACTTGGACTGAATGAAGATCTTCTCGCGCAGAGAAGGTTCTTTGGCTAAAATGCGGCCAAGCACTTCCTCGCTTTTGCCGCCGCCGTAGATGTCGGCATGGTCAAAAAAGTTAATGCCCGCATCCATTGCCGTTTTCATAAAGGTATCGGCTGTCTGTTCGTCCATTCCCGCAATGCGCATGGATCCTGCGCCGATTACGGAAACACGCTGTGGAGATGAACCAAATTCAATGTAACGCATAACTCCTCCTCGTTATTTTATTCTTTCAGCAATAGCAAGTGCTTCCGCCACGCTGTCCACTTCATG
This sequence comes from uncultured Erysipelotrichaceae bacterium, assembly GCA_902793635.1. Lineage (GTDB taxonomy): Bacteria > Bacillota_I > Bacilli_A > Erysipelotrichales > Erysipelotrichaceae > Bulleidia. The sequence goes on along the minus strand of CADBEA010000017.1, from coordinate 9,601 downwards.
ATCGGCATGGGCTCTGACTTCCGGCGGTGAAGAGCGGAACGTAAAGGATACATCTGCCGCGTCCAGCATAGGAATGTCATTGAAGGAATCACCGATGCCGAAGATCAGATCCGCATGATACTGCTGTTTTGCGGCCTGGACGGCGGTGCCTTTGGACTGTCCGACCCTGATGATGTCAAGATATTCCACATTCTGAAAAGCAGTGACATATTCTCCGAATGCGGCGTTGATAAAGGCAGCTGTCTCGGCCGCTTTCTGAACGCTGGCAGTGCCGATGGAAAGACCGGTAATATGGTCAGCCGGAAGCTGATCCGCATCATCCACGGAAGCCTGAACCAGGGAAGGCTCTCCCCTGCCGCCGATGCCGTAGATCTTTCCTTCGTCATGAAAATAGAATATGCCCTGATCTTTAAATTGATTATATATCTTTTTGGCAATCGATAACGGAATGGTGCTTTCCCTGATAATCTCTTTTTTACCGTTTTTCACTTCGGCAAGGACAGCACCGGAAGATACAAGATAAAAATCCGGCACAAAACTGCCGTCCAGGACTGCCAGGATACCGTCCAGCGGCCGGCCGGTACAGATGCCGAACAGGCCGCCGTTCTGCTGAAAAGAGCGCACAGCGCGGCTGTCCTCATCATAGCTGAAGATACGGCCGTTCTCATAGAAACGCAATGTACCGTCAAAATCGCTCGCAAACACTTTCATACCGGCCTCCCTGTTTCCATTATATTGGAAACTATCTTTCTGAATCATGATATAATATGGAAAACAATAATAAACAACGGAGTTAAGTATCATGAGAATAGAAGATCTGGAAGTATTTGTCGCGACTGCACAGAGTGAAGTCTTTTTGACACCGAATGGTGAAGCGCATCGTTTCAACTCTTCTGCCGCCAAAGAAATCCTGCGCCTGGAAGAGGAATTCGGTTCTTTGCTGTTCCTCAGGGAAGGAACCAACTCAGGTGTCCTGACGGAAGCCGGCAAAGCGCTGTTTCAGCAGTCCGCGCCATTGATCAAGCAGTACCACAAAGTTCTTCGCAGCATGGACCGTTTCCGTGACAAGGAACAGCAGATGCTGATCATCGGTACTCTGCCGATCATGAAGCAGTACCGTCTGAACCGTGTTTTCAACCGCTTTATCAGCGATCACGAAGGCATCAATCTGCGCATTGAGGAAACCGACGGCCGCAACCTGATCGCCGGTCTGCAGGATGACTATTACGATGCCATCGTCATCCGTAAGAACATGCTGGCGGGAATGCGGACGGAAAACTACCGGCTGGCGTCAGATGAACTGATGGTCATTCTCTGGGAAGGCCATAAATACGCCAAGCAGAGTTCTGTCCATATCACCGACCTGAAGAATGAACTCTTCTATCTGAACAACCCGTATTCTTCCTCTTACGGACTGAGCTGGAAACTTCTGAAAGACAATCATATTTCCACGGAGAACGTCCGTACTTCGACGGTCGATCAGATCCTTCCCATGGTGGCGGAAAAGAAAGGTGTCGCCCTTCTGCCGGTATCGACCCTGATGGTCGCCCAGCAGCCGGGTATCGTGGCGGTGCCGCTGAATCCGCGTGTCACCTTGGAAGTCGTGTTCGCGATGCGGCGCGGTGAGGAACGGTCAAGCCAGATGAAAGAACTGATCGAGATGATCAAAACAAGAGCCAAGAAGGTACCGCAGTGATGCGGTATTTTCTTTTTGGCCATTATTTTCAGCATTGATATTGATTTTGAAAGCTCATATCCAGTACAATGTTGACTGCTACGGGTAATCAGTAAACGTAATGGAGGTAGTATGAAAGAATATGTGATCGCGACCGCATCGACATGTGATCTGGATCAGGCATGGCTGCAGGAACATAATGTTCCGATGATTTCATATACCTTCGAAATTGACGGTGCCGTCCATGAGGACAACTGCACAGACGCATCCAAACGCATCATCTACGCGACTATGCGCAGCGGCACGTTCCCGAACACGTCGCAGATCACGACTTACGCCTACTATGAATTCTTCCGTAACCTGACGGAAGACGGCAAAACCGTCATCTTCCTGGATATGGACAAAGCGATCTCAAGTTCCTACGGAAACTCACTGAACGCCCTTGACCAGCTGAAGGAAGAAATGCCGGCGGCGGATGTCCGTATCATTGATACCCGCTGCATCACGATCGGCCTCGGTCTTCTGGTCCGCAAGGCGGTTGCCATGAAAGAGGCAGGCGCTTCGGCTGACGAAGTGGTCAGATGGGTGGAAGAGAACAAAATGCATATCGCCCACCGCTTTATGATCGACGATCTGCAGTGGCTGCGGCACGGCGGAAGACTGTCCAACGCTTCAGCAATCGTCGGCACTCTGCTGGCAATCAAGCCGCTGATCTATATTCCCGATGACGGAACGCTGGTTGCCTACAGCAAGATCCACGGCCGCAAGAAAGCCATGCATCAGCTTCTGGAAGACGTTCTCAAAAATGCCCGGAGTGAAGGCAATGAATTCGTCCTCACCCACAGCGACTGCCCGGAAGACTGCGAAAAACTAATGGATTTACTGAAGGAAAGACTGCCGGAAGGAACGCCCGTTTCCATATATGAACTCGGACCGGTTATCGGCTGTCACGTCGGGCCCGGATTCCTCGGCGTCGTCTGCTTCACAGATGAGAGAAAAGCTTAAGGGACACCATACGGTATCCCTTTTTTCATTTCTATTCCTGATCAAGGATCATTTCCATGACCGTTTTCTGGGTTTTCAAACCACGTTTCTGATAGAAAGTCAGCGCGCTGCTGTTGCCGTCCCAGACATTGAGGGTCAGATGGTAACAGCCTCTTCTTTTCGCTTCCTTTTTTACAAATTCAAACAGGTCAGCGCCGATATGTCTGCCGCGGCAGGTTTCATCCACACACAGATCGTCGATATACAGACTGCGGTGAGGAACCATGTTCTCACTGATCACCGGCTCATGGATCACACAGAAGGCATAGCCTCTGGTCACGTCATCATCATCCGTCCAGACGAAAATGGGTTTCTGATCATCCCGCATCAGTTCCTTCAGTTCTTCCGGAGAGTACTTGGTGGTTCCGGGAATAAACAGGTCCGGCCGCAGTTTCGCATGTACTTCCAGCACCTGATGCAGCAGATTCAGGATCTGTTCCAGATCTTTTTCGGCAGCTCTTCTGATCATATCGACACCTCATTTCACTAAACATAATTATACTGAAATGTCTGCCAAAAGAAAAGACGGACCGCCTGGTCCGTCTGTATACTTTTTTAAATCACGAAGGAATCTTCCACTGTCGTATTGGTGTCATAAATGACGAGGTCGATATTCTTGCCGCCCATGCGGATCAGGTTTTCTTCCGCAGTCGGGAAGATGCGGGCGGAGACGACATACTCACCGTCATTGACGAAGACTTCCACGCTGCTTCTGTCCAGATAGATTTCCAGACTCTTCAGACCGTCTTCCAGCGTGATGGTGCGGGATGTGCCGAATTCCTCGTTGCACTGATGGATCAGATCACCTCTGTCAAAGACGAGCTTGCGGCGGAATTTGTCATAGCTGATGGCGAAACCGTTTTTGCGGCTGCGGGCAAACAGATTGAGCTGAATGGATTCGTTTTCCGGATCGTCCAGACGCATGATGGCTGTGCGCGGCATCAGACCGTGCATGGTATCGGATACGATACTGCCGTTTCTGGCCTCGAACAGTTTCTTTCCGCGCAGACCAGCAAGAGAACGGGCCGGCTTCTGCAGCAGTCTGCCGTTTTCCACCGTCAGTTCCCGCGGCAGCGTCTGAAGACCTGCCCAGCCTTCTTCATCCGTGGCCGGATACTTATAGCCGCCGCAGCCGACCCAGCCGACCAGAACGGCGGTATCGGGATATTCTTCCTGCATGGCACACTGAGCGGCATAGAAGTCGAAACCGCGGTCAAGTTCACGGTACGGTCCTTCCGGAACGAATTCGAGATTTTCGAAATCCATCTTACCGATAAAATATACGTTGTTGTCCTTGCAGTTGTACAGTTCACCTTCCGCTTCGAGTCCCTGCGGTGAGAACAGCAGCACCCAGTCGTCGCCGACTTTTTCAAGATCAGGGCATTCGACCATGTAGCCGAAATGATCATAGCCGCGGACTTTCAGTTCACCTTCCATCTTCCAGCCCTGTTTCAGTTCGTCAGAGGAGAAAATCAGGAATTTGCCGTGTTCTTCCTTATCCTGTGCGCCGAGCAGAATATAGTATCTGCCGTTGTGTTTGAACAGTTTCGGATCACGGACATGTTCCGTATAGTCTTCGAGCTGACCAATCAGCGGGTGATCCAGTTTTTCGTATTCACCCTTCTCATTCAGCCAGGCGAGCACCTGATACGGATGCCTTTTGCCGAAAACGTCTTTATTATTGCCGGTATAAGCCAGATACAGGGTGCCGTCTTCAATCAGGGCACTGCCGCTGAAGCAGCCCATGTTGTCATAAAGCAGATCCGGCTTCATGGCCAGGCCTTTGTTTTCCCAGGTCATGAGGTCTTCGCTCTCGACATGGTACCAGTGCTTCAGACCATGAACCGGCCCGAACGGGAACCACTGATAGAACAGATGCCATTTGCCGTCAAAGAAGCAGAAACCGTTCGGATCGTTCATCAGGCCGGTGACCGGCTGAATATGGAATTTTTCGCGCCAGGGGGACTGGACGATCCGGTCGTGGAGCTGCCGCAGTTCGTGATGATCGTAGATCGATAATGTTCTTTTTTTCTCTTTATCTGTCCAGGTTTTCATTGCATGCCTCCTATCAGACCGGGTCAGTGTTCCCGGCTTGCATTCAGATGGAATCGGATATGATTGGTCTGCACCGTGCCGGCCCTGACGATCGGCTTGGTGAAGGAGCTGTCATAGTTGATGGCGTTCGGATAGTATTCCGCTTCGAAGCAGACACCGCTGCGCGGCGGATAGACATGGCCTTTTTTGCCGGTGTCACCATACAGGAAGTTGCCGGAATAGAGATGGAAGCCCGGGAAGTCGCTTTCCATCGTCAGTTCCAGACCACCGGCCCGGCAGACAGCCATGCGGCGCATGCCGGTGCCTTCGATGTCATAGTAATGGTCATAGCCGTTGGCAACGACGATCTGTTCATGTTCAGAGGCGATATCCTGACCGAGCGGTTTCGGAACGCGGAAATCGAACGGTGTGCCGCTGACTTCCGCCAGCTGATCCTTCATCATGCCGTTTTCGTCTGAGAGACCATAATAATCTGACGGGATTTCGATCACATGATCGAGGACACTGTCCTTGCCGGTCAGGTTGAAATATGAATGGTTGGTATAGGCGAACAGTGTGTCCTGATCGGCACTGCCCGAAGCGGTGATTTCAAAGCCGTCCGGCAGAAGCGTATAGCAAATCTCGACCTGCAGATTGCCGGGATAGCCTTCTTCCATATCCGGGGAGAGCCGCCGGAAGATCACTTCCTGTTCACTTTCTTCAGCAGTGAATACCTTTTTGTCAAAGCCTTCCAGACCGCCGTGCAGGCTGTTGCCGTTATTGTTGATAGCGAGATGGTATGTTTTGCCGTTCAGGCAGAAGACCCCTTTGCCGGTGCGGTTGGCAGTCCGGCCGATGGATGCGCCGATGCAACTGCCCTGCTGGTTCACATAACCGGCCAGATCGTCATATCCGAGCACGGCGTCGGTACCGGTTCCCTTGTGTTCAAAAAGAACCAGCGTGGCGCCATAGTCCAGTACGCCGATACGGACCGCGTCATTCTCAATGATATGGAGATATACGTCTTCTCCCTTTGCCGTAGTTCCATACAGTTTTTTCATGGTGTTCACTCCTCAAGCAGGCCATAATGCACAAAGACATTTCTCAGGCCGTCATTATCAATATCAGTACTGACGAAATCCGCCAGTTTTTTTATTTCTTCAACCGCGTTGCCCATCGCCGCTTTCCAGCCGCAGGCTTTCAGAAGCGCTTCGTCATTCGGCCCGTCACCGACCGCCAGTGTTTCGGATTCAGCAAGGCCGTACAGCCGGCATGTCGCTCTGATTCCCTGATCCTTGCCGCACTGATCTGAATACACGTCCAGTGCCAGGTCGGTCCAGCGCGTGTCCTGCACATGTTTCATCTGTTTCCGGACCGGCAGCCAGCGGCTGTCTTCGGCATACGGAACCAGCATGTAGATTTCCTGCCCGAGAGCATCTTCGGCTGGTCTGATATCAGGCATCGGCGTATGGATCTTCGCCTGCGACTCTCTGACATGGGCGTCATCCACATTGATGAAGATCTCATCATCTGTCAGAAACATGCACGGAAACGGATCAGCGGAAAGCGCATTTACGAGCGTGCGGATATCGGAAGGATCGATCGGTTCACTGTAATACTTTCCTTTATTATTATAACAATAAGCCCCGTTAACTGTAATCCACCCGTCCACCGGAAAATCATCCAGTTTCAGCCATTTCAGTTCCTGAATATGCCGTCCGGTGGCAATGAAGACCAGAATGCCCTTTGCCCGCAGTTCAGCGATCGCCTTTTCAGCGGATACCGGGATGGTTCCTGAAGTATGCGAAAAAACGGTTCCGTCCAGATCCAGGAAGACCGCTCTGATTGTCTTTTTGTCCGGCATTTTCATTATTCATATTTTCTCCCATATTATGTGATTTGTGAACGAAAACGTTTACAAATGTTGCGATTCAAACAGAAAATGCTATCCTAATAAATTATCAGGAGAATTTATGTTGTTTCAGAAAAAAGAAGTGCCTGATATGGAAGTCGAAACGGAAGAAGCAGCCGCTGATTCCGGTGCCCGTTATATTGTCCTGCCGGTGATCCTGCAGTTTATCATGGGAGCACTGGTTTTTGTGCATTCACGCAGTGCCGCCATGACCTATCTTTATGCCATGGTGCCGATGCTGTTTCTGACCGCCGCCCTTGGCACATACGCCTACAACCGCAGCAGTGACATGAAACTGTTCGCGGCTCTGACGTGTCTTGCTTCGATCGGTGTTGCTCTGCAGATCACGATCGAACATATCTATGTGCCGGTCGGGGCGCCTTACAGCGTCCTGAAATATGCGATTTCCCTATGTGTCGCGGTTGCTTTCGTGGCCTTTTATGAGCTTTTCCGGATGATACTGAACAAATCATTCACGATATGGCTGATGTTTCTGGTTGCCGCGGCGGTGTATGTACTGCTGCTGGTGAACGGTATCGACGCCAACGGCAACGGCACAACCGCCTGGTTCAATATCGGACCGCTGACCATCCAGCTGACCGATTTCGTCAAAGTCGCTGCCGTTATGTTTTACAGTGCTTTGTTTTCTTCCCAGTCCCGTCATAATGATAAAAATGTCCTGCTGATTTCGACCGGTTTCTTCTTTCTGAATCTGATCGGTTCGGTGCTGATCCACGAACTGGGATCGTTCTTTATCCTGTACGGACTGCATCTCTCGGTGCTGTTTATCTTCATGCCGCACAGCAGTCTGAAGCGGACTTATCTTTTGACCGTCTTCATTACGACCATTCTGCTGCTGGCCGGTGCCTATGCGCTGTACAAGATCCTGCTGCCCTACGCGGAAGCAGGCACGCTGAATTCCTTTACGGCACTGATCTGGCCGATTGTCAAAAAGGTCTATCTGCGCTTTTCGATCACGGCCAATCTGGTCAATGATCCCTATGGTGCCGGTTACCAGCTTCTGCAGGGAAAAAGAGCCCTGTGGATGTCCGGTCTGTTCGGCAATACCGTCAACTTCAATCAGATCCCGGTACCGGATTCCGACATGGCTTTTATTTCACTGGTCAATTCGTTCGGTCTGCCGATCGGCTTCCTGACTGTGTATTTCTTTCTGCGTATCCTGCTGTCCGGCGGTGAGCTGAGCATCTCCCTGCTGCCGAAAAGCCGGCAGGACGCGGTCGTTGTCTATGGTGTCACGGTCATGCTGTTTGCCCAGGCGATGTTTGTCATTCTGGGCTCCTGCAACGTGATTCCTCTAGCCGGTCTGCCGATTCCGTTCCTGTCCCGCGGCTTTACCTATCAGACCATTGTCTTCTGCTTCAGCGGTCTGCTTCTGCACCTTTCCGAAAAAGACCCTGACGAAGAGGAAGGAGGCACGCTCTATGAGTGAGAAACCGCAGAAAAACGTATCGGCCACCCGTATCCGTATGACCGAGATCGCCGGTGTGATCGTCTCATTGCTGTTCGTGTTCTTCCTGGGCGGCAAATATCTGGTCAGTCCTTATCTGAAACCGGATGCGGCAGCGACCAGGAATGCCATTACCTATGAAACGATTGAACCCTACGCCATTGAGGGAGATATTCTGGACCGCGGCGGCAGCCTGATCATGGGCGGCGGTGAACCCGGCATCGGCATTTCCGCCGACTACCCGGAGAATTACAGCTTCGCCTGGCTGCTCGGCTACTATTCCGTCAGTGCCGACGGTGAGAACCGTTTCGGTATCCGCGGCAATACAAGTCCCTATTCAACATTCATGCTCGATAAAAACAACCGCGGTGCGACGACCCGTCTGACCATCGACAGCAGTCTGCAGAACTATGCATGGGAAAATCTGCTGGCCGGTCAGGAAGGCAGTGTCACGGTCATTGACAATAAGAGCGGCGCGATTCTGTGCCTCGCTTCCCAGAGTACGATCGACTACGACGTCAATGATGTCAGCACCCTGCTCTACAGTGACGTACCGGATTCCCAGTTCCGCCGCGGCACGTTTGAAAACGATCCACCGGGCAGTACCTTCAAGATCGTCACTGCCGCCGCAGCTCTGCAGAAAGCGGAGGAAGAAGGCCTGGGAGATGACTTCTTCTATTACTACGATGACGGTTCCTATACACCGGAAGGCGACGACTTCACGATCACCAATTACGGTTACTACAGCTATGGCGATCTCGATCTGGAAACAGCGATGAACAGTTCTGTCAACTGCTACTTCGCCAACCTCGGCATCAAGATCGGTCAGACAGCCCTGCATAACATGGCTGAGAATTTCCTGGTCGGTCAGGACATCGACATTCCGTTCCTCGGACCGATCCATTCCCAGTTCAGTTACGGAGACGGTTCCCCTGCCTATCTGGCCCAGGCCGCCTTCGGTCAGGGCAATACCGAAATCACACCGCTGCATCTGGCCCTGATTGCCCAGGCGATCGCCAACCGCGGTGAAATGATGCAGCCGTATGTGGTTGAATCAATCAAGCTCGACAAACTGCCGCTGTATACGCATATCCGGCATAAGCTGAACAACTGCATCACCGTTTCCGTCGATGAAAAGCTGAAAGCCATCATGCATTCGACCGCCGAAGGATACGGTCTCGACGAAGGGACCTACGGTTATGTCTGCGCCAAGACCGGCACAGCCGAATGCGCTGACGGCCGCATCCACACCTATCTGGTCGGCTTCACGGAGGACGCTTCATTCTGCATCAGTATGAACAACGCCGACGACAGCAGCGCCTTGTACGGTGTCGCCCAGCTTCTGGTCGATTATCTCAACACACTCTACGCATAAAAAACTCGCTAAGGTTTGTCAACACAAAATGCATTAAAGAATAATACACATTATGAAAATTCGTTCTAAATAGAACGATTTTCTTTCGGGCTG